>JBBQNU010000014.1:0-33299 GCA_038330285.1 Hyphomicrobiales bacterium | reverse complement strand
CCGACGGCAATTCCGCCCCGGCCGGCAGATCATGATCGCGGATGCGCCGCTCAAGCACTTCGGCAACCTGCTCAAAAAGCTTGGCCCGCTTGATCGCAATCATAGTGGTATACCTGTCATACCAGTACCTTGCAGAAAATATTTTCCCGAGTCAACACCGCACGGCAAAGGGCTGTGGAGTACAATATAGTCCTACACTAGGAGCGTATCAAGGGGCCTAGGAAAATAAATCTTGGGCCTCTGTTATCGACGGCCACCGCCCCCCGCTCTCCATGGTAGGGCTTGACCCGACCAACCAGTTTAAAGCAGCGCGAATGTTAAAAGTCTGGGTGGTGGGGTCAAGCCCGACCATGGAGAGAGGGAGTAGCGGGAGAGGACAAAGGCAGGCTCCACTCAATAAATGGACTTCGACGCCTCGATGAACGTAACCACAATCCCCGGCTTCACCAGCTTTGCCAGTTCCGCCGCGGCCCAATTGGTAAGCCGCACGCAGCCATGCGATGAGGTTTTGGAAATCTTCGATGGTTCCGGCGTTCCGTGTATGCCGTAGGTGGGTTCCGAAAGATCTATCCATGTGCCGCCCACGGGACCGTTGGGGCCGGCCGGAATGGTGAGCTTTTCCGTATTTTCTGCCTGCTGGAAGTTGACGTCGGGGTTGTAGGCATAGGTGGGAAATTCCGCCACGCCCTTGACCTCATGGGTGCCTTTTGGCGAGGGGGTGGAATCGCTGCCGATGGTGGCGGGATAAACCAGCACCGGGCGGTCGTTCTCGCCATAAACCACAAGGCGCTCATTCGATTTGTCGGCAACAATGCGCGTGACCACAACCGGAGCCTGCTCGCCCGGATTTACGACGATGATGCTTTCCCCGATGATGAATCTGGCGGAGGGATTGAGGGCAACGAGAAAGTTCTGGTCCATATGGAACTTCTCGGCCAGCGCCTCGGCGCCGGAGGTGTATCCCAGCCATTCCATCTTGGCCATTTCGGCATAATCGGCGGGAATGCTCTCGACCATTCTTTCAAGGTCTTGCGACGTGATGGTGTAAGTCGTGGAAACAGGTTCGGGGGAACGCAGCCGTTCCCATAAATCCGGTGTCATGATGCCGTCGACCTCAAGGCCGTTGATCTCCTCAAAGCCGCGGATTGCCCGGGTCACATTCTCGCCGGCAACGCCATCGATCACCCCGGGATTGGCGCCCGCCCGGTCAAGCAGCACCTGCAACTTGACCGTCAAGGCGCTCACCCCTTCCGGCAGGGAATCGACAAACTCCGCCGCGTTGATCTCTTCGGAAGTCAGGGGGGTTTGGCCAAAACCGGCTGGGGAATGGACGAAAAACAGGGCCAAAAGCCCGAAAGCCAAGAATTTTTTCATGCCTATCAACGGGATAGGGCAGATTTTGTTCCCCGCCCCTCGCGTTGCAATAATCCAGACAATTTTAGCGAAATTAACAATCCCGATTTCAGGTTTCATTCCTAGGCTTGCCACAATTGAAAATTCCGGGACCGGTTAGCCAATGAAGAATGATCTTAAACGCCTTGAACAACGCCGCTCCCCGCGGCGCGCGGCGCTTATGCAGGCCTCGATTTTTCATCCGCTCCAGACCGAACACCTGAACTGCACGGTGCGCGACATATCGCAGGATGGGGCAATGATGGAATTTCTGCGTCCCAAAGATTTGCCGTCCCTGTTCTGGCTGCGTCTTGATGGCGAGGCCACGCTTCGCCTGTGCACCATCGCCTGGCATGCCGAGCACCGCCTGGGCGTGGAGTTCAGCGAGCAGATCATGGAACGCCGCCGCGTTGAACGCTGGACACAGACCCGCGCCGCCTGGTCCGCACCGCGCCCGTCACGGCAGGGCCCCGCCATTGACATGGCCATCCCCACGCCAGTCAAATGGAGCGCTTCCCTGGTCTGCCTGAGGGCAAGCTAAACCTTTTTCCGCAGTGAACGCTTGGCCCGCTTTGCAGGTTTGGATTTGCGCGGCGCGATGCCTTTGGGCTTGGCGGGGAGCTTGAGATCATTGCCAGTAATGTCAGTCAGCACGCCGGCCTGCGCCACTTTCTCTGCCAGTTTCCGGTTCATCGCCGCGCTCAACGCCGTGCGCAGCGCCGGATTGCCATTGAGGACCGCATGCAATGTTTTCGAATCCCACACACAGTAATGGCAGCCCGCTTCCAGCGTCACCGTTGCGGTTGCGGGCCGCGACAGCAGAAAGGCGATTTCGCCGACGAATGTCTTCGCATCTGAAACCGTCCGGTGCCCGCCCTTCGCGATTGTCATTTTGCCATCGATGACGAAATAGAGTTTGCTGGACGGCTCATTCTCCGTGGTGATGACGAGGGGCGCGGCTGCCACCTCCTGCCTGCCGGCCTTCAGCAGCTTGCGGAACTGGCCGGGCGTCAGATCCGCCAGCAGGTCAAACAGCTTCCGCTCGTCGGCCCGCAGGCTGAACTGCACTTCGTCAAGGAAGATGAGCCAGATCATCGCCACATTGGCGATGGCGAACATGGCGCTCCAGAATATCCCGCCCCACAGCGGGCTCTCCGGGGCAAAATAGAAATACAGGATATAGAGAAGGTCGCCCAGCAGGACCAGCCCGCGCAGGATGAACTGGTCGCGTGACAGGAAGCCGAGCAGAAACAGAAGGGCCGCAACATGCACGATGTTCTGGCTGACAAACAGTTGCTCGAACACAGTGGATGGCACGCGCGCGGCCCCTGAAACCTTTGGCGGAAATCCAGACTGGCGCGTTCAGGCCTGCTTGTCCAGAGGAGCCTGTGCGTACAACTCAGGTTCTAAAGCGGCATAATAGGGTCCGGGGTGGATTCACCAGCCCGGCGCTTTTCGCCATGTCCTCTTTCACGGCACAGGCAACTCCGCCTCAACCCCCGTGAAAAGGACTTCTGACCATGAAACTCCACGCTACCCTCTTTGTAGCCGCCTTCGCCACCCTTGCCGCCACTTCCACCCTGGCATTTGCCAGCAATGACATTGACCCTGCCCTGCAGGCGAAAGTCACCGCGCAACTGACCGCCAAAGGATACGACGTGCGCAAGGTGCAGATGGAGGACGGGATGATCGAAGTCTACGCCGTCAAAGACGGCAAGACCTCCGAAATCTACCTCAATGACAAGCTCGAAATCGTCAAGAACAATGGCGAAGACGAGGGCTGAGATCAGTAACCCGCCGGCGCGCTTCTGGTGCGCCGGCCCAACATTCGAGGATGAACCATGTCACTTCGCATCTATGTCTGGGACCCGCTTGTGCGCCTGTTCCACTGGACGCTGGCCGCCAGCTTCACGGCGAACGCTTTTTTCACCGACCCCGAAAAAAACCTGCATCGCTACCTGGGCTACGCGATTGCGGCATTGCTGGTTTTCCGGCTTCTCTGGGGCTTTGTTGGCAGCACCCATGCCCGCTTCACCAGCTTCCCGCCCTCACCCATGGGCTCCCTGGCCCAGGCCAGGGATATTCTTGCCGGACGGCGCAATGCCCATCCCGGTCATTCGCCGCTGGGCGCACTCATGATCTACAACCTGTTGCTGACGCTGTGCGTCATCTCCCTCAGCGGCTACATGATGACGACAGTGGCCTATTTCGGCATCGATTGGGTCGAAGAACTGCATGAGGCTTCCGTGACCTGGGCAGAAATTTCGATAACCGCCCACATCCTCGCGATTCTCCTGGAAAGCCGCAGACTCAAAGTCAATCTTCCTGCCGCCATGTTCACCGGCCACAAAAACCTTCCGTGAGCGCATGTGTTTCCGCCATAATGTGGCCCAGAATTCCGGGTTTCAGGACCCATGGCATCTTCCAGAAAACTTCATCCCCAGATCCTTGCGCTGGCCGCCCTCATTGCCGTGCAGGTCATCTGCGCGATCATCTTCGTCAGGGACGTGCTGGGCGATCTCGACACGCAGGATACGCTGTGGCACCTCGCCCCGGAAATCGCGGCAACGGCCTCCCTTGCCCTTGGCATCGTGGTGGAAGCGCTTGTCCTGCGCACCCTTTACGAACGCCACCGGAGCATGGAACAAGGCCTCGCCGTGGCGCGCGGTTCCCTTGCTGAAGTCATGAGTGGCTATTTTCAGAGCTGGAGTCTTTCACCCGCCGAGCAGGACGTTGCAGCCTTCACCATCAAGGGCTACTCCATCGCCGAGATTTCGAAGCTCCGCGGCTCCGCCGAGGCCACAATCAAAGCGCAGCTCAATGCCATCTACCGCAAGGCCGATGTGCAGGGCCGCACCCAATTGATCAGCGTGCTGGTGGAAGACCTGTTCCGCGAACCGCTGGCCGATATCCACACGCTCAAAGTCTAAGAGCTTTTCTTTTCCGGCAAATGAACCGAGACACTGTTCTGCGAAAGCGCCTTGGCCAGCTTAGGCGGTGGGGCCCTGTCGGTGACAAGGTGGTTCAGCTTGTCCAGCGGGCAGATATGCTCGAAGGCCTTCTGCTCGAACTTGCTGCTGTCCAGCACGAGGACCGAGCTTGCCGCCTGCTTGAACATGATGCGTTTGATCCACACCGAGGCCGAATTGAAATCGCTGGGCCCGTCAGCGTCCAGCCGGCTGGCGCCGATGACGGCGTGCGAGACGTTGAAGCGCTCGAGATAGCTGATCGTGTCAGGCCCGCGCACCCCGCCCTCGCCCGGATCATACTCGCCGGGGCACATGCGGACCCGGATGGTGGGATTGGTGGCCAGCGCCGAGGCAACGCCAAAGCCGGTAGTGATGACTGTCAGGTCATTCAGTTCGGCGGCAAGGCGTTTCGCCACGAAGACCGTGGTGCTGCCCGCGTCGATCATAAGAGTGTCGCCATTCCTGAAGAGCGGCACGGCGGCTTTGGCCAGATCCATGCGTTGCACGGTGTTGGCCCTGTACCTGTCATCAAACAGCGGCTCGGCATGGGTGGGCGCCCCGGTGGCGCCGCCATAGGTGCGGTTGATGAGGCCCGCAGCACTCAGCTCATCGAGATCCCTCCGGATTGTTTCGGTCGACACGTCGTGCTCATGCGCAAGCTCGACAATGCGGATCGCGGGCGACGCCCGGAGCTCCGCGATGATCGCGCCCTGCCTTTTCTGCTTGCTACGCTCCTTGACAGCCCTCACCGTTTCCATCCCAGCTCTTGAAGATTCGCAACGTCAGTCCCCAGACTACCCTTATCGCAAACGCGATACTGCTGCAATTTTCCTGATTTCATCATGGCCTCTGGAACAATCCGCCTTGCCCCACATGCATGTTCGTCATCGTGCGTTCCGCATTGACCAGGCGCCACGACAGCATTTTCCGCGCGTACTCCAGCAGCAACCCGGCTATTTCAGGCTTGTCAGCGAGATTATGCATTTCATCGGGGTCGTTCTGGAGATCGAAAAACAGCGGCGGAAGGGCGGCAAAATGCACATACTTGTAGCGTTTGTCGCGGATCACCGCATAACAGGCCTCGTCTGAACTGATGCCAAGGGCGGCTTCGACCTTCTGGCTGCGCACCTCGCGGAAATCATGCTCGAAGAACACTTCCTTGCGCCAATGGGCCGGAGTTTTCCCGTGCAGGAACGGCATGAGCGAAGCGCCATCGCAGGGGCGGGGAATCTCCAGCCCGATGCATTCAAGGATGGTCGGCATGACATCCACCGCCTCGCTCATGGCATCAATCATCTTGCCCCGGCTGCCATTGGCCTGAGGCCTGGGATCGCGGATCACCAGCGGCAGGTGGAAGGACTTGTCGAAGTAGATTTCCTTGCCCCAGACATAGTGCTCGCCGAGCATTTCGGCATGGTCGCTGGTGACGATGATCAGTGTACGGTCATATTGTCCCGAGGCCTTGAGATAGGCGATGATCCGGCCGAGATGATGGTCGACTTCATTGACCAGGCCGTAATAGGTGGCCCGCATCTGCCTTATGTCGAGATCGCTTGAGGCGATGAGGTCATTGGGATTGTGCTCGTCATAGGCTCCTGGCCTTTTGAGCCGCGCAATTTCATAGGCCAGCATGGGATGCTGCTGTCCCTCCTTTTCAGGAGTTTCGGCGCGCACGGGAAACCTGACGTCTTGCGGATGAACCGCGGCATTATAGGGTTCAGGCGCTATGAGCGGCGGATGGGGACGGAAAAACACGAAATGGGCAAACCATGGCTTGTGTTCCCGCACCAGAAGCCATTTCAGGAATTCATCGGTAAGAAAGGCCGTTTCGCTTTCCGCCGCGGGAAACTCCGTGGGGATAAAGCGGAAGCCGCGGTCGGCAGGCTTGTCGAAGCCTTTCTTGGGGCGGAAAACATCATCACGCCCCTTGGGAAACTTGTAGCCCTTGGCAATAAGCTCTGAAACCCAGAAGCCCATGTCTTCCGGCAAATGCAGGGGCGCTGTGAACCCGGGCAGCACCCCTTCATCATAGGCGGTGAGCGCCGGATCATTGGGATGCTTGCCGGTTGGATCGGGCGTCGTGTCAGTGTAGCCGAACAGCGCCGGATCATAACCCGCCTTGCGTGCTTCGAGCGCCACGTTGGTGTGGCGCCTGTCGAGCGGCGTGCCATTGCGGCCCGAGCGGTGGTTCATTAGATAGAGGCCGGTCAACAGGCTGGTGCGCGACGGACCGCAGGGGGTGCATTGGCCGAAATGATTGCGAAACAGCATGCCATCCTTGACAAGGGCGTCAAGATTGGGCGTTTTGACATTCGGGTGGCCCAGGGCCGAAATGCAATCGGCCCGCCACTGGTCGGCACAAATGAACAACACATTCAACTTATCCGTCATCGTTTTTCGTTTCTCCACGGGAAAGCAATTCTACTAAAACTTGGTGTTTACAATATATAATGTTGTAAGTACAACATATTTTGATTTAATAGCTACAGTCCTGAATTTCCTTGAAAGTTTTGCAAATGAACAAACCTGTGGGCTCCACTGCCGTATTTCAACCGATTGCGCAATTCCCGGCCGTCGAGCGCAAGCGCGTTCGCGCCGTGCTGACCGACATCGACGATACCCTGACCCATGGCGGCCGCCTTCCGGCAATCGCCTATGCGGCGATGGAACGCTTGAAGGCCGCAGGCCTGATCGTCATTCCGGTCACCGGCCGCCCCGCCGGATGGTGCGACCTGGTGGCCAGGCAATGGCCGGTCGATGGCGTGGTGGGCGAAAACGGCGCGTTTTACTTCCGGTATGATGACGGCACCCGCCGCATGACGCGGAGTTACGCGAAATCCGCGGCTGAACGCAACACTGACCGCGCCAGGCTCAACCTTATAATGGCAGAAGTTCTGGGCGAAATACCCGGAACCGCGCTGGCCAGCGACCAGGCCTACCGCGAGGCGGACCTCGCCATTGATTTTGCCGAGGACGTGAAGCCTCTGCCATCCGCTGCCGTAAATGACATTGTCAAAATTTTCGAACGCCATGGCGCCACCGCGAAAATTTCCTCGATCCACGTGAACGGCTGGTTCGGCGCCTACGACAAGCTTACCACCAGCAAAAAAATCCTCGCCGATGAATTCGGCCTCAATGCCGAGCGCGAGCGTGACACCGTTGTCTTCGTCGGCGACAGCCCCAATGACGCGCCGATGTTTGGTTATTTTCCAAACTCGGTTGGCGTTGCCAACGTGACCAAATTTGCCGGCAGCCTGCCCGCCTCCCCCCATTGGGTGACACGGGCAAGCGGCGGCCGCGGTTTTGCCGAGCTTGCTGATCACTTGCTTTCGAGTTCCTGAAACCGGATCACCAGCGCAGCGACTGCGCCACATAGGTGGGGCCTGAACCCATTCCGGTATTTTCTCCGGCAATGTCGGCCGGCGTGAGATGCTGGCTGACTCCGTAACTGAGGACCAGCAGCGAATGCAGGCCCATGCCCGTGGCCCCGGCAATATCGGTTGAGAGATTGTCGCCGATCATCAGCACGTCGTCGGGATAAGGCTTGCCCGCAAGGGCCAGCGCTTCCCTGAAAACCGGCGCATGGGGCTTTCCGAATTCCACCAGGGAACCGCCGAGATCGCGGTAAAAATTGCCAAGCCAGCCCGGCCCCAGGCGGATTTTTCCGAGGGAAGGGTAAGTGACATCCGAATCGGCCACAATCAGCGGTGGTTTCCGCTCCAGCGCCGAGCGGAAAAGGGCCCCATAGCCGCTGTCATGAAATGCCTGCTCATCGCGGAACGGCATGCCGGCCGCAACCATGAGATCGGCCTCGCCTGCATCCGCGACGATGGGATGGGGAAGGTCCGCCAGCCAGCGTGGGCCTTCGCCTTCTTTTACAATGAAAAGCTTTGGCAATGTGCCTGTCGCCGCATCCGGCTGCATCAGGTAGCGCCAGGTCAGCTCGCCCGACGAGGCAATGTTATCGCGCAGGTGGCGGGGAAATCCCGCATTGCCAAGACGCTCCGACACCACGCTGGTGCGTTCGGCGGAATTGGTGACAATGACAATCCCTATGCCCTGCTGCCGCGCCTTGCCCAGGGCCTCCACCGCGCCGTGGAATGCCAGGTCGCCGTCATGCAGAACACCATGCACGTCGACAAACAGGCAGCTGTAATTTGCAATGACATCGGCGAGCCCGGCAATCGTCCTCATGGCAGCGCCTGCCCTTTCAGGATGCGCCGCTCCGCTGCCGCGTGAATTTGCTGGCCCCGGTGCAGCCTGATGCCGGTCATCTCGCGCCGGTTAAACGCCATCCGCCACGACAGCATGCGCTGCGCCATGTGCAGGACCTGTTCCGCCCGCGCGGGCTCGCCTGCAAGGTTTACCAGTTCAAAAGGGTCCGCCGCGACATCATAGAAGAGCGGTGCCAGCGCGCTGAAGTGAATATATTTCTGCGTCTTGGTTCGCGTGACCGCGAGACCCAGTTCATCGATGCTCAAGCCAAAATGCTTGTCCACGCTGTCATCGCTGATGGAACGGAAATCATATTCCCAATGCACCGCGTCCCGCCATGCCGAAGGCGTAGCACCTTCGGCAAATTCGCGCAGGCTCCGCCCATCGCACTGCAAGGGAATTTGCGCCCCGATGTAATCAAGCACCGTCGGCATGATGTCGACATGCTCCGAGAAATTGTCAACCACGCGGCCCCGCGCCGCCTTCGAAGCCTGCGGCGATCTTATGATGCAGGGAACATGAACTGCCTGGTCAAACGGCGTTTCCTTGCCCCAGCACCAGTGGTCGCCCAGCATTTCGCCGTGATCGGAAGTGAAGACAATCAGCGTGTCGTCATAGGCGTCGAGGGCTTTCATGCCCGCCAGCAGCCGCCCGATTTGATCGTCGAGCTCGGACACGAGGCCGTAATAGGTGGCCCGCGCCTGCCGCCACTGCGCATTGCTGTTGGGATGCGGGCCATCAAGCGGCAGCTGGGGATTCATCTCAAGCCGCGCCAGGCGAAACGGCATGAAAGGGTGAATCGCCCGCTCGTCATCGAGGCTGGCAAGCGCCTGGAAATCCGGAACATCTTCGAGGTCATACATGGCATGCCAAGGCTCGGTGGCAATCAGCGGCGGATGCGGGCGCTGGTAACTTACATGCAGAAACCACGGCGCATCGCCATATTGCCTGACGCAGCGCAGGGCCCGGTCCGTGGTGAAAGCCGAAAGCCCGTGTTCCGATTTAACCTCGGCGGGCGCGAAGGTCGGTCCCCGCGCCAAGGTTTCGGCTGCAAAACCATCCTTCTGGCGGAAAGGCTTCTTCCAGTTGGGATAGCCCAGGTCTTGCAGATGGAGGAGCCAGGCGGGATCGGTCGAGCCTTCCTCGCTGCCTGGTGCAAACTGCGCCCCACCCGGCAGCATCTCCGAATAGCGCCCGGCGCGCGGATCGCGGGAATGAAGCCCGCGCGGATCCAATGACGTGTCGGTGTAGCCGATGACCCATGGCGTGTAGCCAACAGTCCGGACCATCTGCGCGAGATTGGTGAAGCCCGCATCAAGCGGCGTGCCATTCTGCACCGAACGGTGGTTCATTTGGTACATGCCGGTGAGCAGCGAGGCACGGCTGGGGCCGCACGGCGGGCATTGGCCAAAATGCTGGGTGAAGCGCGTGCCGTCTTCGGCAAGCCGGTCAAGATGCGGGGTTTTCACCACCGCATGGCCCGCCGCCGAAAGGCATTCGCTGCGGAACTGATCTGCCGTGATCAGCAGCACATTCATTTTGCCGGACTCCTGAGATCTCGCGCGCCCCGTAGTTTCAATGTTGCCGCGTGATGGCAGGCGGCGGAATGGCCGTCACTCAACTCCCGGAGCATCGGCACTTCCGTCTTGCAGATGCCGGTTGCATAAACGCAGCGCGTATGAAACCGGCAGCCGCTGGGCGGATGAGCCGGGTCCGGCCTTTCGCCTTCCAGCAGAATGGGCTGGGTCACCGCATCGGGATCAGGCTCCGGCACCGCCGACATGAGCGCTTCGGTGTAGGGATGCCTGGGCTCGTAATAGACATCGCGCGTCCGGCCCATCTCGACAATCTGGCCGAGATACATCACCGCCACCCGGTCGCACACATAAGCCACGGCGGCCAGGTCATGGGCGATGAACAGGTAGGTCAGCCCCAGGCGGGTTTGCAGCTCGGCGAGCAGATTGAGGATCTGCGCCTGGATCGACACATCCAGCGACGAGATCGGCTCATCGCAGACAACCAGCGAAGGGTTGAGAACCAGCGCCCGGGCGATGGCGATGCGCTGCCTTTGTCCGCCGCTGAAGGCATGGGGGAAGCGCTTCATCTGGTCGCGCGACAGGCCGCACTGCTCAGCCACCTCCGCCACCCGCTGGTCGATTTCGGCCCGCGTCAGCTTGCGCTTGTCGGAAATGCCGGCAATGAGCGGCTCGGCAATGATGTCGCGTACCGTCATGCGCGGATTGAGCGAGGCGTAGGGGTCCTGGAAAATCATCTGCATGTGGCGCCGGGCGCGGCGCAATTCATGCTTGCTCAATCCCGTCAGATCAATGTCCTGGCCGCCAATGCGAAGGTGAACGCGCCCCGAGGTTGGCCGCACCCCGAGCAGAATGGAAAGCCCAAGCGTGGTCTTTCCGGAACCGCTCTCGCCCACCAGGCCCAGGGTTTCGCCCTGACTTATGGTGAAGGAGACATCATCGACCGCACTGACATAGCCGGAAGGCTTGGCCCAGAAGCCTTTGCCAAGCTTCGGAAACTTCACCGACAGATTGCTGACTTTCAGCAGCTCACTCATGGGCCAAACGCCCTCTCGCCATGAATGCATGCAACAACATGCTCACCTTTGGCAAATTCCGGCGGGGCGAAATCCGAACAGCGTGGAAGCTGCGCCACCGGGCAGCGCGGATGGAAACGGCAGCCCGGGGGAACCGCGTAGATGTTCGGCATGGACCCGGAGATCGGCTGGATGCGCCGGCCGCGATCAAGGTCACCAAGGCGGGGAACCGCTTCAAGCAGCGCCCGCGTGTAGGGATGCGTTGGGTTGCGGAAAATCTCGCGCACCGGCCCGCTTTCAACGATGGAGCCGGAATACATGACGGCCACCCGGTCAGCCATCTGCGCCACAATGCCAAGATCATGGGTGATGAACAGAATGGCCATGCCGAGATTCTTTTTCAGGTTGCGCAGCAGCTCGAGGATTTGCCCCTGAATGGTGACGTCAAGCGCCGTCGTCGGCTCATCGGCAATCAGCAGCTCGGGCCCGCAGACAAGGGCCCGCGCAATCATGGCGCGCTGCCGCATCCCGCCGGAGAATTCCGCGGGGTAGCGGTCCAGCGCCCCAACCGGATCCGGAATGCCGACCTGCCCCAGCAGGTCAGAAGCACGCTTGCGGGCCGCCTGCCGGGAAACCGATTCGTGAATCTGGACAACTTCGGCGATTTGCGCGCCGATGGTATGAATGGGCGAAAATGAACTCATCGGCTCCTGGAAAATCATGCCCATGCGCGCCCCGCGAATGGCTTCGATGGCCTTGCCGCGGATACCGAGTTTTGCAATATCTACGCTGGACCCAGACTGGGTTTGCAGCAGGATTTCACCCCGTGCAATTTTCAGGTTTTGCGCGAGGAGCTGCATCAGCGCCAGCGCCGTCACGCTCTTGCCCGAACCGCTCTCGCCCACAAGCGCCAGAACTTCACCACGGCCAATGCTGAAGCTGACGTTGTCGGTGATTTGAATTGGGCTTCCGCCATTGTCGAGAACGATCTGGAGGTTCCTTACAGACAGCACTGGATTTTCCACGGGCCTGTCCATCGTCACCTCGCGTAGGGATCGGCAGCGTCGCGCAGCCCATCGCCAACAAAATTGAACGCCAGAACGGCAATGATCACGAATATGCCGGGAATCATCAGCCATGGCGCCTGGTCAATGGCGCGTATGCTCTGGGCCGCAAACAGCAGCACGCCCCAGCTTTCAACCGGTTCGCGCAGGCCCAGTCCCAGAAAAGACAGCGACGTTTCCGCCAGCAGGATTTCCGGAAAGGCGATTGACACATCGACGATCAGATAGCTGATGAAGGAGGGCAGCAGATGGCGGTGGATAATGCGGAAATCGGAGCAGCCGCTGAGCCGTGCCGACAGCACGAAGTCTTCCTTGCGCGTGGCCAGCAGTTTGCTGCGCACCGTTCGCGCCAGCCACGTCCAGCCAAGAAGCGAAAGAATTATGGTAATGGCCACATAGGTGGCAAGCGGGCTCCAGTCGCGCGGCAATGCCGCTGCCAGCGCAAGCCAGAGGGGAAGCGTTGGTATCGAACGGATGAATTCGATGAAGCGCATGATGAAGCTGTCCAGCGCCCCGCCGAAGTAACCGGCCGCCCCGCCAATCGCCGCACCCAGCAGGAACGAGACGCTGACACCTATGATGGCGACGCCAAGCGAGGCGCGCGTGGCATGCACCGTGCGTGAAAAAATATCGAGGCCGGTAAAGTCTGTCCCGAACAGGTGCACAAAGCCCTTGTCCGTGCCGAAAAGGTGCAGGTCGCTGGGAATGATGCCAAGGAGCTTATAGGGCTTGCCGTGGGCAAACAGCTGGAGCTTCCAGATTTGCGAAGTGTCGGTCACGAATTTCATGCGCAGCGTTATGGGATCGCGCTGCGCCTTGTTGCCGTAGACGAAGGGCCGCAAATGGAAGGTCCCGTCCTCCTCAAAAAAATGAATGCCCATGGGCGCTCCCGCAACATAGGCCGGGTTGCGCTCATAGGGCGGGTAGGGGCTGATGAACTCGGCGAAGAGCGCCATGAGGACAAAAAAGCCCAGGAGCACCATGCCCACCATGGCCAGTTTATGCTTGCGGAATTTCCACCACATCAATTGCCATTGGCTGGCAAGATCGGGACGCCTGATTTTCTCTGCGCGCTTGCCGCGGAAAAAGGCCGGAAGAAGGATGTTGCCACGTTTCATCAGCATTGCCTCATTCAAGCCGGATGCGCGGATCGAGCATGACGAGCAGCACGTCGGACAGGAAGGTTCCGATAATCGTCAAGGCACAGTAGATGAAGATCATGGCGCCCGCCAAATGCATGTCCTGGTTCAGCAGGGCATGCAGGAAAAGCGGGCCCGTGTCTGGCAGCGCCAGCACATAGCCCACAATGGGGGCGCCTGAAATGACGTAGGTCAGCCGCCAGCCAAGCGTGGAAGCGATTGGGTTCAACGCCATGCGCACCGGATAGCGCAGGAGCAACTGCATAGGCGACAGGCCGCTGGCCTTGGCCGAAAGCACATACATCTTGTCCAGTTCATCAAGCAGCGCCGCCCGCATGGCGCGGATCAGGAAGGCGGTTCCCGAAATGCCGAGCACGAGCACGGGAACCACCAGATGCTGCAGCATGTCAGCAAACTTGGCCACGCTCCACGGCGCATTGGCATATGCAGGGGAAAACAGTCCGCCGACACTTTGGCTGAGATATCTCTGGCTCAGGTACATGAGCACGAGGGCCAGCAGGAAATTGGGAATGGCCAGGCCCAAATAGCCGAGAATGGTGACAACATTGTCGCCGAAGGAATAGCGGTGGGTTGCCGAATAGATGCCAACCGGAATGGACACCGCATACATGAAGAGGAGGGTGGAGAAGGCGATGGCCAGGGTGAGAGGCATGCGTTCGGCGATGACTTCGCCAACCGGCCGCCGCCACGTCCAGCTCAAGCCGAAATCCCCCTGGACCGCCTTGAAGAGCCAGCGGCCATATTGCACATACCACGGCTGGTCGAGGCCAAGCTCAACCCGCAGCGCCTGAACGTCGGCCTGTGAAATGACCGCTCCCGTCACCGCCTTTTGCGCCGCATATATTTCCGCATAATCGCCAGGGGCCGCCTGGATGATGAGAAACGAGACCAGCGACACAAGCAGCAGGGTGAGCAGCATGTAGGAAATTCTACGGCTTAAAAAGCTGAGCATTTGCGCCCGTTCAAAAATATCATGCCATCAAAAAAGAACTGCCGGGGCAAGCATCATGCCCCGGCAGCAGAATGGCTCTAGTTCTTGTACCAGAGTTCGGCGCGGTAAGGATAAGTGTAGCCAAAATTGAAGTGGGCGATTGGCATGTCCTTCTTCACGTTCTTGAGCTTGGTTGCGACGATCACCGGTTTTGGCAGCTCGCCCACCGTGCCGATGATGGTCATGTTCTCAAGGTTGAGCTTGATGAGCTGCTTGCCAAGTTCGGTGTATTTGGGAGAACCCGGCACCACGGTTTTCCATTCCCTGGCGATGTCAAACATCTGCTTGGCCCAGTCCGGCGGAGCTTCGCCGTCAGCGCCGTTGGAATTGTACCACTGCTTCCACTTGATGCCGAAGAGCGGCGAAATGTCGGAGTAGTAGGGCACATAGAGATTGATGTCCGCCACCAGGGTGGGCTCGTAGGGAATGTCCCATTCCATGTTGATGTCGGACGCGGCGGCCTTTGCGTTCTCGCGCGTCGCCTCGCTTGTCAGCTCCTTCTGGTTGACCTTGAGGCCAACCGACTTGAAGTAGTCGGACATCAGTTTCACGAACTCGGCCCGCGCAAACTGGTTGGAGTATTCCCAGAGAATGGTAAAGGGCGTGCCATCCGCCTGGGTGCGGAATCCATCAGTGCCTTTCTTCAGTCCCATTTCATCAAGCAGGGCGTTGGCCTTGTCGAGGTTGAAATCGATCATGTAGTTTGCGTCTGCATCTGACGCAAAGGACAGCTTGGTCGGCAAGGCCTGGCTGGGCTTGCCAAGGCCGAAATACAGGACCTGGTTTATTTCCTCGCGGTTGATGGCGTGGGAAATTGCCTGGCGGAACCGCAGGTCGCCATAGATGGCGCTGAGCTTGGGATCGCGGTGCGTGATATTGAAGGCCAGCACCGGCCCGACATTGCCTGCCGGCAAGAGCACTTCATAGCCGCCCTTCTGTTCGCCTTCCTTGAGCGTGGGATAGCTTTCAAGCTCAACGCCCTGCGCCTTGAAATCCACTTCCCCGTTGAGGATCGCAAGCGTCTGCAGGTCCGCATTCAGGAATCTTTCGTGGACGCGGTCGAGGTAGGGCAATTGCTGCCCCGAACTGTCGACCTTGAAGTAATAGGGATTGGCCTTGAACACGCGCTGTTGCGTATCGGGAGTAAGTTCGATGACATGGCTTTCAAGCGTCGGCACTTCCAGTGCGGCGGCGGTCAAGGCCTGTGCGTCCATCCACTTGTCGTAGACAGTGTCAAACCACTTCACCCAGTTTTCGAAACCAGCGGCCTTGGCCTCCGCATCGGCATTGGGATTGTACTTGCCATGCATTTTCTTGAAGTGATGCATCGGTGCGAAGGGCGCAAAATAGGAACCGCTGGTGGCCATATAGGTGAGCAGCCCCGGATTTGGCTCGTCAAAGGTCAGCGTGACATGCTGATCATCAACTTTCGCCGCGTGGGCGTTGACGCCCCATTCCTTTGTCGTCTCCGGATTCAAATCCTTGTTGTTGATGATGTCTTCAAAAAAGAAAACCACGTCATCGGCGCCGAAGGGCTGGCCGTCCGACCACTTGTGGCCCTTGCGCAGTTCGAATGTGATGGACTTGTAGTCCTCGCTCCAGGTCCACGACCGCGCCGCGCTTGGCGTAATGGTTTGCAGGTCGTCGGACATGCCGACCAGTGAAACCTGGCGCCAGCTCAGAATATCGGCGGTGCCTGATTCGGATGACCGCGAGACGGCTTCAAGCTGCCCGCCATAATTGCCGCACTCCGCATAGGGCAGCTCCACAAGCGGCTGCGCCGGCAGCCGCTCGGCAACCGGCGGCAACTTGCCGGCGCTGACATCCTCCGCAAAAAGCGGATTCTCTTTGAAAGCCAGGGTTACGCCGGCCTTTGTCACGTCTTCGATTTCCGCCTGATGGGGAAATGCGCCAACAAGGCCCTGGGGATCAGCAACATTTGGACAGGCTGCCGCGAGCGCCGTTCCCGCACTCGAAAAACTCAGCAAAACCAGGGAAAGAAAGGCCGTCGTTCTGTACCGCTTCGCTTCAGACACAAGAATTTTCATGGGTTTGACTCCTCCAGCTCTTTTCCAGCGGCACCAACAGCCGCCATTCATCCATTTGCGCATGAACAACACAATTGAATGACCATTTCACATTGGAGTCAACATTAAAATGACTATTCGGGCTAAAAAATTGTTGTGACCACAACATATACTGTCATTAGGATGTCATTTTTATGGGCATATGGGCGTTGGCGATGATCACTTCCACGCCGGCAGCCCGCAAGGCATTGGCCACCGTCCGCTCTGGCGGACTCTCCGTGACGAGCCGCTGGATTTGTGACGCCTCGCAGACTTGGAATAACGCATGACGGCCGAGTTTTGAACTGTCAGCCAGCACCGTGACATGCCGGGCGCTGGCAATCATCGCCCGCGCGATATAGGCTTCGTCGGCGTTGAAATCCATGAAGCGGCCCGCCGGATCAACCGCGCCAACCGTCAGGATCGCGTGATCGGTGCGCAGCCTCTGGATCTGCTCGACGACCAGGGGGCCCAGCATTTCCTTTCCGTCACCATAGTAGCGCCCGCCCAGAAGATAAACTTCACCCTGCGCCGGCGCGGCCCATAAGGCCCGCGCCACCAGCGTGGAATTGGTAATGACGGTATAACGGCCCGTCTGGCTCAGCGCTTCGGCGAAATACGCCGTGGTGGAGCCCGCGTCGATCAACAAGCTGTCACCCTCGTGAAACAGGCTTGCCGCCGTCCTGGCGATTGCGATCTTCTCCGGGCGGGCCGTTGAATTTCTTTCATCCAGCGCCGATTCCTGCCCGGTCTGCGCATGAACCGCGCCGCCGTGAACTTTTCGGATGAGGCCCTTTGCCGACAGGAGGGCGAGGTCACGCCGCACTGTCTCATGGGAGGTATTGAGGAGCGCGGCGAGCTGATCCACGCTCACCTTGTTTTCTTCCTTTATCAGTCTGGTAATGCGCTCACGGCGCTGTTGCGGCTTCATGTTGCAGGGTACCCATTCATCATTCCGTCATTCAACCAAACAAAGTTGACCATATAGTCATTTTGGATTGAATATGATCATTGCTTGTGGTGCATACCTGCCCGTTTCCGCCCAATTGTCAATGACAGATGTGTTGTAGGAGTGCACTTACGCTTGATAAGGAGACTCCAGCGCTCCCGCTGCCCTATCACCAACCGCCATTTGGGCGCAGCGAAGAGCACTGGCGCAAGGCCAATTAATAATGTTGTATATGCAACATATTATGTGGTAACTACAAATAAATCACTGTTTTCAGCGGATAAAGGAATAGCCCATGCAACATGAAGCCCTCCGACTGGCCATGATCGCTACCTGCAATTTCATGATTGACCGCGGCATCAACCAGGGAACCGCCGGCAACATCAGCGTGCGGGTGGATAATGGCTTTCTCATCACCCCTTCAGGCGTAGCTTACGACGAAATGGTGCCGGAAGATATCGTGCTCATGCAACTCGACGCATCGCATGATGGCGTGCGCAAGCCTTCAACCGAGTGGCGCTTCCACCGCGATATCATGGCGAAGAAGCCAGAGGTGGGCGCGGTCATCCATCTGCATTCGCGCTTCTGCACCTCGCTCTCCATGCTGCGCAAGGAAATTCCCGCCGTCCATTATATGATAGCAGCCGCGGGCGGCCCGACGATTCCCTGCGTGCCCTATGTGACCTGGGGCACCCAGGAACTGGCTGACTATATTCTGGCGGCGCTCAGCAACCGGCTGGCTTGCCTCTTGGCAAACCACGGCATGGTCTGCATCGGGCCGGACCTCAAGAAGGCGGCCTGGCTTGCCGTCGAGGTTGAAGCCCTTGCTGCCCAGTACTTGCAGGCCCTGCAAATTGGCGAACCTTATATTCTGCCCGACGATGAAATTGCCCGGGTGATCGCCAAGTTCAAAGACTATGGCCAGGGCGGCGACACGCGGAAAATGCCGAGCTGCTGCTGAGATTCAACTGAGTTAAAAGACCAAGAGGCGAAGTGAATGGGAAGACCAGACAAGATCGGGCAATTGCTGGCAGGCAGTTACATCGATCCGGACAGCAAGAAGCCGGTCAGGGTTGAAACGAAATCGCTGATCATTTTGCCGACGCTGAAGGGCGCTGAATGCCAGGCCGTGAAGGATCTCGGCTTTGGCCGCCGTCTGGCCGTGGTGAGCGATGTGACCACCCATGAAGTTCTGGGCCAGCGTGTCGAAGGATCGCTTGCTGCGCTCTACGACGTGACCAGCATCGTGCTGCCGCGAGACCCCTATCCCGATGGCGAGACCGTAGAGAAAGTCCGAGTGGCCACTGCCAAATGTGACGCGGTGATAGCCGTTGGCTCCGGCACCATCAATGACCTCTGCAAATATGGCAGCGCGCAGGACAAGAAACCCTACGCCGTGTTTGCCACCGCCCCTTCAATGAACGGCTATACCTCGGTGAATGCCGCGATCACGATGCACGGCCATAAAATGTCGCTGCCTGCCCAAGCCCCCATGGGCGCGTTTTTTGATCTCGGCATCTTGGCAGCAGCCCCCGCCCGCATGATCCGCTCCGGCCTTGGCGACAGCCTGTGCCGCACCACGGCGCAGGCCGATTGGCTGCTCTCGCATCTCCTGTTCGGCCACGCCTACAGGCAACTGCCCTATGAATTGCTGGCCGATGATGAGGGCCCGCTCTTTGCCCAGGCCGCCGACCTCATGAAAGGCGACCTGAAGACCATGGAGCTTCTGGTGCGCACCCTCGTGCTCTCCGGCTTCGGCACGGCAATCATCGGCACCAGCCAACCCGCCAGTCAGGGCGAACACCTGATCAGCCACTACATCGACATGTTCTGTGACAAGAAGCGGCCCACCGTTTTCCATGGCGAACAGGTGGGGGTGACGACGCTTTCCATGGCGCGCCTGCAGCACGCAGTGCTGGACTCCACTCCGGTCATCACGCCTGACACCGCCGCCGAAGCGGAATTCAAGCAACGCTATGGCGACGAGCTCGGCGCTTCCTGCTGGGCTGAATTCAGCACCAAGTTCATCAGCAAGGACAAGGCAGCACAGCTCAATGACATTCTGAAAAAACAGTGGGACGCCATCCGTGGGAAAATTTCGAAGATTCTGCTGCCTGCCGCGCACCTCGCCGATGTTCTGACGGCATCGGGCGCCGATCTCACACCGGAACAAATCGCCTTGCCCCGCTCATTTTACGAATCAGCACTGCTGAATTGCCGCGACATTCGCGGCCGCTACACCTTCCTCGATCTGGCGGCGAGCAGCGGCCAACTCAGGGCATTGACCAAAACAATTTAGGTTTCAGGAGCACGCTATGGATTTCATCTTCATGCTGACGCGAAACGACCGGACGGTGGTGGATTGCCTGGAGGTTCTGGAGTCTGTTTCCGGCCTTGGGCTCAAGCATATCGGCTTCAAGGACGTGGGCGTTCCGACCAAAACCCTCAAGGCGCTCACCACCGCCATCAAGGATTTGGGTGCGACCTCCTATCTGGAAGTCGTCTCCGAAACGCCCGAGGCCTGCCTCAACTCCGCAAGGGTAGGCGCCGAACTCGGCATCGATTGCCTGTTGGGCGGCACCGCGGCGGTTGATATCCTGAACATCCTGAAAGGCACCCGCACGCTCTATTATCCGTTCCCTGGCAAGCCTACGGGCCACCCCACCAAACTTGGCGGCACGGCAAAAGACATTGAAGCCGACTGCCGCAAATTCCTTGACGCGGGCTGCGCCGGCGTCGATCTTCTGGCCTACCGGGCAACCGACGCCGACCCGCTTGAACTCGTCAAGGCGGCGCGCCGGGGATTGGGGACAAACCGCTTGATTGTTGCAGGATCCATCGCCTCGCGAAACCGCATCCGCGACATTGCCGAAGCGGGCGCTGATGCCTTCACCATCGGTTCGGCGGTGCTCGACGGCTCGTACAACAACACCAAGGGCCTGTTGCAGTCGCAGATTTCCAATGTCCTTGCGGACAGCAATTTCACCTGATGCTGATCGGCATCGACATCGGCACCCAGAGCCTCAAGGTTGTCGTAACCGATGAAGCGCTGAAGGTCTGTGGTGAAGCAAGCGTGCACTACGCGCCGTCCTATCCCCAGCCCGGCTGGGCGGAACAGGATACAAGCCTTTGGTTAGAAGCGCTGAAGCCGGCAATTTCCGAGGCAATCGCCGCTGCGACATGCAAGCCGGCTGATATTTCCGGCCTGGCCATCTGCGGACAGCTTGACGGCTGCATCGGCGTTGACCGATTGGGCAATGCCATAGGCCCCGCCATCATCTGGATGGACAAGCGGGCGGCGAATTCCTTGCGAGGAATCGACACGAAAATTGTCAACGAGCGCACCGGCATCGTTCTCGACGCCTCGCACATGGCGGCAAAAATAAAATGGTGCCGGGAAAATTTGGCGGGCGCGGCGAACTGCGCCGCCTGGCACCAGCCTACCTCCTTCTTGGTGGAGAAGCTCACTGGCAAGCGCGTCATTGATCCATGTCTCGCCTCCACCAGCATGGTCTACGGCCTTCATTCGCAAGACTGGGACGAGGGCTTGCTGCGGGTTTTCGGGATTGAAGAAAGCACCCTTCCCCCCATCGCGCCAACAGCCAGCATTGCAGGCCCCCTGTCTGGTGTCGGTGCCGCCCTCAGCGGCTTGGCCATCGGCTTGCCCGTTGCCGTGGGCACCGGCGATGATTTTTCCGCGCTGCTCGGCTGCGGCATTTCACAACCCGGAACCGTGTGCATCACCATCGGCACAGGTGAAATCATCGGCGCGCTCACGGACAAGCTGGTGATCGATGCCGATCAGCTTGTGGAGACCCATGTTTTTTCCACCGGCCATTATCATCTCGGCAATCCGGGCTGGCTGTCCGGCGGCGCCATCCGCTGGTTCCTCAATACCTTCTCGGTCAAGGACGACGCGGAATTTTCGGCTCTCGCAGCACTTGCCCCGCCCGGCTGTGACGGATTGCTTTTCATTCCGGCCTTGACCGGCGCCACCGCGCCGCAATGGCTGGACAAGGCCCGTGGCACCTTCCACGGCATGACCACCGCCCATACAAAATCACATTTTGCCCGGGCCATTCTTGAAGGCACCGCCTTCGCCATGCGCGATGTCATCGACCGGCTGACGGCGCTGGGCGTGCCGACCGAAAAAATACGCATCATGGGCGGCGGGTCGAAAAGCCAGGTTTGGATGAAAATCCGCGCCGATCTCATGGGCCGGAAAATCGAAGTGCTTGACCGTGGCGATGCGTCAGCCCTGGGAGCCGCGGCAATTGCCGCTGTCGCCGTCGGAACCTATCCGGATTTGCAACGCGCCGTTGCCGCGCTGAAGATACCAGTCACCATTGTTGAGCCGGATGCTGCAAACCACGGCATCTACGAGCAGGCCTACCGCAACTATCAAATGCTGTTCGCGGCACTCCTGCCTTTGCAGAGTTAAGGCAATTACTTTTTTTCTGCTTGCGCGACGAGAACCTCAACCGTCAGCAAGCTAAGAGCTTCGGCCATTTCCGGCTCCGGTTCCCGGTCGGTGATAAGATAGCTTGCCTTGTCGAGGCTCATCACCCGCACCGGCGCGTAGCGGCCGAACTTCTGGTGATCGGCCACAACGATGACGGTTTGCGCCGATTGCAGCATCAGGCTGTGCAGCTCCGCTTCCTCACGGCTGAAATCCATCAGCATGCCGTTTGGCGATATGGCGCCTGCCCCGATGACCGCGAAGTCGGCAAAATAATTGGACAGCATTTGCGTGGCATCGCGTCCCAGGCACGCCTGGTTCTGCGGCTGGATTTCCCCGCCGAGGATATGAACCCGGTTGTTGTTGCGCCCGCCTAGCTTGGTGCATGTGGCAATGCAGTTGGTGAAAACCTGCAGGCCCTGCCGCGACAGGAGTTCATCGGCAGTGCATTGAACCGTTGTGCCGCCCGCAAGGATGACCGAAGCGCCATCCGGAATCATGCCAGCCGCCAAGCGGCCAATGGCGCGCTTCCCCGCCACATTCGTTGTCTGCCGTATGGCCATTTCCGGCTCTTGGGTATCAAGCGAAATGGCCCCGCCATGGGTTTTCCGGATCTTGCGCTGCTCGGCAAGCGTCATCAGGTCACGCCGTATGGTTTCACGCGAGACGTCAAGCCTTTGCTGAATTTCGGTAACGGAAATCGAGCGGTTCAAATTTACCAGGGACAGAATTTGATTCTGGCGTTCTTCTGCAAGCACGGACGTCTCCCAATTTGCTGAGATCCTTGGGTGAAACTGCGGACCAAAATCACCCGGATTGACAGATGTGGTTTTTATAGCAATAAATTGGATATTATTGCAATAATGTTTTATTTTGTGTATAACTGTGCCATAAAAATAAACTGCAGGAGGAACGACCATGACGAAGCTAACGCCAAGCCGCACAAAGAAAATTTCCCGCCGGGCCGTGCTGAAAACCCTCGGCGCCACAACCCTCGGATCACTTGTTGTCGGCCAGCGCGGACCCTTTATCAGCAATGCCGAAGCGGCAACGCCAACGCTCCGCCTGCTGATGTGGCAGCCCTATGCGATCAAGGAAACCATCGCCGCCTTTGAAAGCCAGTTCAAAGCGAAGTTCGCCCCCACCTTCTTTGACGGCAATTCGGAAGCCTTCAACAAATTAAAAGTTGGCGGCACCAAGGATTTCGATATGGTCATGGCCGATGGTTTCTGGCCACGGCTTTATTTCAAGCAGGGCCTGACCAAGGCGCTCGATTATTCCAAGATCGCCAGCATGTCCGGGGTGTTTCCCGATTTCCTGCCGACGAGCTTCAAGCTGCTGGCTGATGAAAGCGGCGCCAACAACATTGCCGCACCCAACTGCTGGGGCGGCTACGGCATTACCGTCAACACCACCGAGATCGCCAAGGAGGATATCGGCTCCATCGGGCTTCTCCTGAATAACAAATATGCCGGCAAATTCTCGACCAATTCGCGCTTTGAAGAAAACATAGCACTCATGGGCATCTATGCGACCTCAACAATGGGTACCATGGATGGCGCCCGGCCGGACGGCAAACCCTTCAATCCCTACCAACTCACCGATGACGAGTTGGCCGAAACCAAGCGACTGCTCATCGAACAGAAGAAACTGCTGCTCACCCGCTACCAGGATTATGACGCGCTTGACCGCATGATCCGCGCCAAGTCCGTTTGGGCCGCACCTGAATTCGCCGAAAGCTACCGCCATCTCACAACGCTGCGCAAGGAAGGCAAGATCGATTTCGATGTGGCCCATGTGCTGAAGCCAAAGGAAGGCGGCTTGGGTTGGGTCGATACCTGGATGGTGAGCGCCGAAGCCGATTCGGAACGCACCGAACTGGCCCACGCCTGGATCAACCTGTTCCTCGAAAAGGACAACTATGTGCGTGTCGTCCGCTCCACCGGCTACGGCGGCGTGGTTGATCTGCGCTCCATCCTGACGAAGGATGAAAATGAACTCTACTTCCAGGACCGCAGCGCCGAAGCAGGCCAACTGCACATGTTCGACCAGCCATCGTCGCCCGAGAAATGGGAACGCATCTGGTCTGACGTGGAAGCCTCATAGCGCACACAGCGAATTGGTTCTAAAATAAAATGGATGCAAGGGCGGATCAATTCGCGATGAGCACGCATGATGACACTGTTTCATTGTCGCTTCAGGACATTTGCAAACAGTTCGGGCCGGTCAAGGCCGTCGACGGAGTGAACCTGGACATCAGGCAGGACGAGTTTTTCGCCCTGCTTGGGCCCAGCGGCTCCGGCAAAACCACGCTGCTCAGGATCATTGCAGGATTGGAGCATCCTACCTCCGGGCGGGTGATGGTGGGTGGGCAGGATGTGACCTACATGCCCCCCTATCACCGCCGCATCGGCATGGTGTTCCAGAATTTCCTGCTCTTTCCCCACAAGACCGTGGCCGAGAACATTGTGTTTCCGCTGCGCATGCAAAACATCGCCAAGGCCCAGCGCGACGAAAGGTTAAGCTGGGCCATCCATCTCTTGCGGCTCGAAGGCCTTGAAGCACGATATCCCCATGAGCTTTCCGGCGGCCAGCAGCAGCGCGTGTCCCTGGCGCGCGGGCTGATTTCACGCCCTGCCCTGCTCCTGCTTGATGAGCCGCTTGCCAACCTCGACCGCGAACTGCGCGCTGAAATGGAAATCGAAATCCGCCGTTATCAGAAGGAACTGAAAATTCCCTTCATCTATGTGACCCATAACCAGGAAGAGGCGCTCACCATGAGCGACCGCATCGCGGTCATGCGCAATGGCGTTTTTGAGCAAGTGGGCCACCGAACGGAAGTTTACCAGAAGCCAGCCACGGCCTTTGTGGCCGGATTTGTCGGCCAGTCCAATCAAATGGAAGGCAAAGTAGATAAAGTGGACGGCGGTTTGCTCGCCTTTACCTGGAAGGGCACGAAACTTGTGGTGCCACATGCGGGCAACGTGAATGCGGGCGATCCCGTGCGCTTCATGATCAAGCACGAGGATGTGCAGGTCGAGATCGCGTCGAAGAAATCCGCGATCCCCGCAAACCACAATCACATTCCCGGCAAACTGCGCGACATTATTTTCAAGGGCCAGACCGTGAATTATCTGATCGATCTTGAAGGCGGCATGGAAATTGTTGCCAGCGGCTCGCCGCGCGACATGAAACTGTCCGTCGGCGATCGGGTCTTTGCCTTTTGGCCGCAGGAAGCTGGCGCGAGCTTCAGGCTATGAAACCTGACAGCACCTGGCGCGCCTTCATAACGCCCTTCGTCCTCCTCACCGGGCCGGGAACGATTTTCATCTCCATCACCCTGCTCCTGCCGCTGCTCACCATTGTCATGTTCAGCTTCTGGCGCACCGAAAGCTATGAGCTCTATGCCGACTGGAACCTCGACAACTACCGGGTTCTCTTCGGCGAGGCCGCCTACCGCACGTTTCTCATCCGCTCCGTGGTCAGCGCCGCGCTGACCTCGTTGATCAGCCTCGTCCTCGCCTGGCCCGTTGCCTATTACATCGCAAGGCATGGCGGGCGCTACCGGCTGCTGCTGGTGCTTCTGCTTGCCGCACCATTTTTCACCGGCGTCATTTTGCGCATCGCCGCCCTGCAAGGCATCCTGGGCCCCGGCGGCCTGATCAACATGACGCTGGGACTTGCCGGCTTCGCGCCGATAAAATTGCTGATGTATACCCAGTTTGCCGCCACCATCGGCCACATCTACCTCTACATCCCCTTCATGGTGACAGCCATCTACCTGTCGCTGGTGAATTTCGATTTCGCCCTGCTCGATACGGCAAAGATCAATGGCGCCGGCCCCTTTCGCGCCTTTGCCGAAGTGACCTGGCCGCTGAACTGGATCGGCACCTCGATCGGAACCGTGCTTGTCTTCATTCCTTGCCTCGCATCAACGATAACGCCACGCTTTCTCGGCGGCCCCAACGCCACCTCCTTCGGCATGAGCCTGTCCCAACAATTCGGCGAAACCGGAACCTGGGCCCTGGGATCGGCAATGAGCGTTGTCATGTTCATCTTCTCCTTCCTCGTCATTGCCATCATGAGCTTTACCATCGACCTGCGGCGCAGCGGCTTCACGGGGGTCGGCAAATAATGATCGATCTCACCGAAAGGACGGCAAGATGGCGCCGCAGGCCCATGGCAGGGCTGCTCAACCTGCTCTACATTTTTCTCTACGCGCCGATCCTCTATGTGATCTACGCCTCGTTTTCCCAGGATATCGTCTGGCCCTTTCCCCCGGCTTTCACTTCGCAAGCCTATGCCGATCTGGTCAGCAACTCGCTCTACACGGACGCCCTGATCAACAGCCTGATCATCGGACTGGGCAGCGGGATTATTTCAACCGCAATTGCTACGGCGGGCGTCATCGGCATCTTGCGCTATCCCTCAAAGCGGCGCACCCTGATCATTGTCATCTTCCTCTCGCCGCTGTTTGTGGCGGAACTTCTCATCGGCATCTCGTCGCTGGCCTTCAATGCCCGCATTCTTGGGCTCCCCGGAAACATGTTCTCGGCCATCGCCGCCAATGCGGTGGAGGGCGTGGCCTTTTCCTTCCTCATCATCCTGTCGCAACTCGTCCGCTACGACTGGCAGATGGATGAGGCGGCCATGGTGTTTGGCGCGCGTCCGGCGCGCTGCTTCTGGGAAGTGACGCTCCCCACCATCTGGCCAAGCCTTTTGGGCGCCTTCCTCATCAGCTTCATCCTGGCCTTCAACAATCTTGAAATCTCATTCTACAATCTCGGCGCCATACCGACCCTGCCGTCGGTGGCCTGGGGCTCATTGCGCTTCGGCCTCGGCCCGGAACTCTTTGCCCTCGCCGCGCTCACCAACGGCTTTGTGTTTCTGATCTTTGCCGTGATGTATGTGCTGATGCGCACCGGCCTGGTGAAATTCGGCTATCGCGGCAAATAAAAAGGGCCGGGCCACCATGGCTCCGGCCCCTCGTATTTTGTCCGCTTACTTCTGCAACACTTCGGCCACGAACTGCTCGATGAAAAGCTTCTTGTAGGAACCCGGCAGCCAAGGGCGGCCGCTCTTCAGGCGCTGCTCATCGGGGATCAGGGCATTGTCGCCGCTGACGTCAACGCGGGCCAGATAGCTGCCAATGATGCTGTTGAGCTGCTTCTGCACATCGGCCTCAATGAGATATGCGATGAACAGCATGGCCGCCGCCTTGTGCGGCGCATTGGCGGGAATGCCAAGACTGTCGCCGCCGCCCGGCATGCCAAACTCAGGAATATAGAGCTTGGCGCGCTTGAACAGCGTGCCCTTGGACAAGGACACTGCCGTGTCATCGTCCCAGGCCGGAGCCATCAGCACTTCACCCTGGTTCACCCGGTCAAGCGAGTCATTGTTTGACGAGGTTATGGTGAACTTGCTCTCATTGGCATTGAACCAGTCCCAGACCTTGCCCCAATCGGCGGTCTTCTCCGGCTTGGCTTCCGTATCGCCTTGATACTTGCCTTCGTCGCCAAGGATATTGGCGATGGCCGCCTGCACAAAGGCCTGGCCGGAGCCGCCCTTTGACGGATCATTGAAGGCAAATTTCCCCGGATTGGCGTCAAGCCACGTAATGAATTCCGCCCATGTCTGCGGCGGATTCGGCACTTTTTCCGGATCGTAAACCAGGCCTGTCTGGTTGCGGTAAACCGGCACCAGCCTTCCTTCGGTGGCATAGCCCTCCTGGATTTTTGACAGGTTGGGATCAAGCTTGTCCGAATCCGGAATGACGCCCACCAGCGGGCCATAAAGCGCCTTGGCATCAAGCAGCGACTTGAGCTCGACGCCGCCCACCAGCAGCGCATCAATCGTGCCCGCGGCACTGGAGGCTTCCGACAGCACCTTGCCGATATTGGCAACCCGGTCGCCGGTGACGACAGTCACCTTGATGCCATGCTTGGCTTCAAAATCCTTGGCGGCGGTGCGCCAGAATTCTTCGCCCCACCAGGCATAGAAGGTAACCTCGCCTTCTGCCTTGGCGGCTTCCACCACCTTGTCCCAGGGCATCGTCAGAAAATCATCTGCGCCCCAGGCAACACCCGGCAGGCCCGCCAGCGCCGTAGCGCCAAGCACGGCCGATAGAAAATGTCTTCTCGTAGTCATGACTCACTCCTCCTCATTGACGGTCCGTGCCGTGAATGGCACGTGACCAATTTCAAAGTTTCCCGAAGGCGGACGACAGATATTCCGACTTCAAGTAGCGTTCGGCGATAAACAGAAGCGCAATGCTCGGCACCATCAGGATGATGGAGACAACCGCCGCATTGGTGCGCACGAAATGGTATCCGAGATAATCAAACAGCACCGTGGGGATTGTCTGGAAAGTCGGCGTGCCGATCACGAAGGTAAGGTTGAATTCCTCAAGGCTGGTGATGAAGGTGAACACGGCACCCGCTAGCAGGCCCGGCATGATCATCGGCACCAGGATTTCGCGCACCAGCGCAAACCGCCCTGCCCCAAGGTTCTTGGCCGCGTCGATGACATCCTGCGGAATGGACTCGAAAGATGTAGCCAAAATCCGCAGCATATAAGGCATGCTGAGCAGCGTGTGGCCGATGACCAGGCCAAGGAATGTCTGGGCCAGGCCTGCCGCATAAAACGTGCGGCTGAGGAACATGGCGATCACCATGGCCGGCAGCACGATGGGCAGCAGAATGAGAATGCGCAGCGCATCCTTGCCGGGAAAATCCAGCCGGCCAATCGCGTAGGCCGTTGGCAGCGACAGGAAAAACGAGAGAATCGTGACAATCGGTGCCAGGGCGAAACTGGTGAGCATCGCCCTGACGATTTCCGAATAGGTGAAAACATATTCCCATTGCGCCAGCGAAAAGCTCGGCGGCAGAACCGCCGGCGGCGACCATGGATCATCCGGATTGACCAGCGACCACATGACCGCCATGAACAGCGGCACCGCCGTCCACACAAAAAGCAGGGCGACAATCAGAAGTGTGATGAAATGGGCAAGCCCAAGCCTTGGCTTGTCCTGCGGGCTTAATGGAAATGTTTCGGCGCTCACGTCCGCATCTCCTCAATGGCCCGGGCGGCGCGCGCGTAGACCGCCACGAAAATCAGCGAGGCAACGGTAATCACCATGCCGATGCAGGCAGCAGCCCCCCACTGCTGCAGGGTAAAGGCCTTGGTGTACATGAGAACCGAGAGCGAAGACGGGTAGACCGGGCCCGCAACGCGGGTGATAGCATAGTCCCCGAACGTGAGAATGAAGACCAAAACGACGGCGATCAGTATGCCCGGAATCGAGAGGGGCAAGACAATATGCCAGATGACCTGCAAGGGGCTCGCCCCGAGATTGCGGGCCGCGTCTTCAATATCCGTCCGGATCGTCTGCAGGGTGGCTGAGATGATGAGCAGTTGAAACGGCAGGTTTTTCCAAATCTGGATGATGAAAACGTTCCAGCCGAACTTGTCGTTCAACAGGCGGAGCGGCTCGTCAATAATGCCTAGCCTCACGAGAACATTATTGAGGACACCGTTAAACGCCAGGACGTTGAGAATGAGGAAGGCCGCCACAAGGGCCGGCACGAAAAGTGGAATCTTGATCACCGAATTGATGATCGCCGTGCCAAAGCGGCGGCGGCGCAAGAACAGGGCGAGCGGATAGGCAAACAGCAAGGTGCCGAAAGAGCTGGCAATGCCGACCTTGAAGGAAAACAGGAAGGAATCAAAAAACGCCTTGTCGTAGAGGGATTTCCAGTGCTCGGCCGTAAGGCCTGACTCGCCTACCAGCGAATAGAGCCCGACGCTCTGCAAAGCCGTCATGCCAAGTGCCGCGGCAAGAAATACGAAAATGAAACCCGCCCCGGGAAGGATCAGGAAGAGCGGCGTCAGACGGCTTGTCTGCATGGCTTCACTCCACAATCTGTATCCGGTTGGCATCAATGCTGAAGGTGAGCGTGTCACCGACATTGGGCTTGAAGTCGCTGTCAACCTGGACGCGCAGAAGATAGCCGGCGCTTTCAACTTCGAGTTCGGTAAAGTTGCCGTAGAAGCCCACGCTCCGGACTTGCGCCGCAATGCTGTTGTGGGATGCGCCGCTGGCCAGCTTCATGTCCTCGGGACGCCAGCTCATTTTTACCGGGCCTGCAACTAGCGGCGTCTTACCTTTTACTGAAAACTTGCCAATCGGTGACTCAACCATTCCCTTGCCGAGGACATGGCCTTCAATGATGTTGGCAGCACCCAGGAAATCCGCCACGAAACTGGTGCGCGGGAAACGGTAGATGGTGCCGGGATCGCCGATCTGTTCGATGCGGCCCTTGTTCATGACCACGATGCGGTCGGAAATCGCCAGCGCTTCGCCCTGGTCGTGAGTGACGTAGAGGGTTGTGACGCCAAGCCGGGTCTGCAGCTCGCGGATTTCCTGCCGGACTTTTACCCGCAGTTTGGCATCGAGATTGGACAGCGGTTCATCGAACAGCAAAATATTGGGCCGCGTGACAATGGCACGTGCCAGCGCCACGCGCTGCTGCTGGCCACCCGACAATTGCCCCGGCCGCCGGTCCTGCAGGCCATTCAGGCTCACCATGTCCAGCGCTTCATCAACACGGCGCGCGCGTTCGTCCGCCGGGGTTTTTTGCATGCGCAGGCCAAAAGCCATATTTTCCGCAACCGTCATGTGCGGGAATAGCGCATAGGATTGAAAAACCATGGCAGTGTTACGCCGGTGCGGCGGCACGTCATTCATCCGCTGATCGCCGAACCAGATGTCGCCGCCGTCCGGCGTGATGAAGCCCGCCACCATGCGCAAGGTCGTGGTCTTGCCGCAGCCCGATGGCCCGAGCAAAGTTACAAGCTCGCCCTTTTTGACCTCGAGACTCAGGTCGTCGACGGCCGTGAAGCCCGCATAGCGTCGAAAAAGATGATCAAGGCGCAATGCACTCACGGAAGGTTTCCCCTGGAAATGGCCACCGAACAGATGCCGTGGTGTCACCGAACCACAGGTCATCAAACCGTTAAACGCCGATGGCATTCAACTCATCGAGGTTCCAAACGTAAATTTGGGATTACCACATTATATGTTGTAATTGCAACATATTGTTTTAGGTCAGCTTGATATCAGCCAATAGCTCGTATGACCGAAGACGCGCCGCGTGGTCGTAGATCGCCGATGAAACCATGAGTTCATCGACACCGGTTTTTGCGATGAAGTCTTTCAACCCGCTTTCCACGGTTTGTGGCGAGCCGACGAATGAACAGCCCAGCATGCGCGACGCCTGCAGCTTTTCGACTGGTGTCCAATAGGTCTCGATATCGTCAATGGGCGGCTTCAGGTAGCCGCGGTCCTTACGGAACATGTCGGTGAAGCGCTGCTGGATGGAGGTGAAGAGATGCGTTGCCTCCGCATCCGTCTCGGCGACAATGACGTTCACCCCGGCCATCGCATAGGGCTTGTCCAATTGCGCCGACGGTTCAAAGCGTGTGCGGTAAACTTCGAGGGCCTGGTACAGAGCATCAGGCGCAAAATGCGAGGCGAAGGCGTAAGGCAACCCCAGCATGGCGGCGAGATGCGAGCCAAAGAGGCTCGATCCGAGAATCCACAGGGGAACATTGATATCTGCCCCCGGAACCGCTTGAATGGTCTGGCCCGGCAGCACCGGGCCGAGGAGCGCCTGCAATTCGAGGACATCCTGCGGGAAGCGTTCCGACGCCGACGCCTCGCGCCGCAAGGCCCGCCAGGTGTTCTGGTCGGTTCCCGGCGCGCGGCCAAGGCCCAGATCAATCCGGCCGGGATAAAGCGATTCCAAAGTTCCGAACTGCTCGGCAATGATCATCGGTGAATGGTTGGGCAGCATGATGCCGCCGGCCCCCACCCGGATTGTGCTGGTGCTGCCGGCGATATAGCCGATCACTACCGAGGTGGCCGCGCTGGCTATGCCCACCATGTTGTGATGCTCGGCAACCCAATAGCGCTTATAGCCTAGGCGCTCCACATGCTGGGCCAGGTCGCGGGCATTTTTAAAAGCGTCGGCGGGGGTTTTTCCCTCTGAAACCGGGGCTAAATCAAGAACGGCAAGTGCGGGCATGTCGCTTTCTTTCAAATTACACTATAGGCTCAATTTCTATAGCAAGATGGTGTGCCGCGTGCGGTATTGTTAGGTTCAAAAGTGCCGGAGAGAAAATGAAGCTTGATCTAACTGAAAAAGTGGCCCTGGGCCAAACCGGTCTTTCCGTCAGCAGGCTGTGCTTTGGCCTCGGGCCAATCGGCGACATGCCCGATACCTATGGTTATAAGGTGGATGCCGAGCGCGGGCGCGAAACCGTGCGCGCCGTTTTCGACGGCCCGGTCAATTTTCTCGATACCTCGCGGAATTATGGCATGGGACGCAGCGAAGAGCGCATCGGCGAAGTGATCCGCGAGCGCGGCGGGATTCCCAAAGGCTTCGTCATTTCCAGCAAGCTTGACCGCGACATGGAGACCCTGAAATTCGATGCCGCGCGGGCCCGTCGCTCGCTCGAAGAAAGCCTGAAGACGCTGAACATCGGTAAGATACAACTTCTCCATGCGCATGATCCCGAATATGCATCATCATTGGCCGATGTCACCGGACCCAAGGGGGCGCTTGCCGAACTTTTCCGCATGAAGGAGGAAGGCCTGGCCGATGCGGTGGGGCTTGCCGCCGGACGCGTCGACATCATGCTGCCCCTCCTCAAGGATTGGGATTTTGATGCGCTGATCACCCACAACCGCTTCACCCTCGTCAACCGCAATGCCGAAGAGATGATGGACTACGCGCAAGCCCGCGGCATCGCCGTTCTCAATGCCGCGCCCTATAGCGGCGGCGTCCTTGCCAAGGGCTCCGCCTCGCATAAGCGTTATGTCTATCAGGAAGCCTCCGCCGAAACGCTGGAACCGGTGACGAGGGTTGAGAGCATCTGCGCCCGCTATGGCATTCCGCCCGGCGCCGCAGCCCTGCAATTTTCGATGCGCGACCCCCGCGTCGTTTCAACGATCTGCGGCATCAGCAAGCCGGAACGCATCACGCAGACCTTGGAGTGGGCCTGTTACCCCATTCCACAACCGGCCTGGGATGAGCTCATGGCCCTTCCCGCCGAAACAGGCGATCCCGAAGCCACACGGGTTTACAGCCCGGGCTGAACTTGCCTTTGCTCTCTTCATATCAACATCCAATCAGGGAAATCTCATGCCTGCCTTTGCTTCCGGACTGATGGACGAAATCCGTGGCCGTTTTGCCCATGTTGATACCTGCCCGTTTGAAGGCCCCCGCGTGTTTTTCGAAAACGCCGGCGGTGCCCTGACGCTCAAATCGGTGGCTGAAACTTCGGCGGCCTATGCCGCCTATCCCGACAACCAGGGCCGCGATAATCCGGCCTCGCGTAGCCTTATGGCGGCCATCGCCAAGGGCAAAGCCGACATGCGCACCTTCTTCAACGCGCCGACAGGCCAGGTCTTCGTCGGCGAA
>JBBQNU010000013.1:0-34196 GCA_038330285.1 Hyphomicrobiales bacterium | reverse complement strand
TTGGACGACTGACATTAGCCTCTTGGTAGTCCAACCATTTTGGATTTTCTTGGGTTTCTGGTGGTCACCATCTGGTCACCAAGTGGCTCCACCTCGCAGCGGTGCGTGGAGCAACTCTAAAATAGTTGTTTATTATCAACAAGGTGGATGGTGGAGCCAGACGGAATCGAACCGACGACCTCTTGCATGCCATGCAAGCGCTCTCCCAACTGAGCTATGACCCCACAGGTCTTCAAAATGAACCAGCATATTCTGGTCCTGGAAGCGGGCGGAACCTAGTTCCGCGCCCCTAAACAATCAAGTAAAACTTCGCCGGGCAATAAAGAGGCGGTTAAACCTCTTCCTCGCCTTCCTTGCCGCCCGAAGGGCCGCTGTCCAGGAGGCCGGAGACATTGTCGCCTTCCTCCTCTTCAACGACGAGGAACGTATCGTCCTCTTCCGCATCGGCGGGCTCGGCATCCTCGCCCAGATCGACATCCTCGATCCCGGCGGTCTCGTCATCGTCCTTGCCGTCTTCCTCGACATCCTCAAGGCTGATGAGCTCGACATCGGCATTCTCGCCTTCCTCGACCTCTTCCTTCTCGCGGACCTTGGCAACCGGGGCAGGTGCCGCACCCGGGTAATCACCCTTGGAAGGCAGGATTGGCGCTGCAATGAAGCTGACGCCGCACTTTGGGCAGACAATGGGATTCTTTAACAAATCATAGAACCGGGACGCGCAGGAAGGGCATGTCCGCTTGGTTCCGAGTTCAGCTTTGACCACGGTTGATCCTTTCGAGATCGGATAAGACGGTGAATTGAGGCTCCCATGCCACGGGTTTTGCCGAATGTCAAAGCCCGGCGCGGCAAGGGGGTGACAGCCCAAATTAACCCGTGTATCGAATTCGGCGAAATGACCCGCATGCCGCCCCCAATCCAGTCCCTGATATCGCGCAAAGCCACCGGTTTGAAAGGCCGGATCAAGGTCCCGGGCGATAAATCCATGTCCCACCGTGCCCTCATGTTTGGCGCCATCGCCATCGGCGAGACGCGCATCAGGGGCCTTCTCGAAGCCGAGGACGTGGTGAACACGGCCAAGGCCATGGCAGCCCTGGGAGCCGGGACGGCGCGCGACGAAGCCGGCATCTGGCATGTCCAGGGCGTGGGAGTGGCCGGCCTGCAATCACCCGACCGGCCCCTTGATTTCGGCAATTCCGGCACCGGCGTGCGCCTCGCCATGGGGCTCATGGCGACAACGCCAATCATTGCCCACTGTATCGGCGATGCTTCGCTTTCCAGGCGCCCCATGGGCCGCGTGACCAAGCCGTTGCAGGAAATGGGCGTGCGTTTTGAGGCCGCCGAAGGCGGAAGGCTGCCGCTCACCATCTATGGCGCAAAACATGCGGTGCCCATCACCTACACCTTGCCCGTGGCCTCGGCCCAGGTGAAATCGGCCGTATTGCTGGCGGGCCTCAATGCGCCGGGGCGCACCACCGTCATTGAACCCGTGGCAACCCGCGATCACACCGAACGCATGCTGAAGGCCTTTGGCGCAAAGCTCTCGATCCTGGACATGGACGGGGCCCGGCATATTTCCGTCGAAGGCCAGCATGAACTGGTGGCCCAGGAGATTGATATCCCCGGCGACCCGTCATCAGCGGCATTTCCCATTGTCGCGGCCCTGTTGACCGAGGGCTCGGATATCACCATCGAGAACATCATGCTCAATCCGACGCGCACCGGGCTGATTACCACGCTCATCGAAATGGGCGCCTATATAGATATTGAAAACCGGCGAACTGCCGGCGGCGAAGAGGTTGGCGACCTCCGCGTCAAGCATTCGAAGCTGCATGGCGTTCGCGTGCCCGCCATCCGCGCCCCTTCGATGATTGACGAATATCCCATCCTCTCGGTTGCCGCCGCCTTTGCCGAGGGCACCACCCGCATGGAAGGCCTGGAAGAACTTCGGGTAAAGGAAAGCGACCGTCTTGCGGCGGTCGAGGCAGGCTTGCAGGTCAATGGCGTGATGACCCATTCGGGGCCTGACTGGCTGGAGGTTACCGGTGGCGGCGCGCCCGGCGGCGGCAAGGTCATAACCCACATGGACCATCGCATCGCCATGGCCTTTCTCGTCATGGGGCTCGCGTCTCGCATTCATGTGAGCATTGATGACGGCAGTTTCATTGCCACGAGCTTTCCTGATTTTGTTGGCCTGATGAATGGCATGGGCGCCCGGATTGCCGCCCTTCCACCGAAGTGATTATCGCCGTTGATGGCCCGGCCGCCGCAGGCAAAGGCACCATCGCCCGGGCCCTGGCCCAGCATTTTGGCTACCATCACCTTGATACCGGAACCCTCTACCGCCGGGTTGGCCTGGAGCTTTTGAAATCCGACGGCGATATTCATGACAGCAAGGTGGCAACCGCCATTGCCCGGAACCTCCCGTCCTATGCCTGGCTCGATTATGAACTGCGCACCGAAGCGGTAGGGGCCGCAGCCTCCATCGTGGCCAGCATTCCAGGGGTGCGTGCCGCACTCCTCGACTTTCAGCGGAGTTTTGCCAGACAGAAGCCCGGGGCGGTGCTGGACGGCCGGGATATCGGCACGGTGGTGTGCCCCATGGCCCAGGTGAAACTGTTTATCACCGCCTCGCCGGAGGTGCGGGCCAGGCGCCGCCAGGCTGAATTGCAGGCGGGCGGAATGGAGGTAACCTATGAAGCGGTTTTGCAGGACATCAGGCAGCGTGACGAGCGCGACAAGAACCGCGCCGTGGCGCCTCTTGCATCCGCCAAAGATGCCGTTGCTATTGATACGTCGGAAATGACGGCGGAAGAGGCAATTGCAGCGGCAATAAGGGCCGCAAGCTCAGTTCGCTGAACTGTCCTTCCAGGTGATCAGCAATATCCAGGCCGCATAGGCCAAAAGCGCCCCCGCCACCAGCATCCAAAGGGGCTGCTGGGTGTAAAAGACCTCAAAGCCGGTCCATGCCGCGAGAACCCCTAGAAGGGCCAGCCGCCGCCACAGCGGCTTGTAGAAAGGGTGGCTTTCATCGATGATTTTCATGGCCCTGATTTAGGCGAAGGAAGGGTCCAAGTCGAGGCTGAATCCAGCGGTTGCCCTCGACTTTGGATTGAGCTATAGCCAGCCCCGTTGGAGGTCGCCTGCTCTCATGCGGGTGAACATAACCGGGGCGCTAAACTGTTTTGACAGTGCGCGCCCTTAATTGTTTCAGAATCGGCACAATTGGCAAAGCCTCCGAGCTTATGTGCTGGCGCTGGAACGGCTTGACGTGGAGCATCCCGAAAGGGTGGGCCACATAACCCTAGGACTACCTGACACATGGCGAAATCTGTCGCTTCCATGAACCCCACCCGCGAAGACTTTGAAGCCCTCCTCACCGAGAGCTATCTCGACAATCCGGCCACCGAAGGCGTGGTCGTAAAGGGCCGCGTCGTGGCCGTTGAAAATGATTTTGTGATCATCGATGTCGGTCTGAAAACCGAAGGCCGCGTGGCGCTGAAGGAATTCTCCCAGCCCGGCAAGGACGTGGCGATCAAGGCCGGTGACACGGTCGAAGTTTATCTCGAGCGCATCGAGAACGCGCTTGGCGAAGCGGTTCTCTCGCGCGACAAGGCGCGCCGCGAAGAAGCCTGGACCCGTCTCGAGGAAATGAGCACCAAGAATGAGCGCGTCGATGGCGTGATCTTCGGCCGCGTCAAGGGCGGCTTCACCGTCGATCTCGGCGGCGCCGTGGCCTTCCTGCCCGGCTCGCAGGTCGACATCCGCCCGATCCGCGATGTGGGCCCGCTGATGCATGTGACCCAGCCCTTCCAGATTCTGAAAATGGACCGCCGCCGCGGCAACATCGTTGTCTCGCGCCGCGCCATCATGGAAGAAACCCGCGCCGAGCAGCGCTCCGAGCTCGTGCAAAATCTTGCCGAAGGCCAGGTTGTTGACGGCGTGGTCAAGAACATCACCGATTACGGTGCCTTCGTTGATCTGGGCGGGATCGACGGCCTGCTCCACGTCACCGACATCGCCTGGAAGCGCGTGAACCATCCCTCCGATGTGTTGGCCGTTGGCCAGACCCTGAAGGTGCAGATCGTCCGCATCAATCCTGAAACCCAGCGCATTTCGCTCGGCATGAAGCAACTGGACAAGGATCCATGGGAGCTCGTGTCCGGCAAGTATCCGATCGGTTCCAGGGTTCGGGGCAAGGTGACCAACATCACCGATTACGGCGCGTTCATTGAGCTTGAGGATGGCATTGAGGGACTGGTTCACGTCTCGGAAATGAGCTGGACCAAGAAGAACGTGCATCCCGGCAAGATTCTTTCAACCACCGAAGAAGTTGAAGTGCAGGTTCTGGAAATCGACTCGGCCAAGCGCCGCATTTCGCTGGGCCTCAAGCAGGTCCAGGACAATCCATGGGAAACCTTCTCTTCGAAATATCCCAATGGCACCCATGTTGAAGGCGAGATCAAGAACATCACCGAGTTCGGCCTGTTTATCGGCCTCGATGGCGATGTCGATGGCATGGTCCATCTCTCCGACCTAGATTGGAAGCGCCCCGGCGAAGAAGCCATCAAGGACTACAAGAAGGGCGACATGGTCAAGGCCATCGTTCTCGATGTGGACCGTGAGAAGGAGCGCATTTCGCTCGGCATCAAGCAGCTCTCTGGCGACCAGCCGAAATCATCCGGTGGCGCGTCAGGCGGGATCAAAAAGGGCGACACCGTGACCTGCGAAGTGGTCAAGGTCGAAGATGCGGGCCTTGAAGTGAAGGTCGCTGGCTCCGACATGACCGCCTACATCAAGCGCGGCGACCTGGCCCGTGACCGTTCCGAACAGCGCACCGAGCGCTTCGCGGTCGGCGAGAAGTTTGATGCCAAGGTGACCGTCTACGATGCCAAGGCGCGCAAGATGAACGTCTCGATCAAGGCCCTTGAAATCTCCGATGAGAAGGAAGCCGTTGCCCAATATGGCTCGTCTGATTCAGGCGCTTCACTCGGCGACATCCTTGTTGCGGCCCTCAAGAAGAAAGACGCCGAAGGCAAGGAATAACCTTCAGGCGCGCGACAATTAACTCCGCCCTGATGGGTTCATCCGGGCGGAGTTTTTCTATATACACACTGTCAGACCGTGGAGGATGCGCATGTCGATAAGCCAGGCTGAAGTGATCGTTGACCGGAGGCAACTGAAACGGCGCCTGTTCCGCTGGCGCATTCTGGCAATCCTCGCAGTGCTTCTGGCCCTGGGCTCGCTCTTCTGGAGCGGCGGTGAACTGAAAAAACATTTTGACCATATTGCCCGCATTCACATCGACGGCCTGATCACCGGGGACGAGGCAACCCTCAATCTTCTCGATGGCCTGGCAAAGTCAAGCCGGGTGAAGGGCGTCATCATCCGCATCGACAGCCCCGGCGGCACCACCGCGGGCTCCGAGGCGGTCTATGAGAAGATCCGGAAAATCGCCAGGGACAAGCCGGTTGTGGCCGTGATGGATACTGTGGCGGCCTCGGGCGGCTACATCACCGCCATTGCCGCCGACTACATCGTGGCCCGCGGCAATACGATCACCGGTTCCATCGGCGTTATTTTTTCCTTTCCGGAGGTATCCAAATTGCTGGATACGCTGGGCATCAGGATGGAGGAAATCAAGTCCGGCGAACTGAAGGCCGAGCCCACCCCTTACAAGCCCATGTCAGACCGGGTGCGCCAGGTTTCCAATGAAATGGTCCAGGAGTCTTTTGCCTGGTTTACCGGCTTGGTGGTTGAGCGCCGCAAGCTTTCGGCCGAACGGGTGAAGGTGCTGGCTGACGGCCGCGTCTACACGGGCCGCCAGGCTGTTACTGAAAAGCTTATCGATGCCCTGGGCGGCGAAGAAGTAGCGCTGGATTGGCTGCAGACGGAGAAGAAGCTTCCGAAGGACATGGAGGTTGTCAACTGGGTCAATCCGTTGAACGCCGATCCGGCCGGCCTGGGCTTTTCCGTGGCCGATACCGTGCTCAGGGTGCTGGGCTTTGAAGGCCTGAGAAGGCAGGTCGAAAGTGCAAGGCTTGACGGTTTGCTCGTGCTTTGGCACCCTCAGCTTTGACTTCCTGAGGAGGCGGGCCAGAATCATGATTAAATCCGAACTCGTGCAAAAGATAGCGGACAGCAACACCCATCTTTATCACCGCGACGTTGAGCGCATTGTGAACAAGATCCTCGATGAAATCATCCGCGCCATGAAGGATGGCGAGCGCGTCGAGCTCCGGGGTTTCGGCGCCTTTTCAGTCAAGCAGAGAAGTGCCCGCACCGGCCGCAATCCGCGCACCGGAGGCGCCGTTGAAGTGACCCCGAAGCGGGTTCCGTTTTTCAAGACCGGCAAGGAATTGCGGGCGCGGTTGAACGGCAAGACGGAATGATGCTGCAGCGGATTTTGCGCTGGACCATAGGCCTCCCCATAGCCGTCATTGTTGTGTCTTTCGCCATTGCCAACCGGCAGTGGATTGCCGTTTCATTTGATCCCTTCTCGCGCGATGCGCCCTTTGCCGCCGTGGACATGCCGCTCTGGGTGCTGTTCTTCTGCGGGGTTTTTTTCGGCCTGATCGCCGGCTGGATTGCCTGCTGGTTTGCCCAGGGCAAGTGGCGGCGCGAGGCCAAGGACACGCGCCGGGAGTTGGCCCGCTCCCAATCTGAGGCCAGCGACTTGCGCCGTGAAATCACCCCTGTGGATCACAGTTTTCTATGAAAGTCATATCGGCTGGGGAACTGGCGAAAATCGCAACCTATGGCGCGATCGTGGAAGCCTTGCGGGAAGGCTTCAGGGCCGGCATTGCAACGCCCGTCCGGCACCATCATGAGACATCCGCAGTTTCAACCCTGTTGTTGATGCCGGCCTGGTCCAGGGAATGGACCGGGTTGAAAACTGTTGTCGTCAAGACCGACAATGCCGCAAAAAACCTGCCCACCGTTCAGGCGAGCTATCTTCTCATCAAAAATGACACGGGCGAAACCGTGGCCATCATGGACGGCACGGAGCTGACCCGCAGGCGGACTGCTGCCGCTGCGGCCTTGGCTGCCGATTATCTGGCGCGGCCCGAGGCTTCAACCCTTGTGCTGGTCGGCGCGGGCGCATTGGGGAGCCATTTTGTAAGGGCTCACGCGGCGGTGCGGCCGATCAAGCATGTGTTTATCTATAATCGATCCCCGGAAAAGGCGGCGGCTCTTGCGGCTGAATTGAAAAGCGAAGGGTTTGAGGCAACGGCGGTCACCGATCTGGAAGCCGCGGTGCGTCAGGCCGATATCGTCTCCTGCGTGACGACGTCCACAAAGCCCATCGTCAGGGGCGAATGGCTGAAACCCGGCGCCCATGTAGACCTTGCCGGGGCGTTCAAGCCTACCATGCGGGAAACCGATGGGAACGTTGTGGCCCGTGCCCGGGTTTTTGTGGATACGAGGGAAGGTGCCCTGTCCGAAGCCGGCGACCTGCTGCAGGCCCGCGACGAGGGGAAGTTTGATTTCGCCAATGTCCAGGGCGATCTCTTTGACCTCTGCCGGGGCACCGTGCAGGGGCGGAAAACCCCCGGCGAAATCACCCTGTTCAAGTCCTGCGGCACCGCCCTTGAGGACCTTGCAGCCGCCATCATGGTCTATTTGCGCTCCTGACTATTTGCGGCTAACGAGAGCCCCATGAGCGAACCGAACCCTATCTGCGTGGCCCTTGATACGCCGGATCTTGACCGGGCGCGGGCCCTCGCCAGGAAGCTGGGGCCCCATGTGGGCTACCTGAAAATCGGCATGGAATTTTTCTATGCCCATGGCGCCAAAGGCTATGAGGCCGTGGCCGCCGAGGGCCTGCCGGTTTTCCTCGATCTCAAACTCCATGACATTCCCAATACGGTGGCCGAGGGCATGCGCGCGCTCATGCGGCTGCGGCCAGGCCCGGCCATCATAAATCTTCATGCCAGCGGTGGCATGGCCATGATGCAGGCAGCAGCTGAGGCGGTAGGCGGCCGCGCCAAGCTCATTGCCGTGACCATTTTAACCAGCCTCTCCAACGAAGACATCTGGGCCGCAGGTTTCAATGCGGAAATGGATACAGGCCAACATGCTGCTGTGCTGGCAGAGCTTGCAAAAGCCGCAGGGCTGGACGGCGTTGTTTGCAGTTCCCACGATCTGGCCGGCATCCGCGCCGCAACAGGTCCGGAATTTCTGACCGTCGTGCCTGGCATTCGCCCGGCTGAAGGCGCATCCCATGACCAGAAGCGCATCGCCACGCCAAAATCGGCCATGGCCGCTGGCGCTGACATTCTTGTGATTGGCCGGGCCATCACCGGCGCCGCTGATCCAGCCATTGCTGCACAGAAAATTCTGGAAAGCTTGCGCCATGGTTGATGTCAAGATTTGCGGGCTCTCCACTTTGGAATCGGTTGATGCGGCCATCGATGCGGGTGCCGATCTTGTCGGCTTCGTATTTTATCCCCGAAGCCCGCGCCACATCTCCTTTCCGCTTGCCAAAAAGCTTGCCACACACGCGCGTGGGCGGGCAAAAATCGTGGCCCTCATCGTCGATGCCGATGACGCCGCACTTCAGGAAATAGATAATATCGTGGCCCCCGATTTATATCAGGCGCACGGGGCGGAGACGCCGCAGCGCGTTCAGGAAATGGCGGCGCTGACCGGCAAGCCGGTGATCAAGGCCATTAAAGTTGGCGTCGTCGCCGATATCGCCCGGGCCGCCGACTATGCGGGCAAGGCCAGCCTCATTCTCTATGATGCGAAAGCGCCTGAAACCTTGGTTAACGCGCTGCCCGGCGGCAACGGCATTGTCTTTGACTGGAACCTGCTGGGCAGTTCGCAGCAATCTGAAGGCTTCATTCTCTCCGGCGGGCTCACGCCGGAAAACGTGGCAAAAGCCATCCGCGTCACTAATGCCCCCATTGTCGATGTTTCTTCGGGCGTCGAGTCGGCTCCCGGAATTAAGGATTTAAGCCTCATTCGGAAATTCATTGAGGCAGCGAAAGCGGCCAGCTAAAACGGCTTTGAAAGCGAGTTTTTATGACGACAGCACAGGTCAATTCCTACCGCACCGGTCCTGACGAAAAAGGCCTGTTCGGCATCTATGGTGGGCGTTTCGTGGCCGAAACATTGATGCCGCTCATTCTGGAGCTTGAGCAGGCCTACAAGGACGCCAAGGCCGACCCCAGCTTTCAGGCTGAGCTCGATTCATTCCTTGAGCATTATGTGGGCAGGCCGAGCCCGCTCTATTTCGCTGAGCGCCTGACCGAACATCTGGGCGGCGCGAAAATCTATTTCAAGCGCGATGAGCTCAATCACACCGGCGCCCACAAGATCAACAATGTGATGGGCCAGATTCTTCTCGCCCGCCGCATGGGCAAGAAGCGCATCATCGCCGAAACCGGCGCCGGCCAACATGGCGTTGCCACTGCAACCGCCTGCGCCCGCTTTGGTCTGGAGTGCATTGTCTACATGGGCTCGGTGGATATCGAACGCCAGAAACCCAATGTGTTTCGCATGAAGCTGCTGGGGGCTGAAGTAGTGCCCGCCCTTTCCGGCTCGCGCACCTTGAAGGATGCGCTGAACGAAGCGCTGCGCGATTGGGTGGCCAATGTTGAAGATACATTCTACTGCATCGGCACCGTTGCGGGGCCCCATCCCTATCCGGAAATGGTGCGCGATTTCCAATCGGTGATAGGCATTGAAACTAAACGCCAGATGCTGGCCCGCGAAGGCCGCCTGCCGGATTCACTTGTGGCCGCAATCGGCGGCGGCTCGAATGCCATGGGCCTGTTCCATCCCTTCCTCGATGACAAGGATGTGGAAATCATTGGCGTGGAAGCAGCGGGCCTTGGCCTGCGCACCAAGAAACACGCAGCTTCCATCACCGGCGGCAGGCCCGGCATCCTGCACGGCAACCGCACATACCTGCTGATGGATGATGATGGCCAGATCACCGAGGGCCATTCCATTTCCGCAGGGCTGGATTATCCCGGCATTGGTCCCGAGCATTCCTGGCTCCATGACATGAAGCGCGTGCAATATGTGGCGGCCACCGACAAGGAGGCTCTCGCCGCCTTTCAGCTCTGCTGCAGGCTGGAAGGAATCATTCCCGCACTTGAACCTTCCCATGCGCTGGCCCATGTCATGAAGATTGCACCCACCAAGCCCAAGGACCATTTGATGGTGATGAATATGTGCGGCCGCGGCGACAAGGACATCTTCACCGTGGCGGACATCCTCGGGGTGAAACTGTGACGGGCCGCATTGAACGCCGTTTCGCCGAGTTGAAACAGAAGGGCCGCGCCGCGCTGGTCACCTTTGTGACGGCTGGCGATCCCGACTACGAGACATCTCTCAAGATCATCAAGGGCCTGCCCAAGGCCGGTGCCGACATCATTGAATTCGGCATGCCCTTCACAGATCCCATGGCCGATGGCCCGGCCATACAGGCGGCAGGGCTTCGCGCCCTCCACGCTGGCCAGACCATGAAGAAGACCTTGAAGCTCGTACGCGCGTTCCGGGCCGGCGATCAGGAAACCCCCGTGGTGCTGATGGGCTACTACAATCCCATTTACGTCTACGGCGTGGACAAGTTCCTGAAGGATGCCAAGTCCGCCGGCGTCGACGGGCTGATCGTGGTTGATCTGCCACCCGAGGAAGATGACGAGCTTTGCCTTCCCGCCATGGCGGCCGACATCAATTTCATCCGCCTGGCAACGCCAACCACCGATGACAAGCGGGCTCCCACGGTGTTCAGGAACACCAGCGGCTTTGTCTATTATGTTTCGGTTCTCGGCATCACCGGCACCAAGGCGCCCGATCTCAAAAGCGTCGAGAAGAACGTGAACCGCCTGCGCAAGCACACGAACCTGCCAATTGCCGTGGGCTTCGGTGTCAAGACCGCGGTTCAGGCCCGCGCCATTGCCAAGAGCGCTGATGGTGTTGTGGTGGGGTCCGCCCTCGTCAGCGCCATTAAGGACAGCCTGACAAAAGCCGGAAAGCCTTCACCAAATACCGTAAAAGCGGTACACTCGCTGGTGAGCGATATTGCCCGTGGCGTGAGGAGCTAGATCAGGTGAACTGGATCAAGAATTTTGTCCGGCCAAAAATCCGCTCCATTCTTGGCGTCAAGCGCGATGTGCCGGAGAACATGTGGATCAAGGATCCGGACTCCGGCCAGATGGTTTTTCACCGTGATCTTGAGGCCAACCAGTTTGTCTTTCCGGGCTCCGACCATCACCACCGCCTGGCCCCGGACCTGCGCCTGAAATCCATGTTCGATGATGGCGTCTATGAAACTCTGGAATTTCCAGCGGTGCCGCCCGACCCGCTGAAATTTAGGGACGAGCGCAAATACGTCGACCGCTTGAAGGAGGCGCGCCAAAAAGCCAACAGCGAAGACGCCATTCACGCGGGCTTCGGCACGATTGACCAGCTTCCTGTCGTGATTGCCGTCCAGGACATGGGTTTCATCGCGGGCTCGCTGGGAACAGCCGCCGGCGAAGCCATCATCACCGCCATGCGCTTTGCCGTTTCCAAGAAATGCCCCTTCGTGTTTTTTGTGGCCTCCGGCGGCGCCCGGATGCAGGAAGGCATATTGTCGCTCATGCAGATGCCGCGCACGACAGTCATGGTGCAGGAACTTCGCGCCCATAAACTGCCCTACATCGTCGTTCTCACCAATCCAACAACCGGCGGCGTCACCGCCTCCTATGCCATGCTGGGTGATTTCCACATCGCCGAGCCCAAAGCCCAGATCGGCTTTGCCGGCACCCGCGTCATCGAACAAACCATCCGCGAGAAACTCCCCGAGGGTTTTCAGCGCGCCGAATATCTCCAGGATCACGGCATGGTTGATCTGGTGGTCCACCGCCATAAGATGCGCGAGACCGTCAGCCGTATCGTCCGCATCCTGATGAAGTCAGCGGAGCTGCCGGGTTCCAACAGCGGGGCACTTGTTCCGATCAGCGTTGAATAATACCGTGCCGCGCAGTGATGCCATATTGAATCGGTTGCTCTCCCTGCATCCCAAGATCATTGATCTCAGCCTCGAGCGCATGGAGCGCATTCTGGCGCGGCTGGGAAACCCGGAAGGAAAGCTTCCGCCGGTCATCCACGTGGCGGGCACCAACGGCAAGGGTTCCACCGTTGCTTATATCAGGTCCATTCTCGAGCAAGCCGGCCTCAAGGTTCATTGCTACACCTCGCCCCACCTCGTGAAATTTCACGAGCGCATTTATGTGGCCGGTGAAACCATAGCCGAGAAAAAGCTTTCAGCCCTCTTGGAAGAATGCGAAGCGGCAAATGGCGATGCCCCCATCACGTTTTTTGAAATCACCACGGCGGCGGCGTTGCTCGCCTACGCGCGAACCCCGGCAGACTATCTCATTCTGGAAGTGGGGCTCGGCGGCAGGCTCGATGCAACCAATGTGATCGCAAGGCCTGCACTCTCCATCATCACCACCGTTGACTATGATCACCAGCAATATCTCGGGAACACCCTGACCGCCATCGCCCATGAGAAAGCCGGCATCCTGAAGAAGGGCGTTCCCGCCATCATTGGCCTGCAGCCCGACGAAGCACGGGCTGAAATCGAACGTGTCGCGGAAAGAACCGGCGCTCCTGTCTTTATTGCCAACCAGGACTGGCAGTCCTTTGAGCAGCACGGGCGCCTGGTGTTTCAGGATGAAAACGGCTTGCTTGATTTGAGCTTGCCGCAATTGAAGGGCCGCCATCAGGTCGACAACGCCGGCAATGCCATCGCGGCCATCCGCATGCTCGACGACAAGCGTGTGTCGGAACTCCATATTGAGCAGGGACTGAAGTCGGTGGTCTGGCCGGCGCGCATGCAAAGGCTGGGGGCGGGTGCCCTCACCAGTCTCCTGCCGAAAGATGCCGAGCTTTGGCTTGATGGCGGCCACAACCCGTCGGCGGGCCGCGTTATTGCCCGGGCCTTTTCCGATATCAACGACCGCCATTCACGCCCGCTGGTTCTCATCTGGGGCATGCTCAATACCAAGGATGCCGCGAGCTTCATCGAACCCTTTGAGGGCCTGGCGCAGCGGGTGGTGACGATAGCCATTCCCGGCGAGCCCAATGCCGTTCCCGCCGACCAACTCGCGGAAATTGCCCGCAGCCGGAACCTCTCGGCGGAAACCGCAACTTCCCTCATTAAAGCCTTGGGGCAGGCATCGCTGACGACACCTGCCCCAAGAATACTGATTTGCGGTTCACTTTATCTGGCCGGCCACGTCCTGAGCGTCCATGAAAACCGGACGATGTCGGGCGTGTCGGGTGCAGCCCGGCGTTAGATCGACTGCTCAATCCAAGATTGCAGCTGGCCCTTGGGCGCAGCCCCGACCTTGGTTGAGGAAACCGCTCCGCCCTTGAACACCATAAGGGTGGGAATGCCCCGGACCCCGTATTTCGAAGGGGTTTGGGGGTTTTCATCGATGTTGATCTTGACGATCTTGACCTTGGAGCCAAGCGTCTGGGCAATTTCCTCCAAGGCCGGACCAATCATTTTGCAGGGGCCGCACCATTCCGCCCAGAAATCGACAACGACTGGAGTGGTGGATTTGAGGACATCCGCATCAAATGACGCGTCAGATACTTTATGGGTGGACACGATTGATTCTCCGCTATTCCTTGAGTTGCTAGGGAAGGTAGGTATCGCCAGCCCCCCGGTCAAGGGCGGCCCTGTTCACGTGATGGCTGCCATGCTGGAAATGGCTTTCTCCAGCGTGTTATCGGCAATCCAGTCCAAACGGGGCAGGCTCGTCCAGAGAATTGCGGCACGGACAGGTTTGCCGTCATAGGCCTGCGCGAGGGTGCGGGCATAGGAGGCAAGTTGCAGCACATGGGGATGGTCCGCCTCTAGCCTGTCCGGCACATTCCAGTCGGTTTTATAATCGAGCACGAGAATGTCTTTATCCCGCACCACAAGCCTATCAATCCGTTCGGTGATGCGCTGGCCGTTCTGCGAAACTGATCCGATACTGACCTCCGCCTGACTGTCTGGACCAAAAAAATCGTTGTGATCGGGATGCGCAATGAGGCCAAGGATTTTTTCAGCCAATCCCGCATCAAGTGCGTTCTTGGCGAGAATGCGTCTCGCAAAATTCAATCCTGCGTCTGAAGCCATGCCTGGCAAATCCTGCAGGATCCTGTGGATGGCGCGCCCGCCGGCCACGGCCACATTGGAGCCAACATCACGGCGCGCACTTGGCGCCGGCCGTAATCTTTGAGGAACAGTATCCGGATTTCTAAACAGCCAATCGGGAACGCCGTGTGCTGCCTTCGGCACAACAGAGGCCATGCCGTTCCAGGTCGGGTCCGGACCAAACCGCTGGCATGAACTGCCGTCAGCGGATTCGACAGCCCGCAGAATGCCCTGGCTCAGCGCCGCCTCCTCCACCAAAGTGTACCAGCTGTTCTCGGGGCTTTCCTTATGGATTTTGTAGCCGCAGACATAAAGCTCGTCGCGCGCCCGGGTCATCGCCACATAGAGCAGGCGGCGCTGCTCCTCCAGTTCGGTTTGCTTGTCCCTGTCCTTCCATCCCTCGATGGCCTGGGATTGCGCCAGCCCCGACAGCCGCCAGAAAGGCAGTGTTGACCCGCCCCTTTTGGGCTCAACAAACATGAGGGCCGTTGTGGCGTTGCTGCGCGGCGTGGACGTGGTGTCGGGCAGGATTACGATGCTGGATTCAAGCCCCTTCGCGCCATGCACCGTCATCAACCGGATTTCCCCGCTGCCCTGATCCATATTGCGCTTGATCTCCGTATCCTCGGAGGCAAACCAGGTTGCAAATCCGGCAAGCGAAGAAGAATGATTTTCCTCATAGGACAGCGAAACCTCAAGCAACGCGTCAAGCGCATCTCCGGCCTCGCTTCCCAATCGCGCCAGAAAAGCTTTCCGGGTTCTGATCAGGACCATCGAGAGGAATTCAAAGGGCCGCAGATTTTCCGAAGCCTTCAGCCACTCTCCCAGAACCTTGCAGGCTTCCCCGCAGCTAGCCTCATCCGAAGCGCCCAGCCTTGCCCACAGGGATGTGGCGTCGCGCCCATGGGCCAGCTTGAAAAGCTGATCTTCCGTCAGCGGTCTTGGCACGAGCGGGCTTTTGAGCACGCAAGCCAGTGAATAATCATCATCAGGCAGGAGCGCGAATTGCACCAGGGCCATCATGTCGAGGATGGCGATATTCTCCGAAAGCTTTAGGCGGTCCGCCCCTGCCACCGGGAGTCCGGCCTTGCGCAGTTCGCTGATCAGGATATCGAAAAGCGCGCTCCGGGTGCGAAACAGGATCAGGATATCGCCAGCTTCCACCGTACGGTTAAGCGCCATGATATGGCGTTTTCCGATCCAGGATTTGATCGTTTCCGCAAGTTTTTGCGCCAGTTTGCGCAATCCAGACCGGGGCGGGTATTGGTCAACCGGGGCGTGCCAGGGTTCCCTCTCGGCCTTTTCATCGGGTTCCATCAGCGGCCAGAGTTCAAACAATCCGGGCTCGCCATCCCGGTTGGACTCATGGTGCAAGTTCTGGGGATGGATGCCGTCCAGCCCCACGCGAGCCCTCATTCCTTCCGCAAAAACCATATCAACCGCTTTCAGCACCTCCATCGTGGAACGATAGGAAATAGTGAGGTCCACCGTGCTGAAGGGCTGGCCCACATTGCTGATCTGCGCCCCGAATATTTCCCGCGATGCCTCAAAGGCGGCCGGATTTGCGCCCTGGAAACTGAAAATCGATTGCTTGCGGTCGCCCACCACGAAGAGTGTGCGGTCCGGAACCTCGCGGCTGCCGGTTCCGGAAAAAAACTCACTTGTCAGTGCACTGACGATTTGCCACTGGGCGAGGCTGGTGTCCTGCGCTTCGTCGACAAGAACGTGCTCAATGCCGCGGTCAAGCTTGAACAGAACCCACTGCGCCGTTGCCTTGTCGACAAGAAGGTCGCGGGTTTTCAAAATGAGATCATCGAAGTCATAGGCGCCGCGGCGTTTCTTGGCCGCCTCAAATTCCGAGATCATCGCGTCGGCGAGAGTAAGCAAAGCACATGTCGCCCCGATGCGCGTGAGATTGTCGATCTGCTCGATCAGGGCGAGGCAACGCGCCATCTCCGCGGAAAGCCAGTCGCGGATCCAGGGATTATCCTTCAGAAGTTTTTCCGTGATGACCGAAGCGGGCTTTTTCGGCTTCTCGCCATCGGACGTATAGTAAATGCGCCGGATGAGGTTTTCCACCCGCACACTGTCATTTTCCTTGAGAAGGACAGAAAGATGGTCCGCGGTTTTTTGGTTGGTGGCAAGGGAGCCGGAAAGCACGGGAATTATTCTTTCGATGGCTGCTCTGTCAAACCTCAGCAGTTCCATCCTGAGGTTCTCGACGCTGTGGTGCGGGTCAATGGCAAACTCAGCCCTGAGCGCCTGGCTGATATCTTCAATGGAACCGTGTGCCGCTATCGCATCCTTCAGGATTTGGCGCTTTGAAAGCAGGCGCTCGAGAAGCGCATCGAAACTGTCGGAATGGGTGTAACGGGTGGTGATTTCCAGCGCGCTGGCGAAAGCTGAAGTCTCATCGCCCTGGGCTTCGCGCAAAACCTGATCGCGGGCTTCGCGAAGCAGCTGCTTGGATTGGCTGGATTCCAGAACTTCAAATCCCGGCGCAAGCCCGGCCTCGACCGGAAAGAGCTGCAGAATCCGTTCGCAGAAAGCGTGAATGGTTTGAATCTTGAGGCCGCCGGGCGTTTCGAGCGCCGCCGTGAACAGCCGCCTGGCCCGGGACAGCGTTTTGTGATCCACCTCATCATGCCCCATTTGGAAGAGCTGTTTGGTGAGTGCGGCATTGGAAAGGCCGACCCATGCGCCAAGCCGCTCATGCAGGCGGTTGGCCATCTCCTTGGCCGCAGCCTTGGTGTAGGTGAGGCAAAGGATTGACATGGGATCAACGCCCGCGAGCATGAGGCGCGTCACCCTATCCACCAGCACATGGGTTTTGCCCGACCCCGCATTGGCGCCCACCCAGGCGGAGGCCGCCGGGTTCGAGGCAGTTTTCTGTTCAGGCGTGGCGCTCTTGGATTTGGCCATCAGCCGTCACCCGCCAGGATCCATTCACGGTAGCGCGAGAGATGGTCATAATCGCATACCGCCTCAACGTTTTCGATGGCGTAGCGGGGGAGATAGGCGAGATTGGGGTTCTGGTATTTGCCGAGAAGTCCCCCAAGGCGGTCAAGATGCTCGCGCGCCACGTCCATGGGCGCAAGATCAACCGACTTCAATTCTCCCGGTGGAATGCCTCCGGTTATCCTGATGTAAGTTAGCTCGCTGGTCTGGTGCTTGCCCACATGCTCGAAGGCACCGCGCTCCAGCATGGCGGCTTCCAGTGTGAGCTGGGGCGAAAATCCTTCCTCTATTTTTTTGACGCTGGGTATTGCCCCTGTCTTGAAATCAACAATGCGCGCCGTGCCATCGGCAAGTATGTCAATCCGGTCGGCACGCGCACTGAGCGTGAAATCAGCATCGCCAATTTTCAGAGGAAGGCTTCCCTTCACTTCCGCAATGACCTCCGCCACATCGCTGCGCAAGGAAACTTCGTTCTCGACGATCCATCGGGCAAGGCGCTGGAATCTGGTCCACCAGAAGCCCATGATTTCCGGATCATTCCGGAAGGGCCGGAATATCTCTTTGCCAAGGGCGCTGAATTTTTCCACCGCATCGCTCGGCAAAGCTTTTGGATAAAGCGTGAAAAAATCGCCAATGGCCTTGTGGAAAAGCGTGCCGCGCAGTGCCGCATCGGGGGCAGCGGCAATATTGGGCAAGGGCTTCAGTTTCAACACGGCATCGGCGTAAATCGCGTAAGGGTCACGGATCAGCGTTTCAACCCGGCTCACGCTGATCCGCTTTGGCCTTGCCTCGACGGGCGGCCGGGGCTGGGGTTTGCCATGAGGCGTGGGCCGGATATTGTCGGCCTGATCAAGCCGCGCCGCCCACGCTTGCCAGGGTTCGGAAGGCATGTCCTCGGGCGTGTGCCCGGCCGCTTTCAGGATTGTTTGCAGGCGCAAAATCCAGCGGGAGGGAATGGCCGGGTCCATGCCGTCGCGCTGCGCCCAGGTCAGAAAAACCTGCGGCGCACCGAAAGCCTGGACAAAATCATGGGCCTCCTGGCCAATCCTGAGCTCCGGCTGCTGCATGCCGAAGGTATTGCGCATCGGCCGGTTAAGCCACGGGCCGGGGTCCGGCAACCGCGGCCATATGCCCTCATTCAATCCACCAAGAATAACTGTTTGCGGATGCACCAAGCGCGCTTCCAGCAGACCAAGAATGGAAAGTCGTGTGCCGGCGTTTCTGATGTCCCGCACCGGAATTCTTTGCAAGTGCCGGCGGATCGTGGCGCTGGCGCGCGCAAAACTGCAAACGGGAAGCCGTGGGGATTCTTGCCGCAAGCTTTCGACGAGCGTTTCAAGTTCCTCCGCTTCTGGACCATTCCAGAACCCATCGCCGGAAATACTTTCCGCCACGGACATCAAGCTATCAAGGTGTTCTTTGAATGTCGTGACAGAACGTGGCGAAAGCGGACCCAGTATCTCCACCACCCGCGCAAGACATTCGCGCATCTCCTGCCAGTCATTCTCCCTGAGATGGGTGACAATGGGATGAGGGTGAGAATCGCCTTTTGATTCCGATTGCGCTCGATCGAAGGACGGCAGCAGACCTTCCAACCCATGAATCATCGGCGAAGATCGAAATAGCGCAACTTCGACATGTCGCGCCGAGGCACTGAATCGCGTCCTTTCGAAACCAAATGTTGCAAGCGGATGGCTGAACAGGCTTTGCAATGCGGAGGCTGAAAAATTTTCTTCGACAACATCCATGAGAAGAACCATCAGGGAGGCAGCACCAAAACGGCTGAGCGGTTCGCCCGCAGAATCATCTACCTCAATATTCCAACGTGAAAGATTTGCTTTCACCCGCCGTGCCAGGTCGCGGTCCGGTGTGACCAGGGCCATGTCGCCCATTGGCTTTTCCAGAGCCTGCCGCATCATCAGCGAAATGATCGAGGCTTCGTCATTTTTGTCGCGCGCTTCCACGAGGGACACATTTTCAAGCGCCCGTTTGATCCTGCCGCCCTGACCGGCCAGCGCCTTTTGCCAGTCATCGGAAACTTCCGAAGGGCGCATGAGTTCGCTGGCGAGCCAAGCTCTATCTCCGGATTCCGTTCCAAGCATGATGATGTTCTCGCGCCCGACGCCGATGGCCTCAACAAGCCGCTTGATGGCAAATTGCGGATGCTGCGGCGAAACCGCCTCCCAGCTTTTTGCGTCCATCCCCTCATCAAGGGCGGGCAGGATCACCGCGCCATTTTCCAAATTGAAAATCGCTTTCAGCAATTCCCGCGTCGCCGGAATGGAACCCGTTGAACCTGCGGCAATAATGGGACCAGAAGGAGGGTTTTCAATCAGCCTCTTGGCCTCCAGGCGAATGAGGCGGCTGCGCCGCTCCTTCGCCTCCATGAGATTCTCACGCATCAGCTGTGCAGGAAGTTTTTTTCTCACCAGATCGAACAGGCTGAGGATTGCCTCCCGATGGACCGCGAGATCTATCAGATAGGCGTCCGGCAGGCGGTCAAAGGAAACCTCCTCGGTTTCCATGACATCAATCAGTTCGCCTAGACTTGCCGCCAGTGATTGGGCCTGCTGCGGCGCCTGCGCAAGCTCCTGCGCCAGGCGAAGCTGCGGATTTTCGCGGGCCCAGTCGTCAATAAGGGTCATGAGCGCGAATTCCCGGCCGATATCGTTGATTGCATCGGGCAAGGCCGCATCGGGGCGCTGCGCCTCGAGAACATCTTCATCAAGATCGCCGATGGGCCTTATCTGCGGCAGTACAAGCGCCGTCTTGCCGCTTGCAACCAGCAGTTTTTCTTGAAGCGCGCGGGCCGCGCGCCGTGTGGGCACAAGAATTGTCCATGCCGCAAGTGACGGATGGTGATGCCCCTCCGCATAAGGAAAGCCCCGCAGAACCGCCTTCGCCAGGATGTCCAGGAACGGCGCATCGCTGGCTATGGTGTAGACGCGCTGCGGTCTCTCATCCATGATCTAGGTCTTGGCAAGTTCGGCCTCGGCCAAACCGATGGCGTCAGGCGTTCCCACATGAAACCACTTTCCGCTGTGCGCCATGCCATGCATGCGGCCCTCTGAAATGGCCTTGTCCCACAGGACATTCATCGAGAATTTTTCTACCGCAACGCCGGCAAAAAGGCGAGGATGCACGAGATAGGCCCCGATATAGGCAAGAGCCCCTGATCCCTGTTGGCGGGTGAGGCGACCGTCGCGTTCCAGGCGGAAATCCCCCCGGCCATCATAACCAATGGTGCGGTCAACGTGGCACAGCAGGAGCAGGCAATCCATCGCCGTGTCATCCCACGCGGCACGCAAACGGCTGAGGGCCGGAACCCTTCCATCTGTCCAGAAACTGTCACTGTTAATCACAAAGAACGGCTGGGGGCCAAGAAGCGGAAGCGCCTTCGCGATGCCGCCGCCCGTATCAAGAATCTCCGTCTGTTCATCGGAGAAGAGAACCTCGGGCGCTGCCTGCTGCCATGACCACTGCAATATCTGCTCGGCCTTGTAATGGCCGTTAACCACCACCTTTTGAACGCCTGATTCCCGCAACCGGTCAAACCCGTAGTCAATGAGCGGCTTTCCGGCAACTTCGATGAGAGGCTTGGGACGGTCGTTGGTCAAGGGCCGCATGCGCAGGCCAAAGCCAGCGGCAAGGATCATGGCATGGCTGCCGATGGCTTCGGTCATAGCGGCAAATTCCGCTCATACCAGCTCTTGAGAACCGCAAGAGCAGGGTGTTCCAGATTGCGCTTGAGATAGCGCGAAACGCGGGGGATATGATTGAGGTAGATGGGCTTGCCGTCGCGCTTGGAAAGGCGCGCGAAAATCCCCAGTATTTTGGTGGCGCGCTGGGCCCCGAGGATTGCAAAGACACGGGAAAATTCGCAGGCGTCGAATGGACCCTGAACCGGGCGCAGGCCGCAATAATGGTCAAAGAGTTCATCGGCGCGCTGGAAATCAATATCAACGCGCGCGTCCTGCAGCATGGAGACAAGGTCATAGGCCGGATGCCCCATGACGCAATCCTGCGTGTCGATGATCCCGACACGGCGCAGCCCCTTGCGCTCCGGCAGCCAGAGCAGATTGGGCGAATGATAATCCCGCAAGCTCCAGACAGGCTTGTGCGTACCGATGCTGGCGAGGAGCGTTTGCCAGATCGCTGAGAATTCCGCTTTCACGTCATCACCCGGCGCGGATTTCTTTTGCAGCGGCCAGAACCAGGACGGCAGAAGATCAACTTCGATCAGCATGGCGTCAAGATCATAAGTTGCAATGTGATGGTTGCCGCCGCCCCGCACCGGAACCTTGCGGGGCCAATTCCTTGCGGCCATGTCTGCAAGAACTTCCACGGCCGCTTTCATGGGCTCTCCCATGTCTTCGCCCCGCGCCATCATCCGGCTGAAAACCCTGTCGCCAAGAGGTTCGATAAGGGCCAGGCCAAGCTTTACGTCTGCCGCGTAAATCTGGGGCACGCTGTAATCGAGATCAAAAAGATAATAATTGATGCCCACCACCGCGGCTATGCCCTCAGCCAGATGGGCAATGGCGCTGTAGGGCTTGCCGTTTTTCACCACAGGGCCGTCCGGCCTGCTGGGCATGTCCATCAGCAATAGTGTAGCGGCATTGCCCGCAACCCGTTCATAGCGCCGGGCCGAAGCGTCACCCTCGAAATGAGAACGTGTCCCGCCGGCCACTTCCGATTGGTCCACAAATCCCTTGATTGCTTCATTGCGCTTGAGGACTTCAATCCACTTCCCCGCCGCCTCAAGCTTCAGGTCACGGGTCCCGCCTGATCCCGTGAAGGAAATTTTCAGATGATCGGGGGAAATATGCTCCGGCAGTTTTTCCGGCCATTCGATGATCATCAGGGACTTGGCCAGAAATTCCTCAAGGCCCAGTTCATTCACTTCCGCAGCCGAGTTGACCCGGTAGAGATCCACATGCACCACCGGCACCCGCAAGGCTTCGTAGGATTGAACCAGCGAAAATGACGGGCTGGGAATGTCGAATTCCCTGTCATCCAGCGCCAGCCCCCGGATGAAGGCCCGCGCAAACGCTGATTTTCCGGCTCCCAGGTCGCCCGAGAGGTGGATGGCCAGACCCGGCCGCGCCCACAGCGAAAGTTCCCGCGCAAAAGCCTCCATGGCGGCAAGTGGGATGGAGCGGCGTTCAATGATCATGGGTTAAGGGCTTAGGCAACACGCTGCGGGCTGAGGCGTTCAGCCGGGCTGGTCTTGGGGATTTGTCTCGCGGGTCCATCAACCGGGAAGCTACACACAACAGTCGTGCCGCGGTCAAGCTTGGAAATAAGGGAAACATTGCCGCCGTGAAGCTCGGTGAAGCTTTTGACGATGGCCAGGCCCAGCCCCGGCCCGCGGTGGCTGCCCGGCAGGGGCTTGGACTGGAATCTTTCGAAGGCCTTTTTCTGGAATTCCGGGTCAATGCCCCGGCCCGAGTCGGCGATCCAGATCTGGACATTGGCGCCGGAACGCCGGGCCCCCATGCGGATCTGGCTGCCCCTTGCTGAAAATCCGATGGCATTTGACAGCAGGTTTGAAATGATCTGCTCCACCCGCATTATATCGCCGACAAAGGCAAGCGAGTCCTCCGCCAGTTCTATGCTCAGGGTCTGGTCGCGCCGGATAATCGTGGGCGACAGTTTTTCAGCAACTGTCTGAAGGATCGAGGCAACATCCAGTTTGGACAGCTTCAGTTCCATGGCGCCTGCATCAATGGCCGACAGGTCGATGATGGCATCAATGATGGCCTTCAGTTCCTCCGACGAGCGCTTGATGTCGAGAACATATTCCCGCTGCTTCGGCGAAAGCTCGCCCACCAGCCCGAGGTCCAGGGTTTCGGCAAATCCCAGGATACTTGTGAGCGGCGTACGCACTTCATAGGAGACATTGCTGAGAAAGGCGTTCTTGAGACGGTCCGCCGCTTCCAGGGCCTCGGTCCGGTCACGGAGCGCCCGTTCCATTTTTGCCGGATCGGAAATGTCCGAGAAGGTCAGAAGCGTGTTGCCATCGGGCAGCGGCACCGAACTGTATTGCAGGATGCGGTCACTGGCCGTCATGCGGCCGCGGAGCGCCCGGCGTTCCGACTCCATGCCGGTGACACCGAACTTGATCTCCTGCCATGCGGCACCCGCTTCCCGGATCACCACGGCATCGCTGGCAAGCTGGTCAACGTGGGGTTCCCTCTGCAGAAAGGCACCGTCAAAATTCCAGAATTTCGAGAAGGCCGGGTTGAAGAGCTTCAGGCGGCCATCGGAGCCGAACAGGGCAATGGCCTCTTCGAGATTGTCGAGGGTTTCGCGCTGCACCCCGATAAGCTCGTTGTAGCGGCTCTCAAGCTGGATTTCCTTGGTGACGTTCTCATACAGGTAGGTGACGCCGCCGAAGGGATGCTGTTCGCACACCACATGCAGCGAGCGTCCATCGGGCAGGTACCACCAGCTTTCGCGCATTTCGAGCGTCGTATAGGAGGAAAGCTGCTTGGCCCGCCATTCGCGGTAGTTGGCCTGTTCCGGAATGCACCGCTGGGTCCGCAGGCGGTCGAGGATCTCGCCATCGGTGGGATGCATGTCGAGCAATTTCCCGTCAAGCGGCCAGAGCTGGGCGAAAGCCATGTTGTGAAAGCGCAGGCGCTGGTCAGGCCCGAAGATGGCGATTGCCGTGTCAAGCTTGTTGAGCGTCGAGGCATGGGCCTTGATATGCCGGTCAAGCTCCTTTTCGATTTCTTCCAGCTCCGAAACATCCACCGCAAAGCCCGCCTTGCCTTCCGGCAGGGCCACCTCATGGATGTTAAGGGCCCGCATGGCGCCGGCAAAAACCGCGTGAGTTCTTCCCAGGAGCCCGGTCTTGGGATCGGCCTTTGTCGTGTCAATCCGCTCGGGCGAGGCAACTTCAATCAGGGACCGCAGAACCGACGCGCTGTCGGGCAGCTCCACCGCCTTGACATAGGCCTGGTTGACCCAGCTCAGCCTGCCATCCGCGTCGCGAAGCCAGATGGGCAGGGGCGCCGAATCCAGCACCGCGCTGAGGCGCTCGACCTGCATGCCCAGTTTCCGCGCATCGTAATTCAGCTCGGTGATCTGCCGCCGCTCGCCGGAGAGCGGGCGGAACCGCAAGGTCGCCATGCCGCCCGCGGCACGCCCATCGGCTTCAAGCAATTCATTGTTGAGTGTCTTGACGCCAATGTTGAAGGGCTTCCCCATCTCCCGCAGGGTTCTGATGCAGTCCTCAATGACATTGCTGGAATCAGCTTCCAGCCAGGCGGGGAAATTCAGCATTTCGGCAACGGCCGACGGAACCTTGGCGCTGCCATACATGCTGCCGATAATGCGGCTGGGGAATTCTTCCTTCCCGCGCCAGACCACCATGACATGGGCTTCGGCGGCAAAGGCCGTCTCTGCCTCGTTGAGCCTGATCTCCAGTTCATTGATGCGCTGGCGTGCCCTGTTCTCACCCTGGCTCAGCCTCCTGACGACAAGAAAAGCCCAGATAAAAACCGCCACCGCGGCCAACGTGAGGAAACTCATCAGGGGGTCGAAATCAGGGATTTGGAAAGGCGCGGCAAGGGCGCTGCCACACTGCAAAATTACGAAACCGGCAACCGCGATATGACGCATAAACGCGTTCATTGTGCTGTTGCCTTCCCGCATTTTTTCTCCGGCCACCTGCGAGATGCGGGCCCGAATCAGGCCGCATCTGTCCCATCCGGAGATATAGACTCAAAAATAGCCTGTCGGAACTACTTCATGGGAGGAAAGCAGCCCCCCATGGCTTGTCTAGTAGCGGTAATAATCAGGCTTGAACGGGCCTTTTGGCGCCACCCCGATATAGGCCGCCTGATCATCGCTAAGCCGTGTCAGCTTGACCCCCAGCTTTTCCAGATGGAGGCTTGCCACCTTTTCATCGAGATGCTTCGGCAGCACATAAACCTCGTTCTTGTACTTGCCGGTCTTGGCATTGGTGAAGAGCTCGATCTGCGCCAAGGTCTGGTTGGTGAACGAGGCGGACATGACGAAGCTGGGATGTCCCGTGGCATTGCCAAGATTGACCAGGCGTCCCTGCGAGAGAAGCACAATCCGGTTGCCCTTGGGGAAATGTACGAGATCCACCTGCGGCTTGATGTTGGTCCACTGGAAATTCTTCAATTCGGCAACCTGGATTTCATTGTCGAAATGCCCGATGTTGCAGACGATGGCCATGTCCTTCATCTGCTTCATGTCATCAACCGTGATGACATCCTTGTTGCCGGTTGCCGTTACAAAAATATCGGCATTGGCCACCACATCCGACAGGGTTTGCACGGAATAGCCGTCCATCGCCGCTTGCAGCGCGCAGATGGGATCAACTTCGGTCACTACCACACGGGCCCCCGCACCGCGCAGCGAAAGTGCCGAGCCCTTGCCCACATCGCCATAGCCCAAAACAACCGCCACCTTGCCGGCCATCATCACATCCGTGCCGCGCCGGATGGCATCCACCAGCGATTCCCGGCAGCCATACTTGTTGTCGAATTTCGACTTGGTGACGCTGTCATTCACGTTGATGGCGGGGAAGGGAAGCTCGCCCTTCTTCTGCAATTCATAAAGGCGGTGAACGCCCGTTGTGGTTTCCTCGGAAACGCCAATGATCGAAGCGCGCACCTTGCTGAACCAGCCCGGGCTGGCTTTCAGGCGCTTGGCGATCTCCGCATAGAGGCATTCCTCTTCTTCGCTCTTGGGGAAGGCAATAAGCTTTGGGTCCGTTTCGGCCCGTGCGCCCAGCAGGATGTAAAGGGTAGCATCGCCGCCATCATCAAGGATCATGTTGGTCGGCTGGCCATCGGCCCAGTCGAAAATCTTTGCGGTGTACTGCCAGTATTCCTTGAGCGTCTCACCCTTGAACGCAAAAACCGGAATGCCTGCGGCCGCAATGGCGGCAGCCGCATGGTCCTGGGTTGAATAGATGTTGCAGGAGGCCCAGCGGATATCGGCGCCGAGCGCCTTCAGGGTCTCGATCAGAACCGCGGTCTGGATCGTCATGTGGAGCGAGCCGGAAATGCGCGCGCCCTTCAGGGGCTGGGCCTTGGCATATTCTTCCCGGGTGGACATCAGGCCCGGCATTTCGACCTCGGCCATGTCGAGCTCATTGCGCCCCCATTCGGCAAGCTTGATGTCGGCAACATGATAATCAGTGAAAGCGGCCATGGGTGTGCTCCAAAACAGGGATATTAACGATTGAAGCCCGTGCCTATAGCAGGAGTCACGCAACCTGGCAATAAGGACATAAAGATTTCTTTATATTCTCAAATGTAGGTCTCGGATTGCAGCGATGTGATCGTGGGCTTGCGGCCCGTGAGGGGATTGGTTGGGTTCCATGCCAGCCTGGTTTCATAAAATCGTGTCGCCAGGGCGTCATACATCACAAGGCGGCCCGCCAGGCTGTCGCCGATCCCGAGGATTTCCTTGATCACTTCCATGGCCTGCATGGAGCCGATAATGCCGGGGAGTGCGCCCAAAATGCCCACCTCTTCACAGGCCGGAAAAAGACCGCGTTCCGGAAGATCGCCGATAAAGCAGCGATAGGTTGGCCAAGGTTCGCCCGAGGGCGAATTCCCGTAAGGCTTGAAGGTTGAAATCTGCCCGTCGAACTGGCCCACCGCAGCTGAGACCAAAGGTTTCCTGGCAAAGTAACACGCGTCACTGACCAGAAACCGGGTGGGAAAATTATCGCAGCCATCGGCAACGATGTCATACTGCCGGATGATGTCGAGCACATTGGACGCATCAAGGCGCAGGCGGTGCTCGATAATTCTGGGATGCGGATTGATCGCCTCCAGAGTCGCCTTGGCGCTCTCCGTTTTGTATTCGCCCACCGCCGCAGTTGTATGGACAACCTGCCGCTGGAGATTTGAAAGGCTCACCGTGTCGTTGTCGCAAATGCCGATCGTACCGACGCCTGCCGCCGCGAGATAGAGCAGCGCCGGCGCCCCAAGGCCGCCAGCCCCAATGACCAGAACCTTGGCGTTGATAAGCTTGGCCTGCCCCGGCCCGCCGACTTCAGGCATCACGATGTGCCGGGCGTAACGTTCAACTTCATCCGGGGACAGCGCCATCAGCGGATTCCCGAAGAGCCAAAGCCACTGTCGCCCCGCGCCGTATCATCGAGAGCCGCGACCTCCTGCAATGTGGCGCGCGCTACGGCGGCCACGATCATCTGGGCAATGCGGTCGCCACGCCGGATAATGAAATCAGCCGTGCCGTGATTGATCAAGGGCACTTTGATTTCGCCGCGGTAATCGCTGTCGATCGTGCCCGGCGCATTCAGAACTGTAACCCCATGCTTGACGGCGAGCCCGGACCGCGGCCGCACCTGCGCTTCATGGTGGTCGGGAAGTGCAATGGCAAAGCCCGTGGGCATCAGAAAGCGCGCGCCGGGTTTCAGCACCGTATCTTCCGCGGCACGAAGATCCATGCCGGCGGCACCCGGTGTTTCATAAGCGGGCAGCGGCAAGTTCTCGCCATTGGCCAGCCGCATGATCCGCAATGGTGTCATGCCTTGCCTGCTGTGAGTTGCGCCGCAAGTTCCGCCATCAAACGCTGCGCCACATCCTGTTTCGACAGAAGCCCCCAGCTTTCAACGCCGGAAGCCGAAACGAGTTGCACGGTATTTTTATCACCGCCGAAAACCCCGCGCTCCTTGCTCACATCATTGGCGACGATGAGGTCGCAGCCTTTTTTCTTCAGTTTATCGCGGGCGTTCTCCAGAAGGTTTTCTGTCTCTGCAGCAAATCCAACAACCAGTGTCGGTCGCTTCGACGCGCGCTTGGCGATGGTTTGCAGGATGTCGGGATTTTCCACAAACGTGAGATCGGGAACGCCGCGCTTGTCCTTCTTGATCTTCTGGCCTTTCTCCTCCGCCACGCGCCAGTCGGCAACCGCCGCCGTGAAGATTGCGATGTCACTGGGAAGCTCCCGCTCGCTGGCCGACAGCATTTCAACCGCACTCGTCACCGGAATCATCTGCACGCCGGGAGGGATAGGCAGATCGACTGGCCCTGACACCAGAACCGTTTCAGCCCCGAGTGCCACCGCCGCCGCCGCAATGGCATAGCCCTGCTTGCCGGAAGAATAATTGGAAATGTAACGCACCGGATCAATGGCCTCGCGCGTTGGCCCAGCCGTGATCAGCACCTTCTTGCCCTTGAGGGGCTGTGCTTTAGGAGCGAGGGCCGCTTCGATGGCCGCAGCGATTTCGCCAGGCTCCGCCATGCGCCCTAGCCCATATTCGCCGCAGGCCATGTCACCTTCATTGGGGCCGACGAGGAGAATGCCATCGCGCTTCAACTGCTGGAGATTGCGCTGGGTCGCCGCGTGATGCCACATCCGCACATTCATGGCGGGTGCGATCAGCACCGGCTTGTCCGTGGCAAGCAGCGTCGTTGAAGCAAGGTCATTGGCCTGGCCATGGGCCATCTTGGCCATCAGGTCTGCCGTGGCGGGCGCCACAACCAGCAGGTCGGCGGCGCGCGACAATTCAATATGGCCCATCTCAACTTCGTCGGTGAGATTGAAAAGGGCGGTGTGAACCTTTTGCCTGGTGAGGCTGGCAACCGACAACGGCGTTACGAATTCTTCCGCCGCCTTGGTCATGATGGTGCGCACCCGCATCCCCTTGCCCGTCAAAAGACGGATCAATTCAAGGGACTTATAGGCGGCAATTCCGCCGCCAATGATGAGAAGTATGGTTTTTCCGGAGACAGCGGTCATGGGGCCAATGTAGCGATTAAACGCTCTTTCTTAAAGGACGAGTTTGAGGGCGATTGCCACCAGCGCAGCCGCCCCTGCCATCAGCGCATAGCGCTGGAAGCGGTTGGCGTGGTGGTGGGCGAGGGCAATGCGGTTTGTCGTGTCAGCGTCGAGCTTGATGCTGCCGGATTGCACGATTTCGGTCACTACACCCGGCAGCATGGAGGCCAGGCGGCCAAGCGAAGCCGCACTTTGCACGGCTCCCTCCAGCTTGCCGATGGGCCCCAGCTTGCGTTCAATCCAGCTTCGCACCACGGGTTCGGCGGTGACCCACATGTTAAGCTCAGGATTAAGGGTGCGGGCCACGCCTTCGACCACAACCATGGTCTTTTGCAAGAGCAACAGCTGCGGCTGGGTCACCATGTTGAATTGGCCCGTCACCTCAAAAAGCTGGGTCAAAAGCCGCGCCATGGAGATTTCATTTGCGGCAAGGCCCATGATGGGCTCGCCGATGGCGCGCAGCGCCTGGGCAAAATCGGCCACATCCTGGTCGCGCGGCACATAGCCCGCATCAAAGTGGACCTGGGACACGCGCATGTAGTCCCGCGTGATGAAGCCATAAAGTATTTCAGCGAGGAACAGGCGGTCGCCTTCGCTCAGCCGTCCCATGATGCCGAAGTCAACCACCACGAGATGGCCGCTTGCATCGACGAAAAGATTCCCCTGATGCATGTCCGCATGGAAGAAACCGTCGCGGATGGCATGGCGCAGGAAACTCTGGATGATGTTGTCGCCCAGGGCCTTTAGATCAAAGCCCTTCGCCCTCAGGGTTGCGATATCCGAAATGGGCGTACCGTCAATCCATTCCGTCGTCAGAACCTGGCGGGCGGTGAGCGGCCAGTTGACGGTTGGCAGGCGGAAGTTCGGGTCATCAGCGGTGGCCTTGGCCATTTCCGAAATGGCTGAAGCCTCCATACGCAAATCAAGTTCGAGCTTCATGGAATGGTCGAGCATTTCAACCGCGGCAACGGGGCGCAAGCGCTGCGCTTCGCGTGAAAACCGCTCCATCATCCACGCCGCAAAGAAAAAACTCGAGAGGTCATCGGCAAAACGCTTCTCGACGCCGGGGCGCAGGATCTTGACGGCAACATGCTCGCCATCCTTTGTCATCGCCTTATGGACTTGCGCAATCGATGCGGCGGCAACTGGTTCGCCGAACTCCGTGAACAGGTCTTCAACGCTCTGGCCAAGATTGGCACGGATGATGTCGAGCGCCTCCGCCATGCTGAAAGGTGGCAGCCGGTCCTGCAGGGATTTCAGTTCAAAGGCCCGCTTGGCGCCGATCACGTCCGGGCGGGTGGAGAGGAATTGCCCAAGCTTGATGTAGCTCGGCCCGAGCGACGAAAGCGCTGTGGTCACCCGGCTGCCGGAATCAACGATTGGTGCGGCCGCGCCAAACTTGGCGGTTTTCAGAAGTGCCCGTGCAAACCATGGCAGGTCGGAAATCTGTTCCGGCTGCAGGAAAAAATCATAGCGCGCCATGGTCCGTCCGGCGCGGGCCAGCCGCCAGATATTTTTCACCGTTGAAATCATCAAATCCGCCAGCCCGAATGAATGGCGACAATCCCGCCTGAAAGATTGCGGTAGCTTGTGCGGGCAAAGCCTGCCGCATCCATCATGGCCTTGAAGTCGTCCTGCTTGGGAAATTTGCGGATGCTTTCGACCAGGTAGCGATAGGGCTGGCCATCGCCGGTGACAACCTTGCCGACGGCAGGAATGACTGTGAATGAAAACGCGTCATAGGCTTTCTCAAGAAGCGCCATGTCGACATGGGAAAATTCCAGGCAGATAAAATGCCCGCCGGGCTTCAGCACGCGGTGCGCTTCAGCCAGGGCCCGGTCAATATGGGTGACATTGCGAATGCCAAAGGCGATTGTATAGGCATCAAAGCTCCGGTCGGGAAAAGCCAGGCTCTCGGCATTTCCCACCGTGAAATCACAGCGGTCAAGCAGGCCTTCGCGTTCCGCCCGCTTCTTGCCCTCATGCACCATCTCGGGCGAGATATCGGCAACCGTCACATGGGTTCCGGAACCGCCAGCCCGGGCAATACGGAAGGCGATGTCGCCCGTGCCGCCCGCCACATCAAGCACCTTGAAGGGAGTGGGTTTTCGCGGCGGGTTGAGCAGGGTAACCAAATCGTCTTTCCAGAACCGGTGCAGGCCCCCCGACATCAGGTCATTCATCTGGTCATAGCGTTCGGCGGCCTTGGAGAAGACCTCGTTTACCAGGCCTTGCTTCTCGTTTTCGCCCACCCGGCGAAAGCCGAAGTCCACGTCATTTTCAACCGGTTCAACCATGGAGCCATCATAAACCAAAGGTTTCATGAGTTCTATTGCCAGTGTGGCGGCTTAACGCTTATTGCTTAATAATCATGCCGGAACTTCCCGAAGTCGAAACTGTTATGCGTGGGCTTAGCCCGGTCCTCACGGGCCGTTCCATAGCCGGTGTGGAACTTCGCCGCGCCGGCCTGCGCTTTCCCTTTCCCACTGGTTTCGCCGCCCGGCTGAAGGGCAGGGAGGTCGTGGGCCTTCGGCGCCGGGCCAAGTATATTCTGGTTAACCTTGACGATGGCCATTGCCTTTTGGTGCATCTCGGCATGACCGGGCGCTTTACGGTTCTGGATGAAAATGCCCGGCCAAACAACCTGGGAGAATTCTATTTTGAACAGGGCGCCGATGGCGCCGGTTCCGGTCCCCATGACCATGTGGTCTTCCGGCTCGATAATGGCGTCCAGATTGTCTACACCGACCATCGCCGCTTCGGTGTCATGGACCTGCTTCATGAAAATGAAATGGCAACTCACAAATTACTGAAAGATATCGGCGTGGAGCCCCTCGGCAATGAATTCAGCGCCGATTTTCTGGCAGGCCGGTTCAGGAGGAAATCCGCCCCCCTGAAAGCCGCCTTGCTCGATCAGCGGATCATTGCAGGCCTCGGCAACATTTATGTGAGTGAAGTCCTTCATCGCAGCGGCTTATCGCCAAAGCGGAAGGCTGGAACCATGGTTAGGAAAAACACCCATGATGTCCGCCTCAATGACGTTGTCCGCCATGTCCGGGATATCCTGAACGAAGCCATTGCCGCGGGCGGCTCCACCTTGCGGGATTTTTCCTCAACCGATGGCAGCGAAGGCGCTTACCAGCAACGTTTCGCGGTTTATGACCGGGCCGGCGAAAAATGCCAAACCCCGGGTTGCCGCGGCACAATACGTCGTATAGTGCAATCTGGACGCTCGACCTTTTACTGCCCATCCTGCCAGAAATAGGAAATCGAAATGGCCTACGAAAACATCATCAGCGAAACCCGGGATGCGGTGGGGATCATCACCCTCAACCGGCCCAAGGCGCTGAATGCCCTGAACGCACAGCTCATTGATGAGCTCAACTACGCCCTTTCGGATTTTCAGGAAGATGCCGCCATTGGCTGTGTGATTATCGCGGGCAGCGACAAAGCCTTTGCCGCAGGCGCTGATATCCGCGAAATGAAGGAAAAGAGTTTTATCGATGTCTATCTCGGCAATTTTCTGTCGGCGTGGGACAAGGTTTCGGAATTCCGCAAGCCCATGATCGCTGCCGTTTCCGGCTATTGCCTGGGCGGGGGCTGCGAGCTGGCATTAATGTGCGATTTCATCATTGCCGCCGAAACAGCGAAGTTCGGCCTGCCGGAAATTACCTTGGGGATAATTCCGGGTTCCGGCGGCACGCAAAGACTGGCGCGCTCCATCGGCAAGGCGAAAGCCATGGAAATGATTCTGACGGGCCGGTTGATGGAAGCTGCCGAGGCGGAGCGTTGCGGGCTGGTGTCGCGCATCGTGGCAACCGACACGTTGCTGGACGAGGCCGTGGTGACAGCCGCAAAAATTGCGACCTTCTCCCAGCCCGTTGTCATGATGGCAAAAGAGGCCGTGAACCGCGCCTTTGAAACGAGCCTTGCCGAAGGCCTGCGCTTTGAGCGCCGCCTCATGCATTCAATGTTTGCGCTGGAAGATCAAAAAGAGGGCATGTCCGCCTTCGTCGAAAAGCGGAAGCCTGTTTTCAAAAACCGGTAACCTTAAACCGGGCGGACCTCGGTGACTTCCGGAACGAAGTGCCGCAACAGGTTCTCGATGCCATGCTTGAGCGTGGCCGTCGAACTCGGGCAGCCTGCGCACGAGCCCTTCATGTTGAGAAAGACCACGCCTTCCTTGAAACCATGAAAGGTGATGTCGCCGCCATCCTGCGCAACCGCAGGCCTGACGCGGGTTTCAAGAAGTTCCTTGATGGTGCCGACGATGGCCTTGTCGGACTCCTCATAAAACTCGCCGCTGTCGGTCATGGCCAAGGGCTTTTCGCCCATCAGCATGGGAGCGCTCGACAGGTAGTGATCCATGATATGGCCGAGGATGGCTGGCTTCAGATGCTGCCATTCGCCCTCGCTCTTGCTGACCGTGATGAAGTCCTGGCCCAGGAATACGCCGGAAACGCCAGAAACCGTGAACAGCTGCTGGGCCAGGGCGCACTCTTCGGCCTCGTCCGCCGCGCGGTATTCGCGCGTTCCGCCGGGCAGCACGGGCTTGCCCGGAATGAACTTCAGAGTGGCGGGGTTTGGGGTGGCTTCGGTCTGAATAAACATGATTTGTCCTCTGGACCTCTATATAGGCTAGTTTGGAATCATTTCAAACTGCTGCGTCGTCTCAGGAGATGACAAAACCGACAATTTTACGCACTTCCCTTAAGATTGGCGCTGCGATGGCCCGAGCCCGGGCCGAGCCGTCGGCCAAAATGCCCTCAACATGGCCAGGATCCGCCTGCAACCGCTTGGTTTCACTTCCAATCGGGCCCAGTTTGGCAACCGCCAGTTCGGCCAAAACCTCCTTGAGGCGGGAAAACTGGCCGCCGCCGAATTGCGCCAGAACCTGGTCGACCGAGCTTCCCGAAAGGGCCGCATAAATGCCAGTCAGGTTTTCGGCCTCGGGCCGCCCCTTGAGCCCCGCCGTTTCCGAAGGCAGGCCATCCGTATCGGTCTTTGCCTTGCGGATTTTGCGGGCAATCGTTTCGGCATCATCGGACAAATTGATGCGCGACAGGTCCGAAGGATCCGACTTCGACATCTTCTTTGCCCCGTCGCGCAGCGACATGACCCGGGTAGCAGGGCCAATGATGAAGGGTTCTGGTTGCGGAAAGAAATCGCCATTGTAGCCGGCGGCACTGATGGCATCGCCAAAATCCAGATTGAATTTGCCCGCGATGTCACGCGCCAGCTCCAGATGCTGCTTCTGGTCTTCGCCCACCGGCACATGGGTTGCCTTGTAGGC
>JBBQNU010000012.1:0-34739 GCA_038330285.1 Hyphomicrobiales bacterium | reverse complement strand
TGACCCTGAGCAACAAAACTACCCGCGCTTGGAGCGACGCCTCGAGGCGTTCCTGGTTGCGTAAATTTCGTAGGGCTAAATTGATCGTTTCCGCCGTTTCCACTTGGTTGGGGTCTATCCGAGACGAGTTCGCAGGGGCGGTGTGATTACGATCTCGACCGACTAGCAGAACTGGCCCTCGATAGAACGCTGTAGCGCCCGAAATTCATGCGCGGAAATATTTTGGGAACTTCTTCACGTTCACGGCGTTAGGCGAGCACTGGCAGCTTGGAACTTTGCACCCCCCGCAGTCCCCCCAAGCTGGATCAGGTTTGCCCCGACACTCGCCCCCCCCGCTGAGTGTTGGGGTTTTTTCTTTTGGCGTCCAGTTTACTGCGCCTAATCTGTTGCAGGATCAGCGGATTAGCAAGAGATAGGCGCAGTTAAGCTCCACCAGAGTGGAGTGGACTTGCAGCTTGTAAGACAGGCGGGCGTCCAAACAAAACCCCCGCCACGAGTGTGGCGGGGGCGCAGTGGAACTGAAGAGAGAGGATGACGCCGTGGCCATCCCGTTTCGCTCCCGCGTTAGAAGCGGAAGTTGATCGTCGCCCGGACGGATTGGATCTTAACGTCCGTGGATGTGTCGCCCGTGAAGGTGCCACTCGCGCCACTGACATCAATGGAGCCGAGGTCAGTGTAGCGGTATTCGAGGCGCCCGCTGATGTTGTCGGTGAGTTTCATTTCGGCGCCGCCGCCAAAGGTCCAGCCGTCGAGCGATTTTTTGCTGGAGCCATTGATGTCCGAGCAGTCGCCGCCGTCGCCATTGAGATCGCAGCCCTCAAAGTAGCTCGCCTTGGCATCGCCAAAAGAGTAGCCGACCAAGCCGTAGAGGAGGAGGTTATCAGCGGGCGCGAAGCCGGCGCGGGCCGAGAGTGTAAAGAGCTCGTTCATCTCCGCCGACCAGGCTTGGCCGGACTCGGGGCCAACAACATAGTTGACTTGGTTAAACTCGCTATCGGACAGCTTCTCGCCGAAATCGATGTCGCCCATAAGGCCAACCACGAAGCCGGGCGTAAACTCCCAGTCAAAGCCGGCCTGGACCGTGCCAAAGAAGCCGCTGTCATCAAGATTGGTGCCGTATTCCTCGAAAGTTGGCCCAGCGTAGCCGGCGAATATCCCGTCATTGCCCTCGGTGTTGCAGACGGCTCCGTCGCAGCTCAGGGTGTCCACGTCGAAGTCAGCCCAGCGATAGCCGCCGCCGCCGCCCACGTAGAGGCCAGTCCACGAAGACGCCGGCTCCACCGGTGCAACGTCGGCCGCTGAAGCTGAAACAATACCGAGAGCGCAATAGACAGACAGCGCGCCCGCCATTCCCAGAAATATCTTATGCATCTCACATACTCCCAATGACCCACATGAATTGGGGCTAGTTTACGGGCGAATGATATGGCCCGTCGAGGCTTAAGGTGGCCTGTGAGCGCTTTAGTTCCGGCGTGTCACCCTGGAGACACAGTTAGCGAGTGCTGAAAGCTAAGACCGCCTTATTCTTGATCCAGTGCTCAGGGGTAGCCACGGCAAAGAATAACCGGTCTCCCTTGGCCTGCGTGAGACTTGGCCAAACCCCTGAGCTTGCGGAGCTTCGCGGAAGTCATCGCCCATTCCACTATCGAGGCAAATTGACTTGACGATGCCTTCAGGGCTTATCACTTGAACCCGGCATTTCAGAACCTGTAGCCTCTAGCCAATCGTGTTCAAGGGCGCGAAGCTGGCTCATGAGCGAAATTAGAAACGCGGTTGACCACGCTAACAGGATTAATCCGTTAACAGCCTCAATCGCGCCAAACAAGCGCCAGTCCGAACTCAGGACGATGTCGCCATATCCTAGAGAGGCAAACGTAACAGTGGAAAAATAGAGCGCTGACTCAAAGTCGTCGATGGCTCCAATGCCAAGGAAGCTGAGGGCGTATAGCCAAACCTCCAGGGTGTGGATCGCAAAGATGCCGAGGACCACCATGAGAATGAGCACACACTGACCCAGGACACTCTCTTGAGCCCGGAACCTGTGCCCACGGTGGCGCAAAACTCGAAGAAGGACCAGCAATCCAACAAAGTGGATAACGACTGTCAAAACAACCATGACGGTCGCAAATGAAAGATTTATGAGCAAGTCTGCCGGTCCCCCACAATTGTTGACTGAAGCGCTCTCATCAACCTTCAGCGGGGTCCACATGCCCGCCGAACCGGATTCGATACATCAACATCCGTGTTTCGGCATTGATATAAATCAAGGCAGCGTGGCTAATGGGGCTGATAAAACTATCGTAACCTTGGGGTTTGTTCCAGATATGCGCAGACGTCGCTGCCATTGAGACTGGCAGTATGTTCAAGCCACTGCTCTGGTGACGTATCGACCGGTTCAGCAAGAGCCGGTATGTCACCTCACGTCGGCCGGTCTTCGGCGTGCCGCGACTTTACATAGAGGTGCCAGGTGGCGTGGCCCAGCACGGGCAACACCAGCACCAGTCCAAGAAACATCGGCAGGAGGGCAATGAAGGTCAATAGCGCCACGCAGAGGCCGAAAAACAGCATGGCTTGCAAGTTCTCGAACACGGTGCGCCAGCTGTCGATCAGGGCGGTGATGAAGTCCACGTCGCGGTGCAGCAGCATGGGAATGGCCACGACGGTTGAGCTGAACAACACGAAGGCGAGGGCGGCACCGACGGCCGTTCCCACCAGAAGCATCGCAACGCCACTACCCTGCGTCAGTGCCCCCAGAAAACTATCCAGAGTGGCAAAGCCCCTGAAACCCAGAAACAGCGCCACCAGCAGCCGCACCTGATACATCCAGACCCAGAAAATGAAGAGCGTAACGAAGGCCATCCAGCCGAGCTCGCGGCTGCTTTGGCGGATAGTGACGGTCAGGATCTCGCCCCACCTTAATTGTTCACCACGCCCCAGTCTGCGGCTCACCTCGTAGAGCCCCGCCGCCACAAAGGGTCCGATCAGCGGAAAGCCGATCGCCAGCGGCAAGATGAACCAGACACTGCGATAGTAGGCGAGCAGCAGGAAAAGCAGAACTCCGCCAGCCGCATAGATGCCGCCGAAGAACAACCCAAACAGTGGAGCGCGGGTGAAATCCTGCAAGCCAAGACGCAAAGCGTCGCGGACGTCGGCTATGGTAAGAGGATGCGAGGCGCGCGCATTCTTGATCATGGGGGAGGTTTATGGCGCCGCCGCCCCCTCCACCTTGATGCAGATCAAAGCTCCCATCTTTTTCCAGTCCTTCAAGGCGGCGCTGATCGCCTGATGCATGTCGAGATAGCGGTAGGTGCCGAGTCTGCCGCCAAAGAAAACGTTGGGCTCTTTATCGGCAAGCGCCTTGTAGCGCAGGTAGAGCATTTTATCGGCTGGCGTGTCGATCGGGTAATAGGGCTCATCGCGGCTGCCGGCGCGCCTTGAGTATTCATGGACGATGACACTCCTGTCCGGCGGATAATCCCTTTCCGGATGGAAATGGCGGTATTCCACAATGCGGGTGTGGGGAACATCCACGTCGGCGTAATTCATGATGGCGATGCCCTGGTAATCGCCGATCTGGACCACCGATTTCTCAAAGTCCGTGGTGCGCCAGCCGAGCTGTCCTTCACGGTAATCGAAATAACGGTCGATTGGACCGGTATAGATGGTGGGCAATCGTTCAGGGATGGCTCCCCGGAGCGCGAACCAGTCCGTATTGAGAAGCACATGGATATTCGGATGGTCGAGCATCCTGTCGAAAATTGCCGTATAGCCGTCAACCGGCATGCCCTGATAGGCATCGGAGAAATAGCGGCTGTCGAAGTTGAACCGCACCGGCAGCCGGGTGATGATTGAAGCAGGCAGGTCAAGCGGGTCGGTCTGCCATTGTTTTTTCGTATAGCCGCGAATGAACGCTTCATACAGCGGGCGGCCGACGAGCGAGACTGCTTTCTCCTCCAGGTTTGAGGGATCGGTGCCGGCGAATTCCGCGGCCTGGCTGGTAATGAGCGTCCTGGCTTCATCCGGCGTCATGTGCCTGCGAAAAAACTGGCAGATGGTGCTGAGGTTGATCGGCAGTGAAAAAACTTCGCCCCGATGAACCGAAAAAGCCCGGTGCTGGTATTTCGTGAAGCCTGTGAAACGGTTCAGATAGGTCCAGACCGTCTCGTTTGGCGTGTGGAAAATATGCGGACCATACTGATGTACCTCGATGCCGGATGCATCATCGCGGCAGGAATAGGCGTTGCCGCCGATATGGCTTCGCTTTTCGACGATAACCACCTTGAGGCCGCGCTCGCGTGCGGCTCTTTCGGCAATTGTCGCACCGTAGAACCCGGCACCCACGATGATTAAATCGGCTTTATTTAGGATATCCATGGGCCTATTCTCTAGCCTGACATTTGCCCCAAGCCAATTGACAACCGGGAGAAGCCCACTGCTCTGCGATATCGTCGTTTCATCGGACAATAATGATTATCTGGCCTGGCAATGTATGCTGTTCCACCACTCCTGCATCACCCATTTGGGACAGGCGCCGATCATCGTGGTTCATGGCGATAGTGGGCCTCTTGTCCATGGGTATCGCCTTCTGCAGGAGAAGGGGGGCCTCATCCAGAGGCTTCCGAGCGCGGCGTCCGCCGGCAGCATCAAGTATCCGCCCCGGAATATGTCGGCAACCCTGCAGGGTGTTAAGACGTTCGCCGAAAACATTATTTTTTGCGACCCGGATTTTGTTTTCCTGCGGCCCATTGATTTTGCCGCCATCGTGGCCCGCCTGGATGGAAAGTCGATAACCCTTGATCACGTCGACTACATGAAGGTTAACGAGATCAATCGTCCCGTGCTTGAGGCCGTGTGCAAGAAGGCCTGGATCAGCACCAGGCATCTGGATAAGTTGAAGGTAAGCGGCGGCTCACCTTTGATCTTGCCAACGAAATTGCGCCGCCGCCTGGCGCGGGAATGGGTGAATCTCACGGAAGAGTATCTGCAGGCCGGCTTGCAGCATCATGGGAGCATGAATTCGGAAGTCTGGATTTCCGCCATGTGGGGGCTTGTCCTGGGTGCCTTCAGAATTGATGTTCCCATTACCTTGACGCACTTGTGCGTGAACAATCAGGCAGGAATGACAGTTGATTTGGGGACGCGCGATATCGTGCATTACTGCTATGGCGATGAGGTGTTCGACAAAAGGCGCTTCGCAAGCCCGGAAGCCTCGCTCTCGACGGTGTGGAAAACCCAGGCCCCCGAAGGCACAGTGAATGGGGCCATTGCCCAAGCGCTGCACGCCGCGGCGAAATTTTATGACTTGGCTTGATCGCTGCCGGATGCCGTTGGTGACTGGACCTGTTTCCTGAGCAAGTCCGCAATGGCCTCGAAGCTGACCGGCTTGCTGAAATAGTAACCCTGGATTTCGTCACAATTATTGTCGCGCAGAATGGCAACCTGTTCGGCGGTTTCCACACCTTCGGCTATGACTCGCAAATTAAGCTTTTGCCCCAAGGAAATTACAGCCGCCGCGACCGCCTTGTCGCTATCATTGCTGGCGAGATTTTCAATGAATGACTTGTCGATCTTCAGCCTTGCAACCGGGAAGGTCTTCAGCGCGTTGAGACTGGAATAGCCAGTTCCGAAGTCGTCAATTGCGAGATGAACACCCAGATGCTGCAATTCCTTCATGGTTACCACGGCCTGGTCGACATCCTGCATGATCAGGCCTTCGGTTATTTCCAGCTCCAGATACCTGGCCGCCATTCCACTTTCGTGCGTGGCATTGATGACGCGGTCGATCAGGTTTTTTTCACTGAATTGCCGGGCCGAAACATTCACGGAAATATTAATGAGTGGCAAGCCGGCGTCCTGCCAGGCCTTGTTCCGCCGGCAGGCTTCGTGAAGCACCCAGTCGCCGAGCGGCACGATAAGTCCGGTCTCCTCGGCCAAGGGGATAAATTTGAGCGGGGACAGCAGGCCAAGAGCGGGATGCCGCCAGCGGACCAGCGCCTCAACAGCGAAGATGCGGCCAGTGCGCAGATCAACCTGCGGCTGGAAGAGCAGGGTGAACTCAGAGCGAGCCAGGCCATCGCGCAGTTCCTGCTGCAGGGCCAGTTTCTCGCGGACCCTGAGGTTCATCTCGGCGGTGTAGAACTGCACGCTGTCGCGTCCTGCGTCCTTTGCCTTGTACATGGCCGCATCGGCGTTCATTAAGAGCGTATCCGGGTCGGGTCCATCGTTCGGATAGGTCGCGACCCCCATACTGCACGTCACATAGAGGCTGCGTTCCTCCAGCATAACGGGCTCGGCAATCGCGGCCCTGATCCTGTCAAGGGTTACAGAGATTTCATCAGGGTTCGCGGGCAGGTCGACAAGCAGAATGACGAATTCGTCGCCGCCGAGACGTACAACGGTGTCGGTTGACCTGACACAGTCAACCATGCGACTGGCTACAATCTTGAGAAGCTCGTCGCCCGCAGTGTGACCAAGACTGTCATTGATAGTTTTGAAGTTGTCCAGATCTATGAAGATGACCGAAACCCATGGATTGTGCCGTTGCGTCTGCAAAATCGCCTGGTTCAGCCGGTCCTTGAGGAGGCTGCGGTTGGCAGGCTCGTCAGGGCATCGTGATGGGCGAGGAACCTTATCCGGTTTTCGGCGCGCTTGCGTTCGATGGCGATGCCGGCAATGCGGATGGTCATCTCAATATGGCGGGTTTCATTGGCGGATGGTTCACGCACCGAGCGGGAATACATGGCAAAGACGCCAAGAACAGCGCCTTCATGCGACAGAATTGGCGTGGACCAGCAGGAGCGGTAGCCATAGGGCGAAGCTAAACCATGATAATCCTCCCAAAGTGGATCGGTCATGATGTCGCTGACGATGACAGGGGCGCGGCGGTACACGGCAGTGCCGCAGGAGCCGACTTTTGGCCCTATTCGCGCGCCGTCAATTGCCTTTATGTATGCCTCCGCCATACTCGGTGCTGCGCCGTGCCTGAGGTGTTCCCCGTCTTGGTCAAGCAGCAGCACGGAACCAAATATCCCGTTCAGTTGCGATTCAACGAGGCGCATCAGACGGTCGAGCACTTCGACCAGGGGAACACTCAAGGCAATCATTTCCAAGATTTGCGCCTGTTCGTTGCGCAAGGCGTCAGCTCTCTTGCGCTCGGTTATGTCACGGGCGATTCCGACCAGCCCAAAGATTACGCCCTTATCATCCCGCAATGGTACCTTAGTCGACAGCAGCCATTTCTCGTTGCCCTTCGCGTCGACAACGAGTTCCTCCTTGTCGATCATCGGCTCGCCGGTCCGCATCAAGCGCTGCTCACACGCAAAAAATTCACGGGCCATCTCGGTGCCGTGTATTTCAACATCGCTCAGGCCAAGCATGTCCTTTGGTCCCACCCGGCCAATGTCGGTGGCCAGACACTTGTTGATGAGGACAAACCGGCTTTGGGTGTCCTTGACCCACAAGTATTCGGGCACCCAATCAATGAGGGTCTGCAGCGAGATACGTTCGTTGGCCAAGGCGCGCTTTGCCTTGAGTTCGGTTATGTCTTCTTGCGTGTCAACCCAACCGCCATCTGGCATTGGCTGGTGAACGATGTGAATGGTGCGGCCGTCTTTGAGTTCTACGGTTGAGTTCGACGCTTCGGTGTCGGAATTGATTGAAGCGCGCCAGGCGAGATAGTCTTCGACCGCCATCGGGGATGTGCCAACCTCCGAACGGCGCTTGACGATTTCACGCAGGGTTGTGCCGGGAATCAGATCGTCGGGTGCTAAATGGTAGATTTCAGCGTACCGGCGGTTGGAGAGGATCAGCCGCTCCTGGCCATCAAAGAAGCATACGCCTTGAGAAATCTTGTCGATGGCAGTTTCATAACGCAGTGCCTGCGCCTTAAGGTCGGCAATTGTCGCCTGCTGGTCGCGCTCAAGAAAATCCCGCGATGCCGCGTTTAATTTCGCGAGGGTTTCCAAACCGCTTCTTTGAGGTCCTTCGGTATCCCGCTTGATCACACTTTTACGCAATTGCAAGTCCTCTGCCACGGCGGCAGGTTAAGTTACCCGACTTAATTGCGGATGAATTGACGGTCCCAGCAGGCTACTCCGCTCGACGTAGTAAAGAACCGCTTGCCAAACACAGTTAACTTTACGGAATTTCTTCAATTCGATCCGATTTCAGCAGTGCAGATGCAAAATCGGGAACGCGCAATCCGGCTTTGACCTTGGTTTCCAGGGCGGATTCGGCTGTACGCACTACCGCCAGTTGCGCGGCCACGGCCGCTGCCCTTTGCCTTGGGACAACAACCACGCCATCCACATCGCCCACCAGAATATCGCCGGGTGCCACTGAAACACCGCCCACGACAATGGGCAGGCCCACCGTGCCGGGACCGTTCCGCACCGGGGAGTTTGGCGAAACGCCGATGCAATAGATGGGGAGGCCTACCGCCTGAAGCCCGGCGATAGCACGCACGGTGCCGTCGGTGACAAAAGCGACAACCCCGCAGTTCCGCGCCATGCCGGCGACGAGATCGCCGATCACGCCCGCCGCCCGGTGGCCGGTGGTTGCCGCGATGATGACATCGCCGGGCTTGGCTGCTTCCAGGGCGCCGAACACCGCGAGATTATCAGCGGGGCCTGCGTCACAAGTTATGGCAACACCGCAGAAGGCGGCAGAATCGCCCAGCGGCTTGATCTGCCAGTCCAGCGCTCCGCTACCTCCCATGGCATCCACCAGGTGGCCGGTGGCGGCACCGTGCAGGGCTGCTACGGCCGCGGGCGAGGGGCGCTCGAAATTGCGCCGGATTCTGAGGATGGGCGGGTCGGTGATCATCTGCGTTAACTCAACTTGTTCGCTCTTCCCGCCACGATACCGAAGCCCTATTGTCGGGTCCACACTATACTGGGGTGCTTGAATGACTGAAGGCTGGCGTCGGGGTTGCTACAGCATTGAGGCCGTGCGCGCCAGGGCGAGGGGCGTGCTGCCGCGCCCGGTTTTTGATTTTGTCGATGGCGGGGCGGAGGATGAATGGACCCTGCGCCGCAATGAAACGGCCTTTGAAGATATCGGCCTGTGCCCGCGCCCGCTCAATGGCGCGGCGCAACGGGATTTGTCGGTAAAGCTCTTCGGCCAGAAGCTGTCCATGCCGGTGATGATTGGACCCACGGGCCTTGCGGGGCTCATGTGGCCGGAAGGCGAACAGGCGGCGGCCCGCGCTGCGGCATCGGCCGGAACTGCTTACTGTCTCAGCCATGGTTCGGTTTGCAAGCTGGAGGATGTTCCCCGGATTAGTGCTAACCCACGCTGGATGCAGGTTTTCATTTACCGGGATCGGGGCTTTACTGAAGAGCTTGCCAACCGCGCTGCGGCTTCAGGTTATGACGCAGTGGTCCTGACTACGGACAACCAGATGCTGGGCAATCGCGAGCGCGATGTGCGCAATGGGTTTTCGATTCCGCCGAAATTCAAATTGGTGGACATGCTGGCGATGGCGGGAAAGCTGCCATGGCTGTGGCGCATGCGCCCCGAGTTGCAGCGCATCACCTTTGGCAATTATGTCCGCTCTGGCGAAGTGATCGACATTGGCAGCCTGGCCAAGCGCATGTCGGAATTGCTTGATCCCTCCATGTCGTGGAAGGATGTTGAGTGGCTCCGGAAAATATGGAAAGGGCCCTTGCTCATCAAGGGCATCCTGCATCCCGAGGAAGCCAGGCAGGCAGTGGCGCGGGGCGTTGATGGGGTAATCGTTTCCAACCATGGCGGACGCCAGCTTGATGGCGCGGTGCCGGCGCTCGAGGCGTTGCCGGATATTGTCGAAGCGGTGGCGGGCAAAATTCCCGTATTGGTTGATGGCGGATGCCGGAGGGGTTCCCATGTGGTTAAAGCCCTGTGCCTTGGTGCAGCTTGCTGTCTTGTGGCCCGCCCGCAGCTTTGGGGATTGGCTGTCGGCGGCGAGGCCGGGGTTGCCCATGTTCTTGACATCTTCCGCCGCGAGATTGACCGGAGCATGGCTCTCATGGGCGCCGCGCGCATTTCCGACCTTACAGCGGATCTGATCACACCACGCAGTTCAACATCACAAGGAAAGAGAAATGCCAAAATTTCCAATCGTTGATGCCCATGTCCATCTCTATGACGTGAAGCGCTTCAGCTACCGCTGGCTTGCCAACGTGCCCAAGATCAACCGGACCTATGGGCTCGAAGACTTCGACAAGGCGCGAGGGCCTGTCGTAGTGGACAAGATTGTTTTCGCCGAAGTGGCGGTTGATCCCGGCCTGCATCTCGGCGAGGCGGCGTTCATCCAGGAGTTGGCCGACCGCGATCCGAGGCTTTGCGGCATCGTTGCCCATGCGCCATTGGAAAAGGGCTTGGGCGTCGAGGCTGATATTCTGGCGCTGAAGAAGCTGCGCAACATCAGCGGCATCAGGCGGCTGATCGAAACCGAGCGCAACCCCGCCTTCTGCCTTGAGCCGGATTTCCTTGCGGCGCTCCGCCTCCTGCCGAAGCATGGCCTCACCTTCGACATTTGCGTCAAACATACAGCCATGGCCTATGCGCTGGAGCTGGTGAAACGCTGCCCAGAGGTGTCATTCGTGCTTGATCACATTGGCAAGCCCGACATTAAGAACGGGTTGCGCGAACCCTGGTGGAGCCAGATCAGGGAACTGGCGAAGTATCCCAATGTGGTGTGCAAGGTGTCTGGTGTCATCACCGAGGCCAACCACCAGAAATGGACGGCTGATCAGGTGAAGCCCTATGTGGCGCATGTCATCGAGAGTTTCGGCTTTGACCGGGTGATGTATGGCAGCGACTGGACCGTCTCGGAACTGTCGCACGCCTATCCGGCCTGGGTCGGCATCATTGACGAGGTCGTGGCCGGCGCAAGCGAGGCTGAGCTGCACAATCTTTACCGCAACACGGCGATCCGTACTTACCGCCTGACCCCCTAGGCGACCCGTGCCCTGTTTCGTGGTAAACAATTGATTGCGCGGCAAGGTAAAATTTTCATTGTCTCCACATGCCCTTGGCGCCTTAACCGTTCCTACATTCCCAGGGCCACATGTTGTAAAAGGACACATTGGGCTTTGGAGATTTCCCAGTCATGCAGGCCGCCTTGCTCTTTCGCCGCTCGCTCATCTTTGCCGCTATCGGCATGGTGGTGCTGGCGTGTGCGGTTTTTTTCGGAATCAACGCGGCGGTCAATCGTGCGGTATCGGCGGATGCCGAGCACAAGTCACAGGAATGGGCGAGCTATTTTATCGAACAAATGCCCAACCTCGACCGCCTTATCGCCATCGGAAACCCCGACGCCCGCCAAGACGAAGTCATCAGAACGGCCGCGAAAGTCGGCGATGTCTTCCGCTTCAAGCTCTATAGCCAGCGGGGCGAGCTGACGCTGGTTTCTGACGAAGGCGCCTCAACAGTTCTGAAGGCCTCCGAAGACGACAGCGACAGTGCTTTGGCGGTCATGCGTACCGGCATCAGCAAAGTTACACTCAACGACGGGACCGGGAAAGAAAACCGGCCGCCGATCTATGTCGAGGCCTATGTGCCGATCATTGACGATCATGGAGGCGCCCGCGGTGTTGTCGAGGTCTACATCGACCAGACCGCGACCGCCTCGCTGTTCAAGACAAGTTTCGCGGCTCTTTCAATTGCCCTGGCGCTTGCCGGGGCGTTGGCCTTCGGTCTTCCGATGATGGCCTATCTCCTGCGCAGCAGGCAGGCCAGCGAAGCCCGGCAACGGGCAGAATATCTCGCGCACTACGAGCCAATGACGGGACTGCTCAATCGCGCCACCTTCAGCGACAAACTGGATTCAATCCTGCGGGGAAGGGGCAGAGGCCAGAGCCTGGCCCTCATCCTGCTCGACATTGACGATTTCAAGGGCATCAATGACGCGCATGGACATGAGGCTGGCGACGAGTTCCTCGTTCATGTGGCGCAATGCATCACGAGGCTATGCCGCGAGGAAGATATTGCGGCAAGGCCCGGCGGTGACGAGTTCATTTTCGCCCTCTCCGGCCGTAGCGAGCTGGAAGTTATCGAAACGGTTAAGCAGCTCATGCGGTGTATCACGGAGCCAATTGTCAGACGCGGCAAAAGCATTTCCGCCAAGTTGAGTGCCGGCATTTATATGATCAACCGCGACATCGACGGAATTCAAGATGCAATGCACAAGGCTGATATGGCCCTCTATCAGGCAAAGCTTGACGGCCGAAACACCTGGCGCCTGTTTTCCGAAGACCTTGAGAACGACATGCGGGCCCGCCGCGAGCTCGAGCAATTGATCCGCAGGACGACGGAACAGGAAGGCTTCGATCTGCACTATCAGCCGCTGCTGCACACTGACAGCGGTGCCTGTGCGGGATTTGAAGCGCTCCTGCGCCTTCCGGACGGGAAGGGCGGCCATATTCCTCCGCTCACCTGCATTCCGGTGATCGAGTCGATGGGGCTGATCAACGTCGTCGGCAAATGGGTGATCGAAGAAGCAGCAAGGACAGCTGCGACCTGGCCCTCGCACCTCTTTGTCGCCGTCAATCTCTCGGTCAAGCAGTTCGAAGACGGCCAACTGGCCGGTCATGTGAAGAACGCGCTTGCTGCAACGGGGCTGAAGCCGAGGCGGCTGGAACTGGAGGTCACCGAAACCCTGCTGATGCACAACACGGACGCCAACGCCAGGCAGCTCAGCGAATTGCGCAAGCTGGGGGTCACGATTGCGATGGATGATTTCGGTACCGGCTATTCGAGCCTCAGCTATCTCTGGCAGTTCCGCTTCGACAAACTGAAGATAGACCAATCTTTCGTGACGGCATTGAACCATCAAGACGAGAAACCCCGTGAGATTCTCGACACGATCATCATGCTTGCCCACAAGCTTGAAATGACGGTCACGGCGGAAGGCATTGAAACGGCTGACCAGGCTGAAGTCCTGTCAGCGCTGGGCTGCGACCAGGTGCAGGACTTTCTGTATGGCCGCCCCGCACCGGCCAGCGAAATAGCTTTATTCCTGCTGGAGAATACGCGCACACGCCTGAACCCCAAGGAAGGCTTTAAGGAAATTGCACGCAAACCCGCCGTGGCCTGAGGCGCTCCCGGGAATTCTTTGCGGCATCATGGAGAATTTCGAAATGCTTCATGATTTTTCCTCCAATCCTGTTGCGTGGTTCACTTCTTCGAAGAGCCAGTCGCGAAAGGCCCGCACTTTGGGCCGCTGGGACGTTTGCGCAGGATACGCCACGTAATAGGCGAGGTCGGCGGGCAGGCTTACCGAGAATGGCTTGACCAGCCGCCCGGCCTTCAGATCATCGGCCACCAGCGTGCTGCGGCCAAGGACCACCCCTTCGCCCTGAATTGCCGCCTGCACCGCATGATCGGAGGATGCGAAGCGGGGGCCCCGGTGCGGGTCGACGCCCTCGACTCCCGCAGTCTTGAGCCACATGGCCCAATCGATTTCGAAGGCATCGTGGATCAGCGTGTGATGCTTCAGGTCCGCCGCGCTTTTGAGCGGATGCGGGCCTTTCACGAGCATGGGGCTGCATACCGGAAAAACTTCTTCACGCATCAGCAGCTCGGCCTTGACCCCGGGATAGCGCCCGCTGCCGTAGCGGATGGCGATGTCGATGCCGTCATTCACGAAGTCGGCCAGTTTCACGGAGGTGGCGAGACGCACCTCAATGTCGCCATGGGCCTGGCGAAAGCGGAACAGCCGGGGAATGAGCCACTTGGCGGCGAAGGAATCGAGCGTGCTGATGTTGAGAACACCCGCCGACTGCTGGTCCATGATCACGGCGGTGGCAGTCGCCAAGCGGCCCAGCACGTCGCGCACCGAGGTGGCGTAGGCAGCTCCCGTTGCCGTGAGGCTTACGGCCCGCACGCTGCGCTTGAAGAGCTTGACGCCCAGATGGTCCTCTAAATGGCGGACCGCCCGGCTGACGGCACCGTGGGTCACGTGCAGCTCGTCGGCGGCCCTGGAGAAGCTCAGAAGGCGGGCCGCGGCTTCAAAACTGCGGAGCGTGGTGAGGGGTGGAAGCTGCTGGGGCATTGGCCTTCCTATATGTGATAACAACTCACGTATACTCTGCGCGTTACTCGTTTGTCATGTCAAGGCGGATGGCTCAAATATGAACCTAGCAGACAGGTCTTGATGAAGAAATCCAACACCTGAAATACAAAGGAGAGACCCATGACAAGCATGATCAGCCGTCACACACATGGCCATTCCCGGGTAAGCGACATGACAGCTTTCCTGGGCCAGCCCTTCGCCCTTGCAGGGCGCATCGCGCTGCGCATCCGGGAACGCCGTGAACTCAACCGTTTGCTCAGCTTTCCCGACTATCTGCTGACCGATATCGGACTGCGGCGCGATGAGATGCAGCGCAAGGCGCTTGATCCGCTGTGGCGCGGGTAAGCAGCGGCGAAACGCGCAAGGCGCTCCAATAGAGAGATACGAAAGCTCTTGACAATGTATTCCTATCCGGTTCATATGTTCCTGTTTTGTTCTTTATGAATAGGAAACTGCATGGACTGGCCGAGGGATTGGACGAGGGCCGTTGAACGCAACAGTGAAGCGCTCAGGGGCATAATTGAAACCCTGTTCGCCTTGCTGGGGCTTGATGGTGAGGCCAGAGTTTCGCGGATTCCCAAGCCCCTTCACAGCGCCGTGCTGCGTGTCCTCCGGCCTGCTGAGTCCGCCGTGCGCCGCCTTATTGTCATCGCGGCCCGCGGCCTTGTGGTAAAGTTCGCCCCCTCCCGTCCCATGCCCAAGGGGCTTAGGATCGGAAAGTGCGGTGGAAGCAGGCCTCCCTCCTTCCAGCTCTGCGATACGCGGAAAGATTTCCCGGAGCTGCGGCAACACCGCGTCAAATACGCGAAGCATTCCCCGCGCATCCTTTTCTTCGGAGACGATTCCCGGGTGGATTCCCTCTGGCCATCTCCCCAGCCCGTTGCCGCTCCCGTTTCCCCGCCTGATGGCCTTGTCAATGCCGGACGCCTCAGCCGCAGGCTCCAGGCACTCAAACTGGCGCTGGATGATCTGCCTGGTCAGGCCCGGCGCATGGCCCGCTGGCGGGCAAGGCGGGAGGCCGCGAAAGCTCCGAAGTTCAAGTCTCCGCTCCGGCCGGGTCCGCCGCCCGGCCACCGCAAGAGGCACATTCACGAGGTCGATGAAATCCTCGCCAACTGCCACTGGCTCGCCTGGGATGCGCTGAAGCCCGACACAAGCTGAAGCGGAAATCATCCGCCTGCGGACTAAATAACTCCAAGTCCGTCATTCCGGCGCAAGCCGGAATCCCATGGACGTTGAAAAGATTCCGGCGTACGCCGGAATGACGAATGGTGAAGATAAAGGGAGGCAGCGGTGCCTGAGGCTACAAGGATGAATGTTTCGTGGCGTGAGATTGAGGCGCTGCCGCGGGACATTGCCGACCACAGCATCAGCTATGGCAGCGATGATTTGCAGTTCGGCGAGTTGCGTTTGCCGGAAACCCCCGGGCCTTATCCCGTTATCGTTTTCATTCATGGCGGCTGCTGGCTCAACCAGTTCAGCCTTGATCATGTTTCGGCAGTGAGCCGCGCGCTGGCCAATCAGGGATATGCGGTGTGGACGCCGGAATACGCCCGCGTTGGCGATGCGGGCGGCGGCTGGCCCGGAACCTTTGAAGACATCGCCCGGAGCGTTGCGGCCTTGCAGGGCATGGCGCTGCGGTATCAGCTGGATCTCAGCCGCCTCATCGTGATGGGGCATTCGGCGGGCGGGCATCTGGCGCTTTGGCTCGCGGCGCAGGGCAATCTGCTGCTGCGCGGGGTGATTTCACTGGCGGGCATTTGCGATCTCATGGACTATGAGAAGCTGGGCAATGACTGCGCTGCCTCCCTGCCGGGGTTGCTTGGCGGCACATCGCTGGAGGTTCCAGAGCGCTGGGCGCTGGCCAATCCCATGGGGCACTTGCCTTTGAAGGCCCCCGCCTGCCTCATTCACGGCGAGCGCGACGCCATTGTGCCCGTTTCGCAGAGTGAGAATTTTGCCAGGGCGGCGGGCTGTGAATTGCAGGTTATCCGGGGCGGCGGGCATTTTGATCTGGTGTCGCCCCATTCAAGCGCCTTCGAGGTGATATTGCGGACGGTGCGGCGGATGGTCGAGGTGATGAATTGACGGCTTGGGACGAGGCAAAGAATTCCGGGATAAGCAATTTTCCCGCGCTGGTACCCGCCAGAATGCTGGCGCCTGAGGCCGCTTTCATTCGCGGCGATGATGGCCGTGACATCTCCTATGAGGACTACTGGTCGCTTTCGGGCCGCATTGCCAATGCGCTTGCGCAGCATTCGGTTGGCGTGGGCGACCGGGTCGCGGTGCAGGTTGCCAAGAGCATTGAAGGCCTCGCGCTCTTTTTGGCCTGCGCCAGGCTGGGGGCAATTTTCCTGCCGCTCAATACGGCCTATACGGCAACGGAAGTGGATTACTTTGTCAGGGATGCGGAGCCTTCGATCATCATTTGTGAACCGGCAAAGGCAAGCGTTCTGTCGGGCATGGCCAAGACGGTTCTCACCCTTGATGATCAAGGCGGGGGAAGCCTGGCAGCGGCGCTTCACTCGCAATCCAGCGCCTTCACTGACGCCGAGAGCAATTGGGATGATGGCGCAGCACTTCTTTATACGTCAGGAACCACGGGCAAGTCCAAGGGCGCACTTCTCACTCACGGAAATCTTGCCTCGAATGCCGTGACGCTGGTTGAGGCATGGGACTTTGGGCCAAAGGACGTGCTGATCCATGCGCTTCCGATCTATCACACGCACGGCCTGTTCACCGCCACCAACACGCTCTTGCTCAGTGGTGGCAGCCTGCTGTTCCGCCGCAAGTTTGATGTGGATGAGGTGGTCTCGCTCCTGCCGCTGGCCACAAGCCTCATGGGGGTTCCGACTTTTTACACACGGCTTCTCAATCATGAAAGGTTGACGCGTGACAGCGTCGAGCACATGCGGCTGTTTATTTCCGGGTCGGCTCCCCTTCTGGCGGAGACGCATCGCGGGTTTGAAGAGAAAACCGGTCACGCAATTCTGGAGCGTTTCGGCATGACCGAGACCAGCATGAATACATCGAACCCCTACAGGGGTGAACGGCGGGCCGGAACCGTGGGCCTGCCATTGTCCGGCATTGAAGTGCGGGTCACGGATCCTGCCAGCGGCGCCTTGCTGCCGCAAGGTGATATCGGAATGATTGAAGTGCGCGGCCCCAATGTGTTCAAGGGTTACTGGCGCAACCCGGAGAAAACCGCGGTAGAATTCAGGCCGGATGGATTCTTTATCACGGGTGATCTTGGATCGTTTGACGGGCAGGGATATCTGACGATTTCCGGGCGAGGCAAGGATCTGGTCATCACCGGCGGCTTTAATGTGTATCCCAAGGAAATTGAAATGGAGATCGACCAGTTTCCCGGCGTTGAAGAATCGGCGGTCATCGGGGTTCCCCATGCGGATTTGGGCGAGGGGGTGACGGCCGTCGTCGTTCTCAAGGCCGGCCCTGCTTCATTTGATGAGCGGGAGATGATTTCAGAGCTTCAGAATCGGCTGGCGAAGTTCAAAGTGCCGAAGCGAATCATCGCCGTTCCGGAGCTTCCCCGCAATGCCATGGGCAAGGTGCAGAAAAGCCTGCTGCGGCAGACTTATGCCGAGCTCTATATGCTGAAGCGCCGCCCGGTATGAATTCCCAGGCTGTTAACGATGTGAACCACGGCCACAAGGCAGATGAAGGCTCCGAGGAACATGAGCGGCGTGGTGGGCACCATTCTTGGGTTAAGGGATTTGCGCGGCCGCCTTTCGAGCCATGCCATGACGCCAACCAGCGTGAGGCCGACGGCCAATCCGCCATAAGTGAGTAACATTCCAAGGGTAATCTGCTTCATTTTCAGGGCTTTGGCGTTTGAGTTGACAGGCCGGGGGACCATCACTATGGTCCGACCAAATTCCGGGGATACGCCCCTTATTAGGTGAAGTTATGAAAGTTCGCAATTCTCTCAAGTCCCTGATCAAGCGCCACCGCGACAACAAGCTGGTGCGCCGCAAGGGCCGGGTTTACATCATCAACAAGACCAATCCGCGCTTCAAGGCGCGCCAGGGCTAATTCCTTCCGTTGATGAAGATTTGAAGCCGCGGCCGTTCATTCGGGCGCGGTTGGCGTTTTAATGGCCCAATTTCTGCGCTATACTGCGCATCATGAGACATTCACGCATACTGGTCGTTGCACTGGCATTGGTGATTTTTGCAGGCCCCGGCCTGGCGCAAGATAGTGCTGTTCCCACGGAAAAATTGACTGCGCAGGAAACCCGCGAGGTCGCCCTCGACAGGCTTTTTGCCAGCCTCCACAAAGCTTCCGACGAGCAGGCGGCGAAGGCTGTGGAAGAAAAAATCTGGGAGCTTTGGTCGCGGTTTGATTCGCCCACCGCCGAGGTTCTGCTGGGCCAGGCAGTTGTGGCCATGGGTGCCGCGGAGAACGCCGCATCACTGGAAATCCTGGACCGTATCGTTGCAGCCTTTCCCACCTACGCCGAAGCCTGGAACAAGCGCGCCACGTTGCACTTCGCGCTTGGCAACTACGATGCCTCTCTGAAAGATATCGACAAGGTGCTTGATCTGGAACCGCGCCACTTCGGGGCACTTGCGGGGCGCGGCATGATTTACCAGCGCCAGGAAAACTGGACCGCGGCGCTCAATGCCTACAGGGAAGCGCTGAGCATGAATCCCAGCATGACGGGGGTCAAGAACGCGGTTCAGGAATTGTCCAGGCGCGAGCGGGACATTTAGTTCGCGGACGTTTTCCTTTTTCCCACCTGGGCGATGCGCAGCATGTTGGTTGAGCCCGGGGAGCCCAGCGGCACGCCGACGGTGATGATGATGCGCTGGCCTTCCTCGGCAAAGCCTTCGGACGAAGCGAACTGGCAGGCAGTCTCAATCATGTGTTCGAGGTCATTGGCGTTGGGTGTAAGCACGCAATGCTGGCCCCAGGCAAGGGCAAGCCTTCTGGCGGTCGCCGGAATTGGCGTCAGGGTGATGATCGGCACATTGGGGCGTTCACGCGCCACCCGCATGGCGGTCGAACCTGATTCCGTGTAGCTCACGATGGCGGCCACATCGAGGGTTTCGGAAATCGAACGGGCCGCCGTGGAAATGGCATCGGCGGTAGTTGGCTGCGGGTCGTTGCGCTGGGCATTCATGATGCCGCGGTAGAAGCTGTCGCCTTCCGCCGATTGGGCAATCTTGTCCATGGTGGCCACGGCTTTTTCAGGCCAGGCCCCGGCAGCGCTTTCGGCCGACAGCATGATGGCGTCGGCCCCTTCGTAAACGGCGGTAGCCACGTCGGAAACTTCGGCGCGGGTCGGCACCGGCTCAATGATCATGGATTCCAGCATCTGGGTTGCCACGACAACGGGTTTACCGGCCCTGCGTGCGGCCCTCGTCAGTTGCTTCTGGCGGGCCGGCACGGTTTCCAGGGGAAGCTCAACGCCCAAATCACCACGGGCAACCATGATACCGTCGGACACTTTCAGGATGTCTTCAAGGCAGAGCAGGGCCGAGGGCTTTTCAATTTTCGCCATCACTCCGGCGCGGCCGGCGATAAGCTCCCGGGCTTCGGAAACGTCTTCGGGGCGCTGCACGAAGGACAGCGCAATCCAATCGACGCCAATGCCGGCGGCGGCTTCAAGATCGGCGCGGTCCTTTTCGGTCAGAGCCGGGATCGGCAGAAGCGTATTGGGCAGGTTCACGCCTTTGCGGTTTGAAAGGGTGCCGCCGAAAATAATGACGGTCTCAAGGCGGCTTGGCGAAACGCCGGTGATTTCCACCCGCAGCCTGCCGTCATTCAGCAGAAGAAAATCACCGACTTTGACGGAGGCGAAAATTTCCGGGTGCGGAAGGTGAACGCGTTTGCTGTCGCCGGGAGTCAAATCCGTATCAAATGTGAATGTCTCCCCCGCCCTGATCTGCACTTCCTTGTCCCTGAAGGTACCAATGCGGATTTTCGGCCCCTGCAAATCGGCGAGGATTCCGATGGGCCGGTTCACCTTGCTTTCAATGTTGCGAATGTGGCCATGCAGTTCCTTGAGCAGGGCATGGGAGGTATGGCTCATATTGATGCGGAACACATCGACGCCCGCCACAAAGAGCTTCTCGATCATTTCCGGGCTCGACGAGGCAGGCCCGAGGGTTGCGAGGATCTTTACTTTGCGGTTTCTGCGCACGAGAAATTATTGTCCCTGGCTGGTCTTTTCGCCAGACAAGGAAATTGTCCAGTCAGCCTCTTCGGACGTATCGACCTCGAAGAAGCCGGTTTTCTGATAGCCGCGCTCGGTGCAGCTGTCGATGCCGCGAATAGTGAAAATCTTGTCACGGATGCACATCATCGCCTTGCCGCCCCAGGAGCCGCCCTTGTCGTAGTCCACGGCGTAAACATAGTAATAGCGCGCAATCAGGGTGCCCTTCAGCAAGGTCAGGCATTTCTGGGGCTCGGCGGTCCACCAGCCTTCGCTGGCCCAGCCTTCGCGGTCCTTGTAGCCAATGGCGACGCCTACGCGGCTAGCGGTGTTGTTGCAAAGCTTGAGGTCAGCGCGGGCCGGGGTGGTTCCGGCAAATCCGAGCAGCACCAGGGCACTTGCTCCCAAGGTGAACGCCCGAACAATTTTTTGGCCGCCCAGCAAAAATCTCGAATCGCTCATGACATTCCTTTTAATCCGGCGGGCAAGTTTGGCAAAGATATTGGCCTTACACCCATTTTGCAGCCTATAGCATGATCTTCTAACGTTTTCCAAATGAGGTGTGGATGAGTTGTCCGTGCCACTGGTAAGGTTTGAATTAGCCGTTATGAAGGGCCCCCGGGATAGACATGAAGCACGATGAAAAGACCCAAATGGAACTGGAAGCAGCGGTTTTCCGCAGGCTTCTGGCTCACTTGCGCAAACGCAGCGATGTGCAGAACATTGACATGATGAACCTTGCGGGCTTTTGCCGGAACTGCCTGTCAAACTGGTTTGAGGACGCGGCGAAAGAGCGGGGCCTTGCGGTTGCCCGCGAAGAGGCCAGAACCATGGTCTACGGCATGCCGCAAGAAGAATGGAAGGCGCGCTTCCAGAAGGACGCCGCCGAGGCGCAGAAGGCGGCTTTTGATAAACGTGAAAAGCATTAGATTTTTTGGAGGCTCCAGACGTGAATAACAAATCCAGTTTCGCCCAGGGACAATTGAAAAGCATTGTCGAGCGCATCGAGCGCCTTGAGGAGGAGAAGAAGACCATCGCCGCCGACATCAAGGAAGTTTACGCTGAGGCAAAAGGGAATGGCTTTGATACGAAGGTCCTGCGGAAGGTGATTTCGCTGCGCAAGAAAGACGCCAATGAGCGTGAAGAAGAAGAGGCGATGCTGGATCTCTACCTGCAGGCCCTTGGCATGCTCCCCGGGGAAGCAGAAGAAGCGGCGTAAGCATCTCAGTTCCCACTTTTGATCATGCCTGCGCTTGATGCGGGCATCTGGTCACGGTGAAAGAAGATGGCCGCGTCAAGCGCGGCCATGATGAGAGCGGGAGACGATCAATCGGTTTCGAGCTGACCGAGCTTCTCGAAGCCTTTCAGGAGGGTGGGAAGCGTTGATGGCAGGCTGCCCTTGCCGGCCCGCTCAACCACCAGCATGTCGCTCTTGCCGGACGTGAAGGGCGACTGGGCCATGCCGGCCTGCGCATTCAGGGTGGCACTTGTCCTGATTACCGGCTGTGCGACGGCGTTAGGAACGAGGGAAATTTCATTGGTTGTGAATTCCTGCGGCGCGCCATTCTGGCGAACCGTCTGCGCCGGGTTAAAGAGCAGTTCCTCCGGCCACCAGTTGATGTCCGAGCTGCTGAGAGAGGCCATCATCGGCTTGATCAATGGCGCGCCCTGGGCGGTGCCATCACGGATTGCATCGGCAAAGCTGCCTTTGGCGGCGGCATTTGACATTTGGGCGAGAGCTGTTTCGTCGCTCATCGTTTCTGCGGCTTCAACCACACCGAGATTGTCGGCAACGATTGAGGGGCTGGATTTAGCGGTCTGGGACTCGGGCGGCGCCGAGGCGGGTTCAATCACCATGTTTGCGGCGGCCATCATCAGAACCTCGATGGGCTTGGGCCGTGGCTTTGGAACGGGATAGCCTTGAACGATTTCCTTGGGAACATCCTGAACAGGCTTGGCTGCAGGCGGAGTCTTGCTCGCCTCTTCGCTCATGGCCGCAAGGTCCTCGTCGACACCTTCATAGGCGGCTTCAAGGACTGCTGCGTCTGCTTCGGCAACTGCGGTTGAATCCTTGCGGTTGAGCCTGGCGCCGAGGGTTTTGCGGCCGTCGCGGAAAATCTGCGCCATTTCGGTTTTGCCGATGGCAGGGCCCCAATGGCGGACATTGCCGGAATCAATATGAACGAAGCCGGTTGGCCCGCCGGAGCTGCGGTAATAGCCAACGCCGCCGACTTTCCGGACAAGCGCGCTATTGCGAATTTTCTTGGAGGCCACGTCGGGGAAATAAAGATCGATGGCCCGGCCAACCATGTGCTGGCTTTTCTTGGCCACGTTGCGGCCAACCCGCTTCAGGAAGGCATTGGTCTTGGGCGAACGATAGCCGCAGATGATATGAATGGGTGCGCGCGAACCGAGATCAGCATGCAGCTCCCACATCAAATCGACCGTCTTGGGATCGATTGTGATGGTTTCCTTGCGCCGCCAGTCGCGCATCAAGTAATTTATTTTTTTCATGGCCGAGGGAACATAGCGGCCTTTCACCATGTAGGTGACGGTGACGCTTTCCTTGGTATGCACATGATAGAGAGAAAGTGTGCGGGTTTCCCCGCCGGCGATTGTTGGTGTGCCAAGACTCCACACAGCCGCAACAGACAACGTTGCAACGATGGCGGCTGACGCCAAGAGTTTTTTCACACGCTTCTTCAATCTTTGACGATTTCCACAGTCCCGCGAACCCACTACCATACGCACCACACACCAGGCAGAAGGCCCCCGGTTCCCCTTACAGTTTCCCCGTCCAAGCGTTCGTCACCTAAAGACGACTTACACCCAAACAAGACTTCAAACAAGAATATGGCTGCCCTGAGGCATCCATTGCTTACAATTAGAATGAATTATTATAATTAACAGGCACTTAAAAGAACTAAATTAGGCGCAGTTTCGCCAAAAAAGGTCAGTTTTGCACGAGTTTTTGGGTTGAATTGGCCTCGCGGGCCGACGCTAGCACCGCCAAAGCCTTTTCCATGGCTTCGTCACGCTCATATACGTCATTGAAATAGCTCATTTTTCCCGCAGAATCAGGCCACGCGGTGAAATAAGTGATGTGAACCGGAATTTTCTGGCTGAGGACCACCGACTGGCTCTTGCGGCTGTCAGTTTCCCGGTCAACTTTGTCGCGGTCCCAGCCCAAAATAACCTCGGCAAATTCACGGGGGTTTTGGACGCGGATGCAGCCATGGCTGTAGGTGCGGGTTGGCTCGGCAAAGAGATTCTTTGTCGGCGTGTCATGCATGTAAATGTCGTGGCTGTTGGGGAAGAGGAATTTCAGTTCGCCCAGCGCGTTTCCTTGTCCCGGCGGCTGCTGCACGCCAAAAGGCGGCCTGCTGCCATAGGCGGCCCAATTTATCGAGCTGGACCGGACAACTTTGCCATTGGGCGCGATGACCTTGAAGCCCTGGCGGTCGAGATAGCCTGGATCGCGGCGCAGTTTGCCCAGATATTCATTGACGATGATGGACTGCGGCACCCCCCAGGAGGGGTTGAACACCACGGTTTCCATTTCATCGTGAAATGCCGAGGTCTGATTCAAAGGTTTGCCCACGATCACATTGCTGTGCCAGACCTCGTTGCCGTGGTCCATGACCTGAACTTTGAAAGCGGGCTGGTTTACGAAGACAAATCGATTGCCGAGATTCTTTGGCAGCCAGCGCAGGCGCTCCATATTGTAAACGAGGCGCTGAATGTCCCGCTGGCTGGTATCTCGATTGAGGTTCTTCACAGTCGCCAAATCTAGAGTGCCGGTCTGGCGGAGTTTGACGGATTTTTGAAACTTCTTCAGGGCAGCCGAAAGGTCCACGTCCAGCGTATCTGAAAACTCCGGTTCGACGGAACTTTCTTCGCTTGTCAGGAATCCCATGTCCTGCATGCGGTCACGCACTAGCGAAATGCGCGGATCTGACTTTCCCTCCTTGACCGGTTTGCCCTCGGCAATTTTTTCGTAAGGAGGTTTTTGGTTGTTGGCACGCAATTTTGCCAGCTCGGCCTTCATCGGGCCGTAGCTAGGATGCTTTGGCATGAGGTCATTGAGATAGGCCTCGGGAAACGGGGTCCAAGCCAAAATCTTGAGAGCTTGAGCAGGATCAACACGCTGGGGCGTAATGTCGTTGTAGCGGGAGAGACTATTGGGCTCAAACTGGCCGCCGGAAATCTCGCGCGCCAGCTTCAGAGTGGCGGCCGTCATCGCAATGTCGAATTGTGCCAACGCCTGGGGATCGATACCCACCTGTTCGGTGACATTGCTGAAAGAACTCAAGCCACTTGGAAGGTAGGCCATTGGCTCCAGGCCATCCTCGGAGACTTTGGATGCAAAGGCCAGAATAGTCAGTGCCCGATCAGACGGCGCATTGCCCGTCAGCCAAAGAGGCTTGAAACCCGCATTCCGGTAAAGATCAAGAATGGGTTGACGCACTTCCTTGGCAACGCGGGTTACCGGCTTCTGAGACGAGAGCTCGGCCAGAATGGCCTGGCTCTGGACATCCGGAGCATATAATTTGGAAAATGAAGGGTCCGACAGGGCCACGAGCTTGGGCGAAACATAGGGGAGATTTCCCATGCCCTTGCCGGGAATGGGTTCGGGGTCGCTGTAGTCTCCATCCCCATAATTATCCCGGCCATATAAACTGCTGGACCCGGCGTCTTCTTTCCACCAGGGCATGATGGTTTTGCGGGTTTTCTTCTTCTTGGGAGAGCCAAACAGGCTTTCGAAAAAGCCCTTGCGTTTTTCATCCTTCGAAGCGTCTGCAAGCACGCTTTGGCTGGCAAAGGACACAGCAATCGCAGCAACAGACAGCTTCAGCAGAAGCTTGTGGATCAAAATCGCACCTTTATGATTCTAGAGCAATAAACTAGACTTCGGATAGCATCTATTCAACCGTGTGACAGGTTCCCACCAGAAAAATGTTTTGACTGTTACCCGGTTGCCTCGTCGAGACCCAGATCGCGCATTTTACGGTAGAGCGTGGAGCGTCCGATGCCTAATTTCCTTGCAACTTCTGACATTTGACCGCGGTAACGGTTAAGAGCCAGGCGGATCATGTCGGCTTCGACTTCCTCGAGCTTGCGGATATGGCCACCGTCTGTAACCGCAGGAATTCCCAGCGCCATGCCATCGCTCACCTGATTACCGGCGGAACGGCTGACATGCTGGTTTCCCCCGGTCATGGCGGGGCCCGTGGATGCCGATGGTTTCTTGGCTAACGGCAGGGCAGGCGGCACGATGATCTCGTAACCTTCGACAAGCGAGGCGATCTGGGGAAAGTCCTGGATTTCGAGAACATCGCTCTCGCACAACACGATGGCGCGGAAGATGGTGTTTTCGAGTTGGCGCACGTTGCCCGGCCAGCCATAGGCCTGCAGCATGGGAAGGGCGTTTGGCGCAATGCCGCGAACCTTGCGGCCCTCTTCGGCAGAAAGCCTGGTGATGAAATGTTCGACAAGGGCTGGAATGTCGTCTTTGCGGTCGCGCAGCGGCGGCACCATCATGGGATAGACGTTCAGGCGGTAATACAGGTCTTCGCGGAACTGGCCGGCTTTCACCATTTCAATCATGTTGCGGTTGGTGGCCGAGATCAGGCGGATGTTCACCTTAACGGATTTCCGCGAGCCCACCGGGTCAATCTCACCTTCCTGAATGGCGCGCAACAACTTCACCTGCATGTCGAGCGGCAGTTCCGCCACTTCGTCGAGGAACAGTGTGCCGCCATCAGCTTCCTGAAATTTTCCGCTATGCCTGCTGGTGGCGCCGGTGAAGGAGCCCTTTTCGTGGCCAAAGAGAATGGATTCAACGAGATTTTCAGGGATCGCGCCGCAGTTGACCGCCACGAAGGGGCGTCCGGCGCGTTCGCTTTCGCCCTGGATGGCGCGGGCTATCATTTCCTTGCCGACGCCCGATTCCCCTTCAATCAGGATGGGAATGTTGGATTGGGCGCCGCGGCGGCCGAGCCGCAAGACATTGGCCATGGCAGGCGATGACGCGATGAGGTCGCTGAAACTCAAGGAGCCGCCAACTTTTTTGTTCAGGCGCTTTACTTCTTCGGTGAGCGCGTTGACCTTTAGCAAATTCTGAATGGAAATTTTCAGGCGCTCGGGCGAGACGGGTTTGACCACGAAGTCATCGGCGCCGGCGCGCATGGCCTTGATCACGGTTTCGATGGAGCCTTGCGCGGTTTGCACGATAACGGGCAGGTCGCCGCGAATGCCCTGCATTTTTTCGATGAACTCCAGGCCATCCATGCCAGGCATCATGAGATCGAGGATCACCAGCTCAATGCTGCCGCCATTCGGGCCATTCAAGACTTCCAGGCCCTTGATGCCGCCGTCCGCTGCAACTGAATTAAATCCGAACCGTTTGACAAGCTCTTCCAGAATGCGGCGTTGGGCAGGGTCGTCTTCAACAATCAGTATGCGTGAAGTCATGCTGTGTAATCAACTCATCGTCAAAGGGCCAAATTCAGATACGGCCAGCAACAAGCATCCCCCAATGCGTGTGTGCTTTGCTTTCCCTGTTATCACTTACTCTCGCAGTGAAGGGTAAAGGCCCTGTTAATGAGGTAGACTATTTGGGGACAAATTCAGGCAGTTGCCGAAGTTGCGGGCATGAGCCATATGGGAAACAAATTATTAACAAGGAATGGACATGACCGCTTCCGCTGCCCTCGGTAATTTGCCTGAATGGAACCTCGCTGACCTTTACACTGCGCCCGATGCGGCGGCCTTCAAGGCCGACATGCAGAAGGGCGAGGCGGAGGCCAAGGCATTCGCCGAAAAATATAAGGGAAAGCTGGCACAGCTTTCGGGCGCTGACTTAGCCGGTGCGCTTAAAGACTATGAGGCTATCTCCGATCTGCTGGGCCGCACCGGCTCCTATTCCCAGTTGTATTATGTGGGGGATACAACAGATGCGGCACGGGGCAAGTTTTATGGCGACGTGAGTTCCAAGCTCACGGAAATTTCAACCCTGCTCCTGTTCTTTGAACTTGAGCTCAACCGGATTGATGATGCAGCCCTTGAAAAGGCCATGCAGGTTCCAGCGCTCAACCATTACCGCCCGTGGATTGAAAATCTGCGCAAGGAGAAGCCCTATCAGCTTGACGACAAGCTTGAGGAGCTGTTTCTCGAGAAGTCCCAGACAAGCTATAGCGCCTTCAACCGCCTGTTTGATGAAACCATGGCGGATCTGCGCTTTGAGGCGGACGGCCAGTTGCTCGCGATTGAACCCACGCTTAATCTCTTGCAAAGCCCGGACGAGACCAAGCGCAAGGCGGGGGCCATGGCGCTGGCCAAGACCTTCAAGGAGAATTTGCGCCTCTTTACCTTGATCACCAACACCCTGGCCAAGGACAAGGACATTTCCGACCGCTGGCGGGGGTTCAAGGATATTGCCGAAGCGCGCCATCTTTCAAACCGGGTGGAGCCGGAAGTGGTGGACGCGCTGGTGGCCGCCGTGCGCGCCGCATACCCGAAGCTGTCGCACCGCTATTACAAGATGAAGGCCAAGTGGCTGGGCAAGGACAAACTGATGCATTGGGACCGCAATGCACCGCTACCGGCCGAAGACACGCGCGAAGTGCCCTGGGCGGAGGCGGAGAAAATGGTGCTCTCGGCCTATGGTGAATTTTCGCCGGAGATGGCGGCCATCGCCAAGACCTTCTTCGACAAGAAGTGGATTGATGCGCCGGTGCGCCCCGGCAAATCACCGGGGGCTTTTGCCCATCCAACGGTTCCCTCGGCGCACCCCTATGTGCTTCTCAACTATATGGGCAAGACGCGAGACGTGATGACGCTGGCCCATGAGCTGGGGCACGGCGTGCATCAGGTGCTGGCGGCCAAGCAGGGGGCCTTGATGGCGTCGACGCCTTTGACGCTCGCCGAGACGGCCAGCGTGTTCGGCGAAATGCTCACCTTCCAGGCGCTGCTGCGCCAGACCACGGACAAGAAGAAGCGCAAAATTCTGCTGGCCTCCAAGGTTGAGGACATGATCAACACGGTGGTGCGCCAAATCGCCTTCTACACCTTTGAACGCAAGGTTCACACGGCACGCAAGGAAGGTGAGCTAACGCCTGATAAAATCAATGATATCTGGCTGGAGATTCAGGCGGAAAGTCTCGGCGATTCAATCGGCATTGGCCCCGGCTATGAAACCTTCTGGGCCTACATCCCGCATTTCATCCACTCGCCGTTCTATGTCTATGCCTATGCCTTTGGCGATTGCCTGGTGAACTCGCTTTACGCGCGCTACCAGGAAAGCGCAGGCGGCTTCCAGGAAAAGTATTTCACCATGCTGAAGGCAGGCGGCACCAAGCACCATTCGGAGCTTCTGAAACCCTTCGGCTTAGACGCCACCAATCCTGAATTTTGGCAGAAGGGGCTGTCAGTGATATCCGGCATGATTGATGAGCTGGAGACGATGGAGAGTTAATGGCAAAAATTGACAAAGTTTGCCAATGAATTAAACTGCGGGTTAAATGGAGTACCCGCTTTGGCTACAATGAACATCTCACTGCCAGACGCTTTGAAGGCGTATGTCGAATCTCGCGTTGCTGAAGGACGCTACAGCAATGCCAGCGACTATGTGCGCGATCTCATTCGAAAGGAACTGGAGAAGGGGAATTCCAAAGCATGGCTCGAGACGGAAATCGAGAAGGGCTATGCCAGCAGCTTTCACGAGAGCACCGTGGATGAATTTTTCCAATCGGCGGCGGCTGCCGCCAAGGCCAAACCTTCGCGCAAAAAGACTGCATGAGGATCAGATATTCAACTGAAGCCCACAATGATCTTGCCGGCATAATCTTCCATGGCAACGAAAATTTTGGACCTGCGCAATCGAGCAAATGTGTTGCACAGCTCAGAAATGCAATCGAACTGATTGGCCTCAATCCGGAAATGGCGCGGCTGCGGACGGAACTCGAACGGCCCGTGCGGATTCATACGGTCGGCGCTCACATGGTGGTTTTTGATATTGAGGACGGGATGATCGTAATCGTGCGCATTTTATCAGCCGGTCAGAATCTGTCTGATCACATTTGACCGCGTCAAGCGCGGTCGTGATGAGAATGGGGCTGGAGACAATGGAGGGCGTGTGATGCTTCATTACCGGACGCCAACACTCCATGACGTCGACGAACTATCGCGATTGCATGTTTTGTGCTGGCAGCAAGCCTATGAAGGATTGTTGCCGGCAGAATTCCTGAGAGATCTTTCTGTCGAACAGCGCGCCGCGAGTTGGCGGCTGACGGTTGCTGATCCAGAGGTCTTTACATTGGTCGGCTCCGTCCACGATCAGATTGCCGGATTTGTCTCTTGCGGGCCATCGCGGAAGGAGGCTGCCTCCTATGGCGATGGTGAAATCTATGCCATTTATATCCACCGTGATTACTACAGGAAGGGCATCGGCCGCCGGTTCATGGCGGAGGCGGCCAAATTCTGGCTCGCAAAAGGCGGGCACTCGCTCGTTGTCATGTTCATCGCCGCTAACGCGCAGGCCGAATCATTCTATCAATCGCTGGGAGGCGTTCAAGCGTGGGAGGGAATGTTTGAGATAGCGGGCATTCCTGTTCTGGATAAAGCGCACCTCTTTAACAATTTAGCCGCCCTTGCCGCCAGCGCCTGACTTAACCTCACTCCATAAACCAGCCATGGCTGACGACAAGGGATTGGCCGGTGAGCGCGTTGGTAGGGAAGGCGGCGAAGAGGAAGGCCACTTCGGCCACGTCTTCAACGGTGGTGAATTCATGATCGACGGTGCCGCCGAGCATGATGCGCTTCACCACTTCGTCCTCCGAGATGCCGAGGGTTTTCGCCTGTTCGGGAATTTGTTTTTCAACGAGAGGTGTTTTGACAAAGCCGGGACAGATGACGTTGGAGCGCACGCCGTGTTCGGCTCCTTCCTTGGCGATCACTTTCGACAGGCCGATGAGGCCGTGCTTGGCGGTGACATAGGCCGACTTGAGGGGTGATGCTTCCTTGGAATGCACCGAGCCCATGAAGATGATGGAGCCGCTGCCCTTGGCATACATGTGGGGCAGGCAGGCCTTGGAAGTGAGAAACGCGCCATCAAGATGGATGGCGAGCATTTTTTTCCAGTCGGCAAAGGGATATTCCTCAAGCTTGTGGACGATCTGAATGCCGGCATTTGAAACCAGGATATCAACGCCGCCCCATGCCGCAACTACAGAGGCCACGCCTGCATTCACGGCGGCCTCGTCGGTTACGTCCATCTTTACGCCCATGGCCTTGCCCGGGCCTTTGGTGCTTAACTCCTTTGCCGTTGCACTGGCGGCATCCAGGTTGAGATCGGCAATGGCGACATTGGCGCCTTCGGTGACAAAGCGTTCGGCGATAGCTTTGCCGATTCCGCTGGCAGCGCCGGTGACGATGGCAATCTTGTTGGTGAGTTTCATGACGCGTGCTCCTTATATTTTGTCAGATCGAAGGTCTTCATGCCGTGTTGCGGGGGCTTGCGGTTGCGCCAGTCGGGATGGGCGAGGGACTGTTCAACATCCTTGCGGCCCGCTTCCCAGTGTTCCTCGACGCTGAGCCTTGAGAATTCGTAATCCTTGGATTGGCTGTCGATTTCGGTGGGCCGGTTGATAAGGTGCATCACGGTAATGGCGTGACAGCCGTTTGACATCAGGATTTTCGCGTCGGGATCGTCGCGCAATGACTCCGGCAGCTTGGCGACAAGGCGCTGGGCTGCCTTGTTGAGGCGCTGGAGCTCCTGTGCGGCTGTGGTGTTGAACCTTGTACGGCTGGAAAAACGGATTTCCTTTTCGCGTTCGGCTGCCTCCAGGATTGTTTTTGGAATCACGCCACGGGCCGGGAACAGGTCCACCTGGAAGATGCACAGGGATTTTGCGCCGTGGGTTTCATCAATCACATATTGCAGGGGCGTGTTGGAGACAAGGCCGCCATCCCAATAGGATTGGCCTTCGATGACAATGGGTGGAAAGCCCGGCGGCAATGCGCCGCTGGCCATGATGTGGTCGACATTGAGTGTGTCCTTGAGCGTATCGAAGTAGCGGAAGTTACCGGATTCCACATTGACCGCGCCGACGCTGACGCGGATGCCATCGGTGTTGAGCCGGTCAAAATCGATAAGTTCGGTGAGCGTGGCGCGCAGCGGAGCCGTGTCATAAAAACTCAAGGCGGCTTCGGTTGCGGGCAAAGCAAAAATCGGCGGTGGAAAGCGCGGGGTAAAAAAGCCCGGCACGCCAAAGAGGCTGGCTATCCAACTGCTGGTTTCGTTGAACAGGGTGCGCCCGTGATGCCCCGGCAGGAAGGATGAGCCTTGCAAGCCGGAAGATACTTTTTCCCAGAAGCGGCGGAGCTGTTTCACCCGGTCTTCAGGCCTGTTTCCGGCAATGAGGGCGGCGTTGATGGCGCCTATGGAAATGCCAGCCACCCATTCGGGTTCCTCGCCCGCGCTGGCGAGCGCCTCATAGGCCCCTGCCTGATAGGCGCCCAAGGCCCCGCCGCCTTGCAGGACCAGAATTCGCGTTTCGGTTTCCGATGTCATTTCAAGGAGTTTTGCGTTTCTTGCGGGTTACTGACGTGATGTTGCGCTGCAGCATGGCAATTGCAAGGCTCCCTGTCATTACAATTTGGCCATCTTGCGTGACTCATCGCCGCGTTTGTTTGGGGCGCTTGCGGGGCGTTCGCGCCTTGGCTACACATCTTGCAGAGATTCATGACGTTTGAGGGGACTTCAAAAATGGCAGAGCATTCTTCGGGCAATCATGCGAACGGCATGGAAGAGCACCGCAGCACCTATGATGCCTTCATCAAGGGCTCGATCGCACTTTCCATTATTTGCGGCTTTGTGCTGGTGTCCCTGGTCTCCTTCCGCTTTGCCCATACGCTGAATGTTTTTACCGGGTTTGCGGGCTTGATCGTGGGGATCATCGCGGTGCTGATTGACGCGCGCACGGGCGGAAAGTGGTACTTGTCCGCCGGGTTGCTGGTGGTGTTCGGGCTGATCACTGCCGTCAACGTCTCGTAGGCCGCACGAACAATGAAGCTCGCGGTTCTTTCTGAAACGAGTCCCGGAGAGCGCCGCGTTTCGGCAAGCCCGGATACGGTGAAGGCCTATGTGAAAAAAGGCCTTACTGTCGGGGTGCAGGCAGGGGCGGGCGCAGGGGCGCATATTTCCGATGAGGCTTTTGTGGCCGCCGGGGCCAGCATCATCAAGACGGATGCGGGGCTCCAGGACGCCGATGTGATTCTGGCGGTGCGCCGGCCTTCCGATGCCCTTCTCAAGAACCTGAAAAAGGGTGCAGTTGTGGCTGCGGGCCTTGACCCCTATGGCGACCGCAAGGGTCTTGAGGCATTGGCCAAATCTGGCCAGTCATTTTTTGCCATGGAACTGATGCCGCGCATCTCGCGGGCCCAGTCGATGGATATCCTGTCATCGCAATCCAATCTCGCGGGCTACAAGGCGGTGATTGATGCAGCGGCGACCTATGGCCGGGCCTTTCCGATGATGATGACGGCGGCGGGCACGGTTCCGCCGGCCAAGGTGTTTATCATGGGCGTGGGCGTTGCAGGCCTTCAGGCCATTGCCACGGCGCGGCGTCTGGGCGCCATTGTCTCGGCAACCGATGTGCGCAAGGCCACGGAAGAACAGGTGAAGAGCCTCGGCGCGAAATTCGTTTTTGCCGATGTGGCCGATGCAGCAACCGCTGGCGGCTATGCCAAGGAACTTTCGGCGGAAGACAAGGCCAAGCAGGCTGCCCTTGTGGCCGAGCATATCAAGGGCCAGGACATTGTGATCACCACGGCGCTCATTCCCGGGCGGCCTGCGCCGGTGCTTGTGACCAAGGAAATGGTTGAGAGCATGAAGTCCGGCTCGGTGATTGTTGATCTCGCGGTTGAGCGCGGCGGCAATTGCCCTCTGTCGAAGCCTGACCAGATTGTCGAGCACAAGGGCGTTTCGATTATCGGCACGGTGAACCTGGCCGGCAAGCTGGCGGGCAATGCCTCGCCGCTGTTTGCCAAAAATCTTGCCAATTTCCTGGACCTGATGATCCAGCCCGATGGCGGCCTCAAGATCGATTATGAAGATGAGATCATCAAGGGCACGCTGATTGCCAGGGATGGCGCGCTGGTTCACCCGATGTATAAGGCCTGATCCCATGGAACAGATTGTCCAGACTGTTGATCCCTTCGTTTCGCTCCTCGGCATTTTCGTGCTGGCAGTCTTCGTCGGCTACTATGTCGTGTGGAATGTGACACCCGCGCTGCACACGCCATTGATGTCGGTGACCAACGCGATCTCTTCCGTCATCGTTGTTGGCGCGTTGCTCGCCGTTGGGGCAGGGGCCATTGCCTCGGGATCCACCATTGCCATGATCTTCGGCTTTCTCGCCCTGATACTGGCGAGCGTGAATATTTTCGGCGGCTTCCTCGTCACCAGCCGCATGCTGGCCATGTACAAGAAGAAGGGCAAATAGATGTCAGCCAGTTTCGCTGCCCTTCTCTATCTCGTTGCCGGCGCGCTGTTCATCATGGCGCTGCGCGGGCTTTCCAATCCTGAATCGGCGCGGGCCGGAAATACCTATGGCATGATCGGCATGACCATTGCCGTTCTCACCACGCTGGCCATCGCTGCGCCGACCAATCTATTGGTGTGGGCGCTGATCATTGGCGGCATCGCCATTGGGGGTGGCATTGGCGCGTTTGCCGCCAGGCGCATCGCCATGACGGCCATGCCGCAGCTTGTGGCGGCGTTTCATTCGCTTGTCGGACTTGCTGCCGTGTTTGTGGCAGCAGCTGCTTTCTATGCGCCCGACGCTTTCGGTATTGCCAGCGGCGGCGAGATTCATGCACAGAGCCGGATTGAAATGGCACTGGGTGCGGCCATCGGCGCTGTCACCTTCACCGGGTCCATCATTGCCTTCCTGAAGCTTGATGGCCGCATGTCAGGTGCGCCCATCATGCTGCCGTTCCGGCATTACATCAATGTGGCACTTGGCTTGGCGCTGCTGTTCTTCACCTTCGGATTCTTCCTCACGCAGAGCCCCATTGATTTCTGGCTGATCGTGTTCATCAGCTTTGCGCTGGGCTTCCTGCTGATCATTCCCATCGGCGGGGCGGACATGCCGGTTGTCGTGTCGATGCTCAATTCCTATTCGGGCTGGGCGGCGGCGGGCATCGGCTTCACGCTGGCCAACACGGCGCTGATCATCACCGGTGCGCTGGTGGGCTCATCGGGCGCCATTCTTTCCTACATCTTGTGCATGGGCTTGAACCGCTCCTTAATTTCGTTCAGCCTTGGGGTCTTTGGCGGCGTGTCGGCGGGTCCCGCCGATGGCGTCAAGGAAACGCGGCCGGTGAAGCAGGGCTCGGCCGATGACGCGGCCTTCATCCTGAAGAACGCCGGCTCGGTGATCATCGTGCCGGGTTACGGCATGGCGGTGGCCCAGGCTCAGCATGCGCTCCGCGAAATGGCGG
>JBBQNU010000011.1:0-36733 GCA_038330285.1 Hyphomicrobiales bacterium | reverse complement strand
CCGTTCCGGTGCGCAGCCGGGCCTTCAAGGCTTCACCGCTTTCGCCAGTAACGGCGGCTGCTGCCTGTTGCAGGGCGACTTGCACTTCGGCGAGCGCCGGGATGGGAATTTCGGGAGGCACGACGTCGTCCAGAATGCCGTCCTGGCGGAGATAGCCGTGGGCCAGCACATAATCGCCGATGCGCTGGGATTGGCGCAAGCCCCCGCAATGGCCGATCATCAGCCAGCAATGGGGGCGGAGCACGGCCAAATGATCGGTCATGGTTTTCGCGTTGGGCGGGCCCACGCCAATGTTGACTAGGGTGACACCGCCGCCCATGCCGTCCCGTTTCTTGAGGTGGTAGCCCGGCATCTGGTAGCGGTGCCAGAGGGAGCCCTCGATGATCTTTGCGATGGCCGCCGAATCCATGCCGCGCACGATGGCGCCGCCGCCGGGGAGATGCAGGGATTCATAGGGGCCATCTACGGCCAGTTGTTCCACCCCCCAGACAATGAACTGGTCGACATAGCGGTGATAGTTGGTGAGCAATATCCAGGACTGCATGTCGCGCCAATGGGTGCCGGTATAATGCTGGATGCGCTTCAGGGAATAATCCACCCGGACCGCATCGAACATGGCCAGCGGCAGGGGGTGGGCCGGCATGTGGTCCCAATGGCCATCGGCGATTTCGTCGCCCACCAGATCAAGGCGGGGGACGGGAAAATGCAGCGCCAGCTCAACGGCCTTGGTGTTTTCGCCGCCCAGGTCATCGCCCTTGTCGAGGACGTAGGGGTAGGGGATTTCCTGGAGGGAAACGCCCACCTGGATGGTGGCGGCGTAGTCCTTCACCAGATAGGAGAGCTGGTCCACCAGATAGCGGCGGAAGTGGGCAGGCTGGGTTATGGTGGTGACGTAGGTGCCTGGGCCCTGGAATTTGGCGAAGGCGCGCGAGATGGACGGCTGCACCCCCTGGGACTCGTAGGTCACACGCAATTGGGGGTAGCAAAAACTGCTGCGCTCATCGGCGGTGGGGGGCTGGCGGGTGGCAAAATAGCGCTCGAGGCAGGATTTCAGGCTGGCGGTGGCCTTGGCATGGAGCTCGATGAGCTGGTCTACGGCGGTCTGGGGGGTGAGATTCTGGGTTACCATCATCTGACCTATAGCACAGACGCGCGAATTGCTGTAGCCACTGCGTCGGCGTGGGGGCCTGTAGCTCAATGGTTAGAGCTGACGGCTCATAACCGTCTGGTTCCGGGTTCAAATCCTGGCGGGCCCACCACGTCTTTCAATCACTTAGCAGAAAATCCTTTTATCTTGAATCAAGGGGGCACATCTGGGGCAACGCCGCTTTCGTTTGGTGATTCCGCCGAGAAGTGGACCCTGATGGCTGAGGACTTGGAGCGCAAACTCAAGCCGCTCCGTCCCGGACACTTATTTTAGAGAGCAGGACGCTTCAAAGGGAACTTCCCAACCAATACGCAGTTATTTATAGAATCCCGGTGAGGTGCATCATGAACAAGAACCGTTTTTCAGAATATTGGACCCAGGTGGAGTATTGCCAATTCAAGTCCAGCCTCGTTGCCTTGCCAGCTAATCGGCAATTATGGAATCAACTGGCCGAGGATTGGGCGGCGCTGGCCCAAAGCCAGTTCCAACCAGCCCGTGAGCGTAGTCTGCTACCCGGCGTCGCGGCACGGGAACATTCTCTCGCAGCCTGAGTTTAAACGAGCAACGCAGCTTGGATATCTCCCCCGCCACCCTTCCTAGTCCAAGCGTATCAGCCCCGGTGCTTCACCGTCCCCTAAGCACCGGGGCCTTTCACTGCAGGAGCCTTGAATGCCGCAACACCCAGATAAGCCCGTTGTCGAAACCACAACTGATGCCCGCGCCGGCGTCACAGGTCATAATGTTCGCTACGTTCTGTTGTTCAGCCTGGGCGGAGTGATAATCGCCTTTACAGCGCTCTTTTGGTATTTTGGTAACGCGCAATGAAGAAAACCGACAAAAGAGAACTAGAAATAAAGGCTAAACACAAAGGAATGTTTCTAAATCCTGGGTCAATAATGACCCCACCCAGCCGGAAAAAGCGACTTACTGGCTGGCGGATGAAGCCACGGATTTACCCCGCAATCTGGATCCAGCTTCCCTTGAAGAAATCGACGAATTGCTTAACCAGCTTCCAGATAGAGAAATTGATCCCCGGCCCGACCCGCAGTTTGGAGACGGCACTGAAGCGTGAGGCCACCGACAAGGCCACACCATGGCGGGTCAAGATGAAATCCCTCATCAATCGCACTTATGGCGATTGCCTCAATGCCGGTATGGGAGTTGATCGTTGGCTGGCCTCAGACAGCTCTCCGCTTCCGGGCTTCCGGCGCCAGCCCGTGAAACCCAACGCACCAAGTCCGGCGGCAAGTAAGGGGAGCGCAGCCGACAGCGGTACTTGAGGAGTTATTAGGAACCCCAGAGTTTTGTTATCGTTTTTGGTTCTAGTGGCTCCTAGAATTTTGAATTTGTTGCATATTTTGACTTTCGATTCAAACAGTGACCTGAACCGACTGAGCATCGCAGGACCGAATGCTACTTGTATGATCGATTGGGATTTTCACCTCAGGCTTAGTCAAAAAATCCCGCGCCCGCAGGGGTGAAGCGCCGGGCGCCAGCGTCTTCAGTAACCCTAAGAAAACCACGCGGACCCGCTGCTGAAAGGCCGCGGGGATTTTGTGTATCCGATAGACTCGCTGGCAATTCAGTGCTCATTTAATCGCCGGATCGCTTATGCACTGCTTTTGCTTTTCATGGAGGTCTCGTAGCAACCAACTGAAGGACAATTCGATGGCTAAAGGTACTGTAAAGTGGTTTAACGATCAAAAGGGCTTCGGCTTTATTCAACCGGACGACGGAAGCAAGGACGTGTTTGTTCATATTTCTGCTGTTGAGCGCGCAGGCCTGCGCTCCCTCACGGAAGGCCAAAAGATTTCCTTTGAAATCGAGACGGATAAGAAGACAGGAAAGAGCTCGGCTGGCAATCTCACCGCTGGCTGAATTTGATTCTTTAAATTGGCAGCAAAAGCGGCGGGCCTGTCGCCCTTCGATGTGACGGGCTTTTCGCTTTTTTAATCGACACGCGTTTGCCGCAGCAATTCCGCGATAACAAGATCGGCACCTTCAACGGTGAGGTGATCGCTGTTCCAGTATAATGGTCTGCCATTACGCATCGCCCAGCATTTTCCTTGATCGCAGACAGAGGGCCGCGGGTCAAAGAACGCCACCTGGGGGAACTGCAATATCAGACGCTGCAACGCGTGATCGAAAGGCCTGATTCTGCTGTTGAACTCGCCTTGGTCAATGGTGCAATCTTGAGCTGTGCGCTCCGGCCCTATGCGAATTCGGTTCACCAGATCGCTTGAGGTTCTGACACATGAGTTTGGCCTGAAAATCATGTCGGGAATATCGCCGATGACAACAACCCGCTTTCCCGTTGCGATGATTGAGGTGATGACTCTCGCCCCCATTTCGCGGAACGACAGCGCTTCCGATTCGATTAGATCATCAGCAACGCGCCGGCCTTCGATGTTGCCATATTTGAACTTTCCGCTCTTGAGGAAGCTGAAATAACCCGTGAGGTAAACCGTCTCTATGGATGGATGCGAAGCGATAAAGCCCAGAATTTGAGCGGTTTCCCGCTTGCATTTTGCGGTCTGCAATGCGGCGGTGACAAAAGGCAGGCAACTGGGATCGCTGACATTCAGGACGGATTTGTCATCAAGTGCAGAGGCCAGGCTGCGGTAGTATTGATGGGCATGTGAATCGCCAATCAACATCACTTCGGGTTCCCTGCGCTTCGACAACAGGCAGCTCCACTTCCCTGAGAACTCGGGAAGCATCTCGCTGCAGTTCGCGTTACGGAGCGGGTGAGGATACTCCATAAACAGAATGTCGGCGCTCCGGGGCATTATCTCAAACCTCGATGGAACCCCATTAGTCCAGAAAACGATTGTGCCAATTGCCCCGGCCGCAGCCATGGCAAACGAAAGAAAGATGGCTTTTGCCTTTTGCGAGACACCCGACCGGATTGGCTTTTCCACCAGAATGAACGTCAGCCAGGACAGGATGAGCGCCACGATGATAAGCAGCAGTCTTTTCTCAGCCGGGATTTCCCGAAAGCTGCCCTCAGCGATCCGGGCAAATGACAGTAATGGCCAGTGCCAGAGGTAGAGCGGGTAGCTGATCAACCCCACGCCTACTGCGATGCGGGTTGAGAGGACTGCACGATTGAAGTGGGCCTCTGGCCCGGCGATTATGATTAGGGCGGCGCCCAAGGTGGGAAGGAGCGGCCAAAGGCCTGGGAACCGAATGTCATGATCGATCAGCACCAGGCCGAGAATGACAAGGCCCAGGCCGAGGTATGATGCCACGCTCATATGTCCCTGTGCTGGAAAAATGTGCTCAAGCCGCTGCGTGAACCCTGCATGCGCCAGCACGGCGCCAACCAGCAATTCCCAGAATCGCGAGAAGGGAAAATAAAACGCGAAATCCGGATCATACGCCGTGGCAACTGCACAAAATGTCAGCGAGATGCCGAGCATCACGGCAGTTGCTCTCATGAAACTGAAGCTCATCTTGAACAGCAGAAAGATCAGCATCGGCCAAAAGATGTAGAACTGCTCTTCAATGGCAAGTGACCAAAGATGAATCAGCGGCTTTCGCTCCGCCGCGTCAGTGAAGTAGCCGACCTCATTGAGTGACAGGAAGTTGGAGGTGAAAATCGAGCCGCTCAGAACATGCCGGCCCAGTTGCCTGAACTCGTTCGGAAACAAAATCAGCCAGCCCACCGCGAGGCAGAACGCAATGACAACCAGGAGCGCAGGGAAAATGCGGCGAATGCGCCGGCTGTAGAAGGCGAGGATTGAAAACCTGTCACGCCCGATGTCCTTCAGGATAATCCTGGTGATCAGGTAGCCGGAAATGACGAAGAAGATATCGACACCAATAAAACCGCCATCGAACTGCTTCGGGAAGCCGTGGTATGCCACGACGGAGAGTACGGCGACAGCTCTCAAGCCGTCGATATCAGGACGATAATCAGACGGCGCTTTTGAGCGAACCATTGTTCGGTTCAGTCGCCTGGCAGTCCACTGCGACCGCGCCGGCGAGCAGTTTTTCACCCGCACTGCCGGCATTTGCCTCGGCTGTTTTGATTGAGATGGTCTTGCCTCTCCCGTCCTTGAGGAGACCCACACCCCGCGCCGTCATTCATCCGCTCCATACCAGGCTGCCTACCGGGCTGTTTTAGCGCCCATGCTTGCCATTTCCAAAACAGTTTCTTGAGCGCCTCGCTTGCCTCGTGATGGATTCGGAAGGCGGGTTAACATAATTTTCTCAAATGATTTCAACGCCGAGTTTTCCTGCGGCTTGGAAATGGGGGATTTAAAACATGGCTATCTGAGAAGGCTGGCTCGCCCACCACGCAGAATTTCTCTACCGATCGAACAAGTCTGCACGGAACAAACCGCCCCGTCATCCGTTTAGCATCGACACAGCCACCCCCATGGTCGGGAAGCAGCGGCGGCTATGCCAAGCAAGGAAAACGTGAAATGCGGCCACTGCCCGCTAAAGTATTCAGGGAGAGCATTTTGCGGACACCGGGAAGCCAGGATTTGGCGAACGGCCTGGTCATTTTCCTGGCTGTGTGTGCAATCCTTTATTATGGCCAGCCAATACTGATCCCCATTGTTCTGGCAATCCTGCTGTCACTGCTTCTGGCGCCCTGTGTGAAGCTGTTGCAGATGATCCATATTCCGAAGCCGGCAGCCATCATCAGCGTTGTTTGCATCGCATTTGCCATCCTGTTCGCCATGACAGCCGTTCTCGCCACGAACTTGACCCGTCTGGCCGGGGACCTTCCGCAATATGAGAGCAACTTGCGCGAAAAGGCGCGCAGCCTGAAATTTGCCACGTCGGGCGGCGGCACCATCGAGAAGGCCGCCAACGTGCTGAAGGATTTGCAGGTTGAATTGCAGCAACCGCAGCAATCCCTCACAATGAACTCGAACAAGCCCATTCCCGTGGAAATCCGCGAAACCAATTTTGGCCCACTCGATCCGGTGATCACGGCAGTCGCGATCCTGATTCATCCCATGACCCAGTTTGGCATCGTCCTGCTCATGGTGGTGCTCATTCTTTTCAACCGGGAAGACTTGCGGAACCGGCTCATCCGGCTCGCTGGCACCGGCGATATCCACCGGACCACCACGGCCTTGGATGACGCCGGGCAGCGGCTGAGCCAGCTTTTTACCACGCAAATTCTCATCAATGGCCTGACCGGGGCGTTCATCGGCGTGGCCCTTGCCTTCATCGGCATACCGGGGGCCATTTTATGGGGCGTGCTGACGGCGGTCATGCGCTTCGTGCCCTATGTGGGAACACTTCTCTCAGCCGTGTTTCCGGTCATTATCGCAGCCGCCATCGGCGAGGGGTGGAGCCTGGCGCTTATGACAATTGCGATCATCTTCGCCGTTGAAATCATCGTTGGGCAGGTACTGGAGCCCCTGTTCTTTGGCAAGATGACAGGAATTTCGACTTTTGCCATCGTTGCTTCGGCGGCGTTCTGGGCGGCACTCTGGGGCCCCATCGGCCTCATTCTTGCAACGCCTCTCACCATTGGCCTCTTGGTGATCGGACGCAATATCGAGTCGCTGAATTTTTTTGACGTTCTTCTCGGAAGCGAGCCGGTACTCACGCCTGAACACGCGTTTTACCAGCGCCTGCTTGCCTCCGATCCCCTTGAAGCTGCCGAACAGGCGGATGCTTATCTCAAGGACGAACGGCTCGATGACTTCCTTGACGAGGTCGCAGTTCCCGGGCTGATGCTTGCCAATCATGATCATCTCCGCGGTGTGCTCTCCGTTGAGCGGCAAACTATTGTGGCTCATTCCTTTTCAGCGATGCTTGATGAAGTCTGGCCGGAGGACAAGGGTGAGGAAACCGCCGCACCCGTTCTTCTTGTCGCTGCCCACGGCCCGCTTAATTTTGCGGCGACGCTGGCATTCTCGGCGCTTTTGAAAACAAAAAACATTCGTCATGAAATGCTCGCGGAAGACGCCATCGCACCCGGCAAGTTTCCGCAAATCGACATGGCCAAGGTCGGATTTGTTTGCCTGTGCTATTTGACGGCGCCAAGCGATGCAAAACACAACTACGTGCTCCGGCGATTGACCCCGCTGGTTAAAGAAGCGCGCGTGCTGAGCGTTACCTGGGCCGGATCGGGAGACCATGCCGAACTTCTCAGCCCGGCAAATGCCGCATCGCTTCTACCCGCCACGTCCGCGAAGCTGGAAAAGGATAGCGAGGCGGTGGATCCGCCTTTGGCGCAGGCGGTTCCGGCGTAGTTTTCGAAACAGGAAAACTTGCGAAGGCGTTCGAATCAGACCATGCAATCAGGGCTGCAGTCTTGCTGCGGCATTCACCTTTGCGGGAGGCAAAAATGGATCTGGTCGGAATTCTCATCTTTCTGTTGATTGGCGCAATCGCTGGCTGGCTGGCCGGCCAGATCATGAAGAACGGCAGCTTCGGCCTGCTTGGCGATATCATTGTGGGTATTGTCGGCGCGGCGATTGCCAGTTTCATTTTGCCACGGCTCGGAATCTCGATCGGGAGCGGCATCCTCGCGGCGATCATCCACGCCACCATCGGCGCCTGCATACTGCTGTTTGTTCTTCGCCTGGTCAGGCGCGGTTGAAACGATGAACCGCAATCTGCTCTACGCCATCACAGCGGTTTTCGGCGTGGCCGTCGTGGTTTTGGGCTATCTGGTTTATGAGGACAGGCAGAAGGCCAAAGGCGTCGAGATCAAGATCGACGACAACGGGATTTCCATTCAGGGGAATTGAAACCTCATTCAGCGGCTCGCCCGATGGGTGGAGGGTGCGAGGCGTGTGGCCAGCACCTTGTCGATCCTCTTGCCATCAAGATCGACGACTTCAAAACTGTATCCCCTGTCCTCAAAGATTTCGCCCACTTTGGGAAGATGCCCCAGGCTGTTGAGGACATAGCCGGCCACAGTGTGGAAGTCGCTTTTGGACTCGAAGTGCAGCCTGAGCTTTTCCTGCAGGGATTCGATGGGCGCCCAGCCCGCAATGAGCCATGACCCGTCGGCGCGCTCGACAAACTCCGGTTCTGTTTCCCGCCGCTCCTCCCGGAACGTGCCGACTATGGCTTCCAATATGTCAGCGGTTGTGACGATCCCCTGGAAGTGGCCATACTCGTCATAGACGAGCCCGAAGTGAACCTCGGATTCCTTGAGGATGTTCACGATGTCCAGGGCGTCGAATGATTCCGGGATAGCAGGCGCCTTTTTCACCAGGGACCGGATGGTTTTGATTTTTCTCCGAACGGCAGCGGCGGCCATGTCCTTGACTTGCAGGACGCCAACAATGTTCTCGGGCGAGTCCTTGTAGACGACAAAACGGGAATGCCCGGTCTTTGCGATCAGTTGGCCGACGTCGGCGGGCGAGGCGGCGACGTCGAGCATCTGGACATCGGCGCTCGGGATCATCACGGATTTTGCCGGGCGGTCGCCCAGCTTCATCACACCCGCGATCATCGTCCGTTCCTCCGGCTCGATCACGCCAGCCGACTCGGCCTCAGCAATCAGCGAATGGATTTCGGCGTCGGTCACCGTGTCTTCGCGGGCGCCGCCCTTGCCGAGCGCCAGCAGCACGAGTTTTCCCGACCGGTTCAGGAACCACACGATGGGCGCTGCGACCTTGGCCAGCAGCGTCATGGCGGGAGCCACGAGGCAGGCAATCCTCTCGGGATTGCGCAGGGCAATCTGCTTGGGCACAAGCTCACCGATGATGAGCGAGACATAGGCGATGAGGCCAATGACGATGCCATAGCCAAGGGTTTCCGAGACGGTTTCCGAAAGTCCCAAACCTGCGAACCACAGCGAGGTGCGTTCACCCAGGGCAGCGCCCGAGACAACGCCTGCCAGAATGCCGATGAGCGTGATGCCGATCTGAACGGTGGAGAGGAAGCGGCCCGGATCGGAGGCCAGCACCATGGCGCGCTTCGCCCCCGCCACCCGCTGCTCCGCCAGGGCGCGCAGCTTCGGCATGCGCGAGGACGCAATTGCAAGTTCGGACATTGCAAGAAGGCCATTCAGGATTGTCAGGGCGGCAACGAGAAGGATTTCAAAATATGCCATAAGCGATCGATGATCTCCGGTTTGCGGCTGCCCCCACACTAGCGCACGGACACATGCCGTAAAATGGTTGACAGACACCTATCATAAATTGACAAAGCCTGCCAGAAAGGCTGTCTTAATTGTCTTTGTTTTGAGGGGTTTGCGATGAAGACGGGATTTAACTTGCTGCTCTGGACGGGCCATGTCACGGCCGAGCACACGGCCATTCTGAAGGGCATCAAGAAGGCCGGCTATGACACGGTGGAAATACCGGTGTTCGAAGGCACGCCCGACTACTTCGCCAGGCTTGGTGAGCAGCTTGACAAGATCGGCCTTGAACGGAGCATCGTGAGTGTCATCGGTCCTTCGGGGAAGAATCCCCTTTCGCCGGACAAGGCGGCGCGGGCGGCGGCGGTGGACTACACCAAATGGGTGATTGATTGCACCCACGCACTTGGCGCCAAGACAATCGTGGGCCCGATGCATTCGGAAATCGGTTATTTCACCGGAAATGGTGCAACGGCTGCGGAGACCAAGCGCGGCATTTCCTTTCACCGCAAGGTGGGCGACTATGCCGCCAAACACGATATCCGTTTCGCGCTCGAGGCGCTCAACCGTTTTGAATGCTATTTCCTCAACACCATGCAGCAGCTTGCGGACTATCTCGACGCGGTGGACCATCCGGCGATCAAGGGCATGTACGACACCTTCCATGCCAATATCGAGGAGAAAGATCCAATTGCCGCGATCAAGACAATCAAGAAGCATATGATCCATGTGCATATTTCCGAGAACGACCGGGGCACCCCGGGCAGGGGCCATGTGCCGTGGGCGGCAACCTACAAGGCGCTGCGGGCGGCCAAGTATGATGGCTGGCTGACCATCGAGGCTTTCGGCCGGTCGCTGCCGGCGCTGGCGGCGGCAACGCGCGTCTGGCGGGATTTCTTTCCGTCGCAGGAAAGTGTTTATCTCGACGGCATCAAGCAGATGAAAGCCGGCTGGGCCCGCGCGAAGTGAGCTGAGGGTGGGCAAGGTTTACATCATCGGCACGCTGGACACCAAGGAGGCGGAGCTGCGCTATGCCAGGCGCCGGGCCGAGAAGGCCGGTGCCAAAGTTGTGCTGGTTGATGTGTCCACGACGCCAAGCAGGGCAAAGGCCGATGTGAGTGCGCACGAGGTTGCGCGGCATCATCCGAAGGGCGAGGCGGCGGTGCTGGGGCTGTCTGATCGCGGCGCGGCGGTAGGTGCCATGGCCGAGGCGTTGTCGCGCTTCATGGTGAGCCGGCGGGATGTGGGCGCGGTGCTCGGGCTTGGCGGCTCAGGCAATACGGTGATCGTGACTACGGCTATGCGGGCCTTGCCGGTGGGCGTTCCCAAGCTGATGGTTTCCACGGTGGCTTCGGGAAATGTTGCGCCCTATGTGGGGCCATCGGACATTGCCATGATGTATGCGGTTGTCGATGTGGCGGGGCTCAACGCCATTTCGCGGAAAGTTATTGCCAATGCGGCGCATGCGGCAGCGGGCATGGCGCTCAATCCGGTGAAGCGCGAGAAGGCGGACAAGCCGGGCGTGGGGCTCACCATGTTTGGCGTGACGACGGCCTGCATCACGCAGATCCGCGCGCGGATAGAAAAAGACTTTGAATGCTTCGTATTCCACGCCACGGGAACGGGCGGCCAGTCCATGGAGAAGCTGGTGGACTCGGGGCTTCTGGAAAGTGTCATCGACATCACCACGACGGAAGTGGCCGATCATCTGTTCGGCGGTATTTTGCCGTGTACGGAGGACCGCTTCGGCGCGATCATCCGCATGAAAATTCCCTATGTGGGCTCGGTAGGGGCGGTCGACATGGTGAATTTCGGGGCGCGGGATACGGTGCCCAAAACTTTCGAAGGCCGAAAATTCTATATCCATAATCCGCAGGTGACCCTGATGCGGACCACGCCGGCGGAAAACCGGGCCATTGGCAGGTGGATTGTGGGGAGGCTCAACCACATGACGGGGCCGGTGCGGTTCCTGCTGCCGCTGAAGGGTGTGTCCGCCATTGATGCCGCGGGGCAGCCGTTCCATGATGCGGAAGCTGATGCGGCGCTCTTTGCGGCCATCCGCGAAGGCTGGGTTGCAGCGCGCAACCGCCGGCTTGTGGAAGTCGATGCCCATATCAACGACCCTGCCTTTGCGGCAGAGGCCGTCAAACAATTCAAAGCAATAGTGTGAGGACAGATGGCGAGGATTGAACGCAAGGTTCTGCTGGAGAAATTCCGCAGCATGATTGCCAAGCGGCAGCCGATCATCGGGGGCGGGGCAGGCACGGGGCTTTCGGCGAAATGCGAGGAGGCGGGCGGGATTGATCTTATCGTGATTTACAATTCGGGGCGTTACCGCATGGCGGGGCGGGGTTCGCTGGCGGGGCTGCTGGCCTATGGCAATGCCAATGACATCGTGCAGGAGATGGCGCGAGAAGTTTTGCCTGTCGTGAAGCATACGCCAGTGCTGGCGGGCGTGAACGGCACGGACCCTTTTGCCATCATGGATCATCTGCTTGATCATCTCAAAGCTTTGGGCTTTTCGGGGGTGCAGAATTTTCCGACGGTCGGGCTGTTCGACGGCATCTTCCGCAAGAACCTGGAAGAGACCGGCATGGGCTATGGGCTGGAAGTCGACATGATCCGCAAGGCCCATGAGCGCGACATGCTGACCACGCCTTACGTGTTTTCCGCCGATGAGGCGGTGGCGATGACAAAAGCGGGGGCCGACATGATCGTTCCGCATATGGGGCTCACCACGGGCGGCAACATCGGAGCCGAAACGTCCTTGAAGCTGGCGGATTGCCCGGCCATCATCGATGAATGGGCCGAGGCGGCAAAGCGGGTACGGAAAGACGTGATGGTGATCTGCCATGGCGGGCCGATTTCCTCGCCGGATGACGCGGCATACATCCTGAAGAACACCAGGAACGTGCACGGCTTTTATGGGGCAAGCTCGATGGAGCGCCTGCCCACGGAAACAGCGCTCACCCAGCAGACAAAAGCCTTCAAGAACATTTCATTCTAGGGAGAAACCAATGGCACGGGCCTATGCGAGCAGGATCATCAAGACGCCGGTCGAAGCGGTCTGGAGCGTGGCGCGCAATTTCAACGGGCTGCCCACCTGGGCGGTGGGCATCGTCGATTCAAAAATCGAAGGCGGGCTGGATGCTGACGTGGTGGGCTGTGTGCGCTCGTTTCATACGGCGGACGGCACCCATATCCGCGAGCGCCTGCTCACCCTTGATGATGCGCGCTACACTTTCGCTTATAATTTCGAGAAGCCCGCCTTTCCGGTGAAAAACTACATTGCCACCATGCAGCTCATGCCGGTGACGAATGGCGATGCCACCTTCATTGAATGGGAGGCCACGTTCGACGAGGCGCCGGGCGATGAAGGGAAATATGTGAAACTCATTTCCAAAGATGTCTTTGCCGGAGGCCTCAAGGCGCTGGGGGAGAAGATCAAGCGCGAGAAGCTCCAAAAACCGGAAGGCAGCGTGCGCTGGAAGGCATGGGCGCCCAACAAGGTGTGGACCTCGCGGGTGATCAAGGCGCCTGTGGATCAGGTGTGGGGCAAGATGCGGGATTTCGCCGGGATGGGCGCCTGGCACGGCGACATCACCAAGATGCACATGCTGAAGAAGGCGCGGCCAGACAAGGTTTCCGGGGTGCGGGACTTCTATTTCGGCACAGGCCACCTGAACGAGGAGCTGCTGCATCTCTGCGATCTCACGCGCTCATTCTCCTACCGCATCACCAAATGCGAAATCCCCTGGTTGAATTATGTTTCGGGGCCAAGGCTATGGCCGGTGACCGCCGACAACACGACGTTCGGCGTGTGGACCGGCGACTGGGTGGCCAGTCCCCAGGATGACCTCACGCTTATTCCGGGCACGGAGGAGAATGTCTACCAGCGGGCCTTCGCCGAGCTGGAAAAGAATTTTTTCGGGAAGAAGTGACCTATTTCCCTCCCCGCAAGGGGGAGGGGAAAGTACAAGTGGACATTTAATCCTTGACACTATATTCCTATCATGCCATTTAAGTTCCTGTTTTGTTTTGTAAGGAAACACCATGGACTGGGACTTGGCCATCAAACGCAAAAGCGAAGCGATCAACGGCATCGTTGCCGCACTTTTCGCCATGCTGGACGCCACGGTGGCGCGGATTCCGCGCTCAGTTCATGGTGCCGTGCTGCGTGTGCTGCGGCCCGCAGAGTCCGCCGTGCGCCGCCTTATTGTCATTGCTGCCGGGGGCCTTGTGGTGAAGGTGGCACCCTCACGCCCCATGCCCAAGGGGCAGATCATCGGAAAGGGCAGCTCGTCCCGAACATCCTTCCAGCTCTTTGATACGCGGAAAGATTTCCCGGAACTGCGCCAGCGCCGCGTCAAATACGCGAAGCATCCGCCACGTATTCTTTTCTTCGGAGACGATTCCCGGGTGGACGACCTGTGGTCAGTGCCCGAACCCACGGCTGCTTCCGCACGGGAGACCGATGGCCTCGTCAATGCGGAGCGCCTCAGCCGCAGGCTCCAGGCTCTCAAGCAGGCGCTTGAGGATCTGCCGCGCCAGGCCCAGCGTCTCGCCCGCTGGCGGGTGAGGCGCGAGAAAGCGAAAGCTCCGAAGTTCAAGTCGCCGCTCAGGCCTGGTCCGCCTCCCGGGCACCGCAAGAGGCAAATTCACCCCATCGATGAAATCCTCGCCGACTGCCATGGACTTGCCTGCTGGGCAATGGAGCCCGACACGAGCTGAAGCATAAATAATCCGTATACGGATTAATATAACACCGCGTCCCTATTTCCTCGCCCCTAATGCAGTTGGGGGAGAGGTGGCGCGGGCAAAGCCCGTGACGGAGAGGGGGCGTTGGCCGGAGACTCAACGGCCAGCACCCCCTCTCCGTCTGCTGCGCAGACACCTCTCCCCCGCTATTCGCGAGGGAGAGGTTAGGCATACTGATTGTCAGTCCGTATGAAAAACATTCTCCATCACTGCCCACCAGTCGCCGGGTTTGCGGGTGTCGTAGGGCACTTGCATGGGGTCGGTGATGTCCCACCATTCCTGCATGCGCGGGGCCTTCTTGATCTTCTCCATGTCGGCCTTGAAATCGGTGCCGTGGTATTCCCAATAGGCGAAGAGAATGTTTTCCGGCTCTTTCAGGAAGATCGTGTAGTTCCTGATATTTGAATCAGAAATGGCCTTGAGGATTTCGGGCCAGACGGCGGCGTGGATGCGCTTGTATTCGGGGATGACTTCCGGCTTCACCTTGATGATCTGCGCCATTCTTTCCATGTGCCGGTTCCCTCTCTTGCGGCCATTGACCGCCCCTGATTTTGCGGGGAAAGATTAGCGGACAGCGGGAGGGAAACAATGGCCGAGTGGATTAAAAGATTCAGCCTTGCGGGGAAAACCGCACTGGTCACAGGCGCCACAAAAGGCATCGGCTTTGAAACCTGCAAGGTGCTGGCCGACGCCGGGGCCGACATCGCGGCGGTTGGGCGCGACAGGGCAGGGCTCGCGGAAGTTGCCGTGGCGGTCAAAAGCCTCGGGCGCAAATGCTTTGCCATCGAAGCCGATCTCGCAAGCGCAGATGGGCCGGTGACCGCGGCGCGGGCGGCGCTGAAGGAATTCGGCGCCATCGATATCCTGGTCAATAATGCCGGGGTTGCCCACATTGCGCCGCTGCTCAAACTCTCTGTCGAGGATTGGGACACGACGATGGCGGTAAACCTGCGCGCGCCCTTCCTGATTGCGCGGGAACTGGCCCCCCAGATGATTGCGCGAAAGGCCGGGAAGATCATCAATGTGTCTTCCCAGGCCGGCCTTATCGCCGTGGACGATCACGGAGCCTACAGCTCTTCGAAGGGCGGGCTCAACATGCTGACCAAGGCGATGACGGTTGAATGGGCCAAGCACAATATCCAGATCAATTCGGTTTGCCCGACTGTCATTCTCACCCCAATGGGCGAGAAGAATTGGGGCAGCCCGGAGAAATCCGGCCCCATGCTGGCCAAGATTCCGGCCGGGCGCTTCGGCAAGCCGGTTGAGGTGGCCGATATGATTCTTTATCTCGCGTCTTCAGCGTCTGACCTTGTCTGCGGCCAGGACATTCTCATCGACGGCGGCTATACGGCGCTTTAGTAGGTGGCACGGCCACCGGAGAGATCAAACACCGCGCCGGTGGAGAAGGAGCTTTCCTCGCTGGCCAGCCAGCAGATGAGGCTTGCCATTTCATCGACGGTGCCGAAGCGGCCCTTGGGAATTTTTGACAACATGAAATCAATATGAGTTTGCGGCATCTGGTCGAAAATGGGGGTGCGCACCGCGGCAGGGGTGACGGCGTTCACGGTGATATTGTATTTGGCCAACTCCTTGCCCAGCGACTTGGTCAGGCCGATGACACCGGCCTTTGAAGCGGAATAGCCGGAGGCATTGGGGTTTCCCTCCTTGCCGGCGATGGAAGCGATGTTGACGATGCGGCCGTAGTTCTGCGCCACCATGAGCGGAGCCACGGCGCGGTTGCAATAGAAAGTCCCGTTCAGGTTGATGTCGATCACCTGTTTCCAGCCATCGATGGGAAATTCGATGAGGGGAACGGTGGGGCCGGTGATGCCGGCGCTGTTCACCAGAATGTCGATGCCGCCGATCTGCTTGATGGTTTCAGCAACGGCTTTTTCCACCGAGGCGTAATCCGAAATATCGACCTTGATGCCACCGTTGAGATCCCAGACAGCAACTTTTCCGCCCTCTGCCGCAAAGCGTTTGGCCACGGCCTCGCCAATGCCCGAGGCGCCACCTGTTACAACCGCCCGCTTGCCCGTAAATCTCATGACTTGATTTTCCAATTCTTCATTTTTTCCAGTGTGTCCTCGAACGAAACGATCCCCGCATCGGAACCTAACCCCGTGGCAACGAGTCCAGCGGATGCTTGCGCAAAACGGAGCGCGGTTTCGGTGTCCATCTTGTGATGCAGGCTGGTGATGAAGCCCGCGTCAAAGGCGTCGCCGCAGCCGGTCGTGTCCACGATCTTGATATCATAGGCCGGCGACTTGAGTCGTGTCCCGTCTTTATGAGCGTAGTAGGCGCCCTCGCCGCCGAGGGTGAACACGCAGCAGGCGGCCCCCTTGCCGAGGAAGAATTTGGCGCAGTCCTGGGCCGTGGCCTGGCCCGACATATCCTTTGCTTCCTCAATCGACGGCATGAAATAATCGATATAGGGCAGGAGCGGGCCTACATTGCCAAAGGTCTCGGCGCTTGCGGCGATGAGATCGAAGGTCACGGTGCGGCCGCGCTTCTTGGCTTCCCTGAGCAGGGTGACGCTGGCCGGGCCATCCAATTTTTTCAGCAGCCCGGTTCCGCCGAGATGAATGATGGGGGCGTCGAAGACCTGGTCATACATCGCTGGCGGCACATCAAAATGATCGGAAGCGCCGCGCACATGAAGGGCGGGCCTGTCGCCATTGGGACGCACATTCAAAATCGTGGCCGAGGTCGGAACGCCCTTGAGGCGCTGCATGGCTGTCGTATCGACGCCGTGCTTGTTGAGGGTGAGCAGAACCCAGTCGGCCTTTTCATCATCGCCCACCGCGCCGACGGCGAGGCTTTTCAGGCCAAGCTTGGCGGTGTCAACCACGGTGCCGCCGGCGGTGCCGGCAACGGTGAGCCGGATTTCCTCGATGAACTCGACGTTGCCGCGGTCCGGGATGCGGGTGACGGGCCGCCCCAATACATCAAGAATGTAAAGGCCGATGACCGACACATCGTAACGCATGTCAGCGGGCGGCCTTGTTCATGTAGGTGATGATGGCGGCCAATCCGGCGGCGACCACAGCCAAAGACCAGACAAAGGGATGCAGGTAAAAGGGCAGGGCGGCAAGTGCGGCCTTGCCCATTAAGGTGTTGGGATCGGGCGGCTTCAGGAAGAATACCCCATAGAGATGAGCGGCAGTGATTGAAACCAGCAATGCGATGCAGAAGATCATGGCGACAACCAGCGCCACTTTCACGACGGAACGCAGCGAGACACCGGGCTGGGCCAGCGGCAGCAGATTGTTCACCAGGCCCGCCAGCACGACGAGGCCGCTGCCGATGGCGAACAGGGTCAGGCTGAAGGGCTGGAAAATGAGGACCAGTGCGAAAAGCCCCAGCCCAATGATGGAATATTCGAGGCGCAGGGCGCAGCGCGGCGACATGCCGGTTTGGGGTTCATTGCTCATGCGCGCACCGCCCTTCCGTTCTCGCCGAAGAAATGGGTTTGTTTCGGGTCCGGCTTCAGGTGCAGCACTTCGCCAATCTTGATCTTCTGGGTGCGCGGCACGACCACGCGGATGTCGCCGCCCAATTTGGTGCGGGCGTGAATGAGGGTTTCGGCGCCCATAGGCTCGATGAGTTCGGCCTGGGCGTGGATGGTGCTTTTGCTGGCGCTGCTTTCCGCCGTGAAGGCGCGGGGCCTGATGCCGATCATGACCTTGGAGGGCCTCAGGGTCGACACGGCGGGGTCGGCGGACATTTCAACGGCGCTGCCGGCAAGTGAAACGGAGGCCATGCCCTTTTCGAAGGATTTGAGGTCAGCCTCCATCAGGTTCATCTGCGGCGTGCCAATAAAGCTCGCGACAAAGACGTTGGCGGGCTTGGCGAAAACTTCATGGGGAGTTCCCACCTGCTCGATCATGCCGTCGCGCATGATGGCGATGCGGTCCGCCATGGTGAGCGCCTCAAGCTGGTCGTGGGTGACGATGACAGTTGCCTTCGAGAGATTGGACAGAACCTCCTTGATCTGGCCGCGCATGGAATGGCGCAGTTCCACATCGAGGCGCGACAGGGGTTCGTCGAAGAGGAAACAGTTGGGATCGCGCACGATGGCGCGGGCGACGGCGATGCGCTGTTTTTCACCTTCCGAAACCTGGCCCGGCATGCGGTCAAGCACTTCGGTGAGATGGAGGATCTTGGCCACCTTGTTGACGCGCTTGTCGGTTTCTTCCCTGGAGAGCTTTTCGAAGTGCAGGGGCATGGCGATGTTCTGGCCGACATTCAGCGCCGGATAGAGCGCGTAAAACTGAAAGACCATGGCGATGTCGCGCTTTTCCGGCGGCAGGTCGTTCATGCGCTTGCCGGCAATGATCACATCGCCTTCGGTGGCGCGCTCCAGGCCTGCGATCATGCGCAGCGTGGTTGTCTTGCCGCAGCCCGACGGGCCGAGGAGGCAGACGACCTCGCCGGCCTTGACCGACAGGGAAGCATCCTTGACGGCAAGAAACTCGCCGTATTTCTTGGTGATCTTCTTGACTTCAATGGTTGACATGTCAGCGCTTTACCGTTCCGAACGTGACGCCACGCAGCAGGTGATCCTGCAGGAAGAACGTGACCAGGAAAACTGGGATGAGAAAGAGGGTTTCAATGGAAGCCAGAAGCGTCCAGTCGGTGCCGCGCCCACCCGACGATACGGCCTGGTTCATGGCAACGGGCACGGTGCGCGTATCAACGCCGGAGAGCAGGAGAGCAAAGAGAAACTCATTCCAGGTGAGGATGAGTCCGAACACGAAGGTGGCGGCAAGCCCTGCCACGACCTGCGGCAGGCAGATTTTCATGAAAACCTTGATTTCAGATGATCCGTCGATCCGCGCCGCATCCTCGACATCGTATGACAACTCGTCAAAGAAGCTCTTCATCATCCAGATGGTGAAGGCGAGGTTGAAGGCGGTGTAGAGCATGATGATGCCGAGGTAGGAGCCGGAGAGGCCCACGGTGCGGAACATCAGGATAATCGGGATGATGACGACGATTGCCGGCAACATGCGCGTGGTCAGGATGATGAAGAGGTAGGTGTCATTGCCCTTCAGGGGATATCGCGAAAAGCCGTAGGAGGCGAGGGTGCCGATCACCAGGGCCAGCAGCACCGACACCGAGGAGATGAAGAAGGAGTTGAAGAAGAAGAGGTCGAAGCCCGTGGGCTCGGCGGCGCTTCCGCTGACCATCACGCGGTTAAAGACCTGGCCAAAATTCTCGAGTGTCGGGGTGAATACAAACTGGTCCGGGATCAACCCAAAGAGCGATGTCGGTGAAAGTGTTGGCGGCACCGAGAGAGCCTGCGCGGAGGGCTTAAAGGCCGTGAAGATAATCATCAGCACGGGCAGGAAGTAGATCAAGGAGACGAGGGCGACAATGAGGGTGTGCCCCCAGCCCGCTTCGCCGACGCCGGAAGCTTTCCTAAGGCCGAATTTTTCTGCAAGCGTTGCCATGATTATGCGCCTTGATTCCGACGGTTGGCCAAATAGAGATAGAGGTTGGTCAGTACAATCACCATGAAGAGGATGACGTAGGAGAGAGCTGCTCCCTCACTGGTCTTGTTCTGCTCGTTGGCGATTTCGGTGATGAGATAGGCAATGGTCTTTGTATCCTGGCCGCCACGAATGAGGATGTAGACGAGGTCATAGAGCTTGAAAGCCTCAATAGTGCGGAAGAGGAGCGCCAGCATTAGCAGGCCACGAATGTAAGGAAATGTGATGGTCCAGAACTGCCGCGACTTCGAGACGCGGTCGATGGCGGCGGCTTCATAGAGGTATTTCGGCACCGAGACGAGGCCTGCAAGCACCAGCAGCATCACAAAGGGCGCCCACATCCAGGCATCTGTGAAAACGATGCCGGCAACGGCACCCACCTTGTTGTCCATCAGGATAAACTGATTGCCGGTGATCTCACCCATGACATAGCTCAGGATGCCAAAGGTTGGGTCATAATAGTAGGAGAAGAAAACGCCTGACGCGACGACAGAGAGCATCATTGGTGTCAGCACGAGGATGAGCAAATACTTCCGCAACGGGAACTGCTTTGCAAAAAGCATGGCCAAAAGAAAGCCTGTGATCATCTGCAATGCCACGGTGAAAACCACGAACATGCCGGTGTTGATCAGCGCGTCCCAGTTGGCGGGAGCCGCGATGTCGTTGGTGAGCACCTTGATGTAGTTGTTGAGGCCCACAAACCGGATGGATTGGTTGTTGGATTGATAGGCGAAGAATGAAAGCCCGAGCGACCAGAGCAAGGGAAAAATATTCATGACGAAAAGAACGGCGATCGCTGGCGCCACCAAGAGGCCACCATAGTATCTGCGGCGATAGGCGTTTACAGTAAATGCCGCGGCTATGAGAGCCGCCATGGCACCAACTATCCCAAGGGAAAGTTTCGCGGGAAACAGGGCAATGGCAATGGCTGAAACAACAAGGCCCGCAAGAAGGGCCAGTTTCCAGTTATGAGCCACCGGCGAGAGAAGCGGCGGAGCAGGCAAGAATTGCGCGGTGGTTGTCATGATACTCTGGTTTCAAGGTGAAAAGATTGGGGCGCAGAAAAACCCTGCGCCCCAACAAGCGAACTACTCGATCAGGCCAACTTCCTTCAGCTTGTCCTGCTGGAACTTGGCGATGCTGTCGAGCGTGGTTTTGGCGTCCTGCTTGCCGGTGATGGCAAGGTCGAACTGGTCCTGCTGCTGGGTGAGCAGTTCAAAGAACTGCGGCACATGCCAGACGTCCTTCTGCCAGTCGAGCTGCGAAGCCCAGGCGCGGTTCCAGGGACGGTAGGTCACGTATTTGGGATCCTCATACACGGCCTTCACGGCAGACTGGCCACCGCCCTGCGCGAACTGGTGCTGGATGTCGTTGGACAGCCACCATTTCACGAAGTCGACAGCTTCCTTGGTCTGGGATTCCGTCGTCCATGTGGTCAGCACGAAGGGCTGGCCACCGATGTTGGACCAGCGGATCATTTTGCCGTCGGCGCCCATGGTGCCCGGCATCTGTCCGAAAACCAGCTTGTCCTTGACCTTTGAGTCAGCGGCAAGCGAAGCTTCGCCCAGTCCGATCCAATCGATGTTCATGGCCACCTTGCCTTCGCGGAACAACTGGTCCGACACGAAGATGTCCATGGTGCCTGTCTTGGCGACCGGCGGCATGAACTGGATCAGGTCCAGGTACTTGGTCAGCGCCGCAACAGCGGCAGGAGAGTTCACAACACCTTCAGCCTGGCCTTTTGGCGCCTTGGTTTCATCCCATGTATCGCCGCCCATCTGCCAGATGAAGCCGTTGATCTGCATGGACGAGAAGTCATAGCCCTTGCCGGCCTGGAAGGCGATGCCGTAGAAATCGTCGTCGGCCGGGGCGCCCGCAAGCATGTCGCCTTTCTTCCTCTGGAAGAATTCGCCGACATTCCTGAAGTCATCCCAGGTCATGGCATCAAGCTCTTCGCCCGTGCAGGGAAGCTTCTTGTTGTACTTGGCCTGGAAGTTCTTCTGCTCTTCGTCGTGGCAAATGATGTCCTGGCGGGCATAATTCACCAGAACGTCAGGGAACTGCGGGAAGCCATAGTAGTTTTCCGTCTTGTGGGGGTAGGTGGAATAGGCGTTCAGCGGATTCGGATGGATAGTCTTGAAGGTCGCCATGAAATCCGGATCGGCATCCAGAAGATCATTGATCTTGCGGAAATAGCCGCCTTCTACAAATGCACCGAGCCACTGCGAGTCGGAAACGATGAAGTTGTACTTCTGCTCGCCCGAGGTGAGCGATGCGTTGACGCGGGTGTAGAAATCCGGCCATGGAATGAAGTCAACTTCAAGCTTCACTGTGTTGCCGCTCTTCGGCTTGTATTGCTCGTCGAAGAACTTCTTCATGATGCGCGTCGGTGGCCAATCAGGCACGGCCATGGTCAGCGTCACGTCCTCGGCGGAGGCAAGCGATGCGCCTCCAACCGACATAAGGGCGGCAAAGCTAAACGCCGTGGCGACCCCTTGTATCTTCGTCATTATCGTCATCTTAGGTTTTCTCCCATTGTTAACCGGTTTGCTTCTGTCCTTCGGCGTCAGGTCATTGCCTGTCCACTTGCGGCGCGGAAGATGTGAATATCGTTTGCATCAAAATATATGCTGGCTGGATCGCCAACTTTCATCGAGGTAGCCTTGGCTTCGGGAAGCACCATTCGCAGCACTTCCTTGCCGGTTTCCACGGACACAATCGTAATGTCGCCGAGGGGCTCCAGCAGGTGGATTTTCGAGGCGATGGCTTTTTCGCCCTTGGCCGCCAATCTGATGTCGCTGGGGCGGATGCCGATGATGGCCGCTTCGCCCGCCGCCGCCGAATTGCGCGGCACTTTTGGACTCATTTTACCAAGCGGGGTTTCAAAGGTTTTCGTATCCTTGCCGACCTTCGCCTGCAGCATGTTCATGTGGGGCGAACCAATCTTGCCCGCCACGTAGGTGTTGACGGGGCGCTCATAGAGCTCCTCCGGGGTTCCATGCTGGACGACCGCGCCATCGCGCATCACGGCAATTTCCTCGCCCATGGAGAGGGCTTCAAGCTCATCGGGCGTTGCATAGACAATGGTCATGCCGAATTGCCGGTGCAGGCGCTTCAGTTCGGCGCGCATGTCATGGCGCAGCTTGGCGTCAAGATTTGTCAGGGGTTCATCGAGCAGCAAGATTTTGGGCTGGCGGACCAGCGAGCGGCCGAGGGCGACGCGCTGCTGTTCACCGCCCGACAGCGTGTTGGGCTTGCGCTCAAGGCGATGGGAAAGTTTCAGCATCGCCGCGGTTTCGTTCACGCGCCTGGTGATTTCAGCCGAAGCGACTTTCTCCTCGCGCAGGGGATAGGCGAGGTTCTCGAAGACGGTGAGATGCGGATAAAGGGCGAATGACTGGAACACCATCGACACGCCGCGGCCGGTGATGGGCTCGTTGGTAAAATCCTTGCCGTCGATTTCAAGGCGTCCGGAATCGGGCTTTACCAGGCCGGCAATGGTGCGCAGCGTCGTGGTCTTGCCGACGGAACTGGGTCCGAACAGGACAAAGAACCGCCCCGCCGCCACGTCGAAAGAGAGATTTTCCAGAGCCCGCACCTTGCCGTAGGATTTTGATATCCCCGACAACCGCACCGCGGGCTTCACGCCTTCAGCCATTCCCATTCCCTGTCTGCCCGTCCGGGCTATTTTTTGGCAGAGACTAGCTTGTCTCTCTTTATTTGCAAGTCGCCTATCATCAATCCAAATCAATTATTTCAGGTCAGTCTGGAGTCTCTGCATTTCTGCATAATAATTAGCCATTTGGGCTTTCCCACTGGCCGGTTTTGGCTGACTTGAGGACCGCGTCGGTCACGAGGTCGGTTGCAAGAGCATCACGGAAGGTTGGAGCCGCAACCTTTCCGCCGCCAACGGCGCCCAGAAAATCGGCGACCTGGTGAATGAAGGTGTGCTCATAGCCAATCTGCAGGCCCGGCACCCACCATTTGTCCATGTAGGGATGGTCACCATCGGTAATGTGAAGCGAGCGCCAGCCGCGGGTGCGGCCTTCATCGGCATGATCAAAATACTGCAGGCGGTGGAGGTCGTGCAGGTCCCAGGCAATTGAGGCGTTCTCGCCGTTGATTTCGAAGGTGTAGAGGGCCTTGTGGCCACGGGCGTAGCGGGTGGCCTCGAAACTTGCCAGCGAGCCATTGGCGAAGCGGGCCAGAAACAGGCTGGCGTCATCAATGCCGACAGCTTCCGTCTTGCCGGTGATATTATGATGGCGTTCCTTGATGAAAGTCTCGGTCATGCCGGAGACTTTGGTAATGCCGCCGTTGAGCCACAGGGCCGTGTCGATGCAATGGGCGAGAAGATCACCGGTCACGCCGCTTCCGGCCACGCCGACATCGAGACGCCACAGGCCCTGGCCGCCTTGGGGCAGGTCCTTGGAAATGGTCCAGTCCTGGAGGAACTTGGCACGGTAGTGAAAAATCCTGCCGAGCTTGCCTTCGTCGATCAACTGCTTGGCAAGGGTGACGGCCGGCACACGGCGGTAATTGTACCAGACCATGTTTGGCACCTTGGCCTTTTCGACGGCGTCCACCATCTCCCGCGATTCTTTGGCCGAACGGCCCAGGGGTTTTTCGCACATCACCATCTTGCCAGCTTTTGCGGCGGCAATGGCGATTTCAAGATGGGTGTCATTGGGGCTGGCAATGTCGATGAGGTCGATATCCTTGCGCTCAACCAGTTTGCGCCAATCGGTTTCGGTTGATTCATAACCCCATTGTTCGGCGAAGGCCTTGGCCTTGGCGCCATCGCGGGCGCAGATGGCTTTCAGCACGGGGCGGTAAGGCACATCGAAAAAATGGCCCACCTGGGAAAACGCGTTGGAATGAGTCCGGCCCATGAAGCCGTAGCCGACCATGCCGACGTTAAGTGGTTTTTTCGTCATCTCAAGCCTGCCAGCCATGCTTGTCGCGCACCTTGATCATGGCGGCGAGAATGTTGGTCCATGTCTTGGGGTTTGCCATCACATCGGGCGGGAACATGCAGCCGTCCCAGCACACGTGATGGAAGGCCTTCACCAGTCCGCCGTCATTGTCGCGCAGCCAATAGCCCGCGTGCTTGGTGATGTTGAGCTTGCCTTTCTTGTCGTCCACCTCGCAGTGGTGGCCGGTCTTGTCGTGATAGCCGAGGCCCTTCACGGTTCCGTCGTTCTGGGCGATGTGGAGATCGATGGTCCAGGGCCGGAGCGCATCGGTCATCTTCTTCAGCGCCTCGTCGAGGACGCCCTTGTCCTTCCAGTCATATTTGGCGGGAAGCAGGCGTGATTTGGGCGCGTTGTAACCCATCGTATAGAGAAGCGTATGCGCCATGTCGGCCTGGAAACCGATGGTCTGCGGGCGGCCGGTTTCCTCGAAGGTGTTCAGCATGTCCTTCCAAGAATTCATGCCGCCCCAGCAGATTTCGCCCTCGCAGGCGAGGCGTTCGCCGTAATCGGAGGCGACCGAGCAGGCCTCGCGAAAGGTCTTGCCAATCTTCTTGGTGTTGGCAACGGGGTCCTTGGCCCATTCGGCGGTGCTGGTGGCCGAATCGATACGGATGACGCCGTAAGGGCGCACGCCTAGGTCACGCAGGCGCTTGCCGAGCTTGCAGGACTTCTCGACATTGTTGATAAATTTTTTGCGGTCCGATGCCGATCCCATGGCTGAGCCGCCGCCCACAGGCGGCCACACGGGTGCCACGATCGAGCCGATGGCGAGATTGTGTTTCTGAGCCTTGGCGGCGAGCTTTTTCACTTCGTCGTCGGTGAAGTCGATGTTGGTGTGCGGGGCCGCGTGGAAGATGTCGATGCCGTCGAATTTCACCCCATCAACCTCGGCCTTGACTGTCAGATCGATCATGGTGTCGAGGCCGATCGCAGGAATATCTGGGCTTCCACGGCCGACGAGACCCGGCCACATCGCATTGTGCAGTTTTGGAAAATTGTTCGGGCCGGCCATGCACTCTCCCATAGACTTTTTTAGTTTGAATCATCTTAGACAAAAATTGGGCTTGCTGTCTACAACTGTTATATTAGTATGACCCAATGGTTATAAGCCTTTCAAGGTCACGGCTCGACCGTTCGCGGCCCATGCGCGACCAGATTTATCCGCTGGTGCGCCGGATGATTTTGACCGGAGCCATCAAGCCGGGCGAGGTGATTGACGAGAAGGCGATTGCGGCCCAGCTCAATGTTTCACGCACGCCGGTGCGCGAAGCGGTGAAGAAACTGAGCGATGAAAACCTGGTCGAGGTGGTGGCGCAATCGGGGACGCGGGCGGCGCGCATTGCCAGGGATGAGATCGCCGAGGCCTTTCTGATCCGCCGCGCGCTGGAATCGGAAAGTGCGGCGCAGGCCGCAACGCGCATGACCCAATCGCATGCGGACCGCCTCGATGACATTCTCCTGCTCCATGCCCGGGCCCTGGAACGCAAAAAATTCGTGGAAGCGATTGAGCGCGACGATGATTTCCACCGTTACATCGCCGACATCAGCAATTTGCCGCGGCTGTGGCGGGCGATCGAGATTTCAAAGGCGCAGCTTGACCGCTGCCGCCACATGATGCTGCCGCGCGAAGGCGAGGCCGAAACAACGCTTGAGAAGCATCGTGTCATTATCACGGCACTGAAGAGCGGCGATCCGGAAACGGCAGCACGGGCAATGCGTGACCATCTCGAAACGGCTTATCGCAGCACGGTTGCGGTGCTTGACGGCCCCGGACTGAACTGACGCTGGCAGGGCAGGGAAATCTGCATTAACGCCAAAGAAATTATTCCTTCCTAGAGTGCGGCTTCGGCGCAACGGGGATTTGTGCCGTGTGGGTTGTGTTTGCGTATGTTGTTTCTCGCGGTCGTTGCGATGCTTGTGGCGTTTTTGGCGGTGCTTGTCTTTGGCAAGCGCCTTGCCATTGGTGCATTTTTTATTTCGGCACTCCCCAAGCTTGGAAATTTTAACCGGGCGACCTTGATTTTGGCGGGTGTGTTCGGCATGGCGGGCTGCACCGGCGGAGGCGGCCTGTTTACAAGCCATGAGAGCCCAGCCTCCTTGCGCCTTGTCACCATGGACGAAACGGCGCAGGCCGGTGTCGAAATCAGGCCCGCCACTTACAGCGAAACTGATGACTCTTCAGACTCGGCCTGGTGCCAATACCTGAAAGAAGATTCCGCCGCGGAAGCCACAATCCTGCGGTCGCCTTCGCTCAACGGCAGTGTGGATGACAGCGGAAAACTGGGGGTGAGCCTGGGGGTGAGCGTTTCCAGCTTTGCCAAGGCGAGACTGATCGAGGAGGCAGCGCAGGTGAAATGCCGCAGCCATCTTGCCCAGGAGGGTTTGCAGAAGCGGGAGCTTGCCGCGCCCGTGGGCCTGACCGCCGCAGGCTACCGGGCAAAGTCGATCAGCATCCTGGTGCGCAAGGATGAGCTTGCAGAACTGCGTGAGCAGATAAAATACGAGCTCCGGCGCGGAAACATCACGGCGGAAAAGGCAGCTTCCCTTTCAGTGCTTATCGACGAAATCAATCTTGAGGGCAATGTGGCGAAGCTGCAAGCCGCCCGTCCGCCACAGCTTGCTGTCAAAGCCCCGGAAGCGGGCCGTTTTGGCGAGGATCTCATGCAGGCAGAGGCGGAATTGGATGCCATCAACAGGAAGATCCGGACGGCTGATGCGGTGGATGTTTCCATCAGCGCCGGGTGGAATGACCTTGGCCTTCGTGATGGCTTCGATGTCCGGGAAGATTCATTTGGCGGCAAGGTCAGCGTTTCCTTCAAGCTGGGTGCCATGGTCCCGCAAAGATTTGAGCATGAACGGATGGCCCGGGACGCCAAGCTCAAGGCCCTGCAGGACCAGGTCAATGCGCCCGATAGGCAGATGGCGGCGCAGCGTCAGGCCCAGCAGCAGGCCCTTGCCGAACTTATGCAGTCGCAAGCCCGGCTTAACGAAACGCTGGCCGATACGATAAAACTGGTGAAGGTTCTGGGATCAGTGAGCAACCCGGAATTTGCCGGGACATTTATCGCCGCCAAGATCCAGGTTGTGAGGCTGCTGGCGGAAAAGGCTGCCGTTGACGGCTCCATCGACGAGATCAGGCAGACCATGAAACCGCTCTAAGCCGGATAAGCCATTCCCGCCTTCTCCCACCTTCTGGCGGTGGACATGCCGGTTACTTTCAGTAAAAGCATTGCCAACTGAACCCGGAAAGCCAAAAATGACCCCAGCGGCGAGTTTTTTTATCGGCATTGACACGGGCGGCACCTACACGGATGCCGTTGTCGTGGCCCATGACACGCAAAAAATTCTCGGCCGGGCCAAGGCGCTGACGACGAAGGGCGATCTTTCCATCGGGGTGAAAGAGGCGCTGACAACGGTGATGCAGACCTTGCCTTCCGGCGCAAAGTCTTCGGCCATCGGGCTGGTTTCGGTATCAACAACATTGGCCACCAATGCGGTGGTAGAAGGACATGGCAGTCCGGTGGCGGTGTTCCTCATTGGCTTTGACGGGGCCATGGCGGAGCGAACCGGCATCGCCAGGGCCTTTCCAAACTTGCCGCTGCGAATGATTGCAGGGGGCCATGACCACAATGGGGATGCTGCAAGCTCCCTGGATGCGGCGGCAGTGGAGCGCGAAGCGGAATTGCTGAAAGGCGAGGTTTCGGCATTCGCGGTTGCCTCGGCTTTTGCGGTGCGGAATCCGGAACATGAATGGGCGGCGCGCGACATCATCATGCGGGTGACGGGCAAGCCGGTGACGCTTTCGACGGAGCTTACCTCCTCGCTGGATGCGCCGCGCCGGGCGCTGACGGCTGTTCTGAATGCCCGGCTGATTTCGCGGATTTCGCTGCTGATTGAAGCAGTGCGGCTTGCCATGGCGGAGCTTCATATTTCCTGCCCGCTGATGGTGGTGAAGGGTGATGGCTCATTGGCGCGGGCAGAAAACGTGGCGCTCAAGCCAATTGAAACGGTGTTATCGGGGCCGGCGGCGAGTCTGGTTGGGGCTAAATGGCTGTCGGGGCTTGATGACTTCATCATGTCCGACATTGGCGGCACGACAACTGACATCGGCATTCTCCAGGATGGCAAGCCGCAGGTGGCGGAGGAGGGCGCCGAAGTCGGCGGCTGGCGCACCATGGTGAAAGCCATCGATGTGACGACCATCGGCCTTGGCGGCGATAGCGAGGTTCACCTGGCGATGGATGGCTCGATGCAGATCGGGCCGCAGCGGATTGTGCCAATATCGCTCATTGGCGCGCGCTATCCGGAAGTCATCGCAATGCTTGAGGGCGACCTTGCGGATACGGAAGGCGGCTCGCAGCAGGGGCGCTTTGTGGTGTTGCCATTTGGCAAGTCCGGGCCTGTCGACCACAGCGGATTGACGGCGCGTGAGATTGAATTTCTGGCCTTGATCACGGACCGGCCGAGACCGCTGCGAAAAGTTGCCGTGTCTTCAGGCGCGCAGCGGGCCCTGTCCTCCTTGCGCAAGAAGGGGCTGGTGCAGCTCTGCGGGTTCACGCCATCGGATGCGGCCCATGTGCTTGGCCTGCAGGCGAACTGGTCAAAGCCTGCAGCCCTTTTGGCGGCCCAGCTTGTGGTGCGGTTCCGGGACATGAGGCTGGGGACGCCGGAGCGCGTTGAGGCGTTTTGCCGTGAGGTGTGGAGCGAGACGGTTCGCCTGTCGGCGAAGGCCATCCTGAATTCGGCGCTTGGCATGCCGGTTGAGAACAATGCCCTGATTGAGAGTGTTGTCTCGGGCGTGCCGGTGAAAGGCCTGGCGGCGATCAAGATTTCGCCCACCATTCCCATTGTGGCGGTTGGCGGGCCGGCCCGGGTTTACTACGGGGAGGTTGCCAGGCGGCTGGATTGCGAAGTTGTGTTTGTCGAGTGGTGCGAGGTTGCCAATGCGATAGGGGCAGCCGCGGGCCTTGTCGCGTTGAAGGTCACAGTCGTGGTGGAAGGTGATGGCAACGGGGCTTTCCGTGTTCATGGCGGGCAGGGCACGCGCATCTTTGGTTCGGGGGCGGAGGCGCTGGCCTTTGCGCAGACAGCGGCCCGTGACCAGGCGGAAAGCAAGGCGCTGGGGGTTGGCGCCGTTTCGCCGAAAATAAGTGTTGATACAAAGAAGTATTTTTTGCCTGATGCGATGGATGACAACGGCCTGCTCAAGGCCGAGATCACGGCTGAGGCCATCGGGCGTCCTTCGCCAGCATAGGTGGCGGTAACGTTTCATTTACCATAGTTCAACTGTTGTCGGCGGGTTTCGGCGCCGTGGGGAAATGAAAGAGTTTCGGAAAGGCCCTGTTAACCGCAAATTTGATAGGGTTGGAAAGGTTTCCAGAGAGTATCTTTTCCAATGAACGTTGCTGTCAAATCCGCCGCCCAAGAGCCCGCGTTTTCAGGTTGGGAAGAACTCGGTCCCAAGGCTTCAAGCTGGAAAATTGAACGGGAAGAGGTTCAGGCAGATGCCCTTGCGCCATTTTTCCCGGATCAAAACGGCGGGGTTTACGAGCAGCTCCTGTTCAATTTCCCCTTCATGATGCATGCCATGGATGGCTCAGGCCGGTTGAACTCGGTCAACCGGCAATGGTGCAAGACCTTGGGTTACCTGCCTTCCGATGTGATAGGAAAATCCTTCAATGAGCTTCTGACGCCGCAATCGCGCTCCCACCTCATCACCACGATTTATCCAAAATACCTGCAGACCGGCCTGTGCCGCGGCGAAGAAATGTTTGTCCACCGCAAGGATGGCACGCTGGCAACCGTCAGGCTATCGATGAATGCCTATCGGGGCGACAAGGGCCGTATCGAACGCTCGATTTGCCTGATGCAGGATGTGACCGACCAGAAGATCGCAGAAATTGCCTCGGTGCGCAGCGACCAGCGCTTTCGCGGCGCCTTTGCCGCCGCAGCCCATGGCATGGCGCTGGTTTCGCCAACCGGCCAGATTGAACTGTCCAATGCCGCCTTTGGGATTTTCCTTGGCCGAGAGGATATCGACAAGTCCACCCTGACATTTGACGAGACCCTGCACCGCGATGACCGCGGCCAGTTCCTGAACGGCATGCGCCAGCTCTTGTCGGGGGAAGTTCCGTCGCTGAAGCAGGAATTGCGCTACACGACGGGTTCGGGCGGCGTTGTGCACGGCTCAACCAGCGTCTCCATGGTCAAAAGCGAGAAAGCCGAAATTGAGCAACTCGTGGTTCAGATCGTCGATGTCTCGGCGCGCAAGCTGACCACCCAGCGCCTGCACCAGGCGCAGAAAATGGAAGCCATCGGGCAACTGACCGGCGGCCTTGCCCATGACTTCAACAACCTGCTCACCATCATCATGGGCAATCTGCAATTGCTCGAAGGCAAGCTGGGCGGCGACGAGAAGGCGGTCAAGCGCGCCAATGAAGCGCTCGATGCGGCGCGCAAGGGCTCGGACCTGACCCGCCAGTTGCTGGCTTTTGCCCGCAAGCAGGACCTTGAACCCCGCGAAGTGAAGATCAATGACTTGGTCACCGGCATGGAAGCCCTGATCTCGCGCACCCTCGGCGAGAATGTTGAACTCAAGGTCGATGTAGCAGCCGGTGCTCCCAAGGTGCTGATTGATCCATCGCAGTTTGAATCATCCATTTTGAATCTGGCGATCAATGCCAGGGACGCCATGCCCAATGGCGGGCTGCTGACGATAGAAACCCAGTTGGTCTATCTCGATCAGGAGTATGCGGAAAAGCATCCGGAAGTTGTTCCCGGGCATCACGTCATGGTGGCGGTTTCGGATACGGGCACGGGCATGCCGCCGGACCTGCTTGAAAAGGTTTTCCACCCCTTCTTTACCACCAAGGAAAATGGCAAGGGCACGGGGCTTGGCCTTTCCATGGTCTATGGCTTCATCAAGCAATCGGGTGGCCATATCAGCATTTATAGTGAAGTCGGGCACGGCACTTCCGTGAAAATGTATTTGCCGCGGAAAATTTCCGCCGGTGAAATTTCGGCCGAGACGGCTGCCAGCAGCCGGTCCATTGCGATCGAGGCTCTGCCTCCCGCAGCTTCAGCGGAGACCGAGGTTCCGGAGAAAGCCGCACGGCCGCAGAAGATACTTGTGGTTGAAGACCAGGAAGCAGTGCGCGCCGTGGCTTGCGGGTTCCTCATGGATTTTGGCTATGACGTGGTGGAAGCGGAAGACGGCTTCCAGGCCCTGTCAAAACTTCAGGAGGATCCCGAGATCGACCTCATGTTCTCGGATATCGTGATGCCGGGCGGGATGAACGGTTTCGACCTTGCCCAGGCGGCCAGCGGCATGCGGCCTGACCTCAAGATTGTCCACACTTCCGGCTATCCCAAGGGCGCCATGGTGCACCAGGACGAGCCGCGCTTCCGGCAGGGATTCATCATCATGAAGCCGTATCGGCGCGAGGAACTGCAGAAAATCATCCGGGATGCGTTCGAAAAGCAGGGCTGAGGCTTTTTGGAATGATTCGAATCTGCTAGGAATTGCGCCGCGGGGGCGGTTTAATCTCAGGGGATTGATTATGCAGGGTGTTGCACGGAATTTCTTTATACTTGGAATTGTCATGGCCATTGCAGGAATGATGCTTGGCCTCAGCATGGCGATGAGCCACAACCACGTTCAAATGCCGGTCCACGCCCACATCATGGTGGCGGGCTGGCTCATGTCGGCGGTGTTCGGGTTCTTCTATCACCTGTTTCCGGTGGCCCGGCAAAACAAGCTGGCCACAATCCATTTCTGGATCCACGCTGTCAGCATCGTTGTGCTTGTCGTTTCGCTCTATTTCGTTCTGGCTGGAAATGAGGGGGTTGAGCCGGTGACGGCAATTTCCTCAATCCTGTTCTTCCTGGGCATGCTGCTGTTTGCGTGGATCGCCATTCCGGTTGTCAACAAAAGCTAGAGCGACGTCAAACCGCCGTTTGCCAGTGCACTGCGCAGTTCGACCGCGCTAATCGCCTGCCGGACGGCGGCAACGTCCGGGCCGGTGGCGCGGTCTTCGTGGAGTGTTGGCACCAGGTTGCGGATGGCGCTGTGAAGCATTTTTGCGACGCGGCCAAGGCTTTTGGGCTTGCGGAGGTCCACAGCCTGGGCCGCAACAAGCGCCTCGATGGCAATGAGCCACTGGAGCAGGTCAATCTGGGTGGCAAGCTTGCGGGCGGCCAGCGGCGTTTGCGGGGCCACGTCTTCAACCATTTCAGAAACGGATATTGCATCGAGGCTTGCGGGCTGGGCATGGAGGCGGATTTCAGCGAGAAGGGATGCTGCGGTTTTCTGCAGTGGCAAGAGACCTGCCGATGCGCCGCCCACGGGCGAGAGGTATTTCGGCAGGCCGGAAAGATGCGGATTCATGAGCTTCAGAACGCGTTGAGCGGAGGCGGTGGCGAGATGGACATGGGCGATGGCGAGGGTATCGAGTGCAAGGGCCAATGCCGGCGTGTGGAAGTTCGGGGTTGAGAGCATTTCGTTCGTGTCAAGCAAAACCGCCGGATTGTCCGCCGCGCCGTTGAGTTCGATTTCGGTTTCCTTTTCGGCGAGTGCAAGGGCATTGCGGGCGGTTCCGAAGAGGGGTGCAACTACACGGAAACTCAAGGCGTCCTGGATCGAACGCGGTGCGTACCTTGCATATAATGATGATCCCTCCTGGGCTGCACGAAACCAAGCCGCTGCCTGCTCCTGGCCGGTTGCAGGGCGCAGCGCGTGGATGCGCGCCTCGAAAATCGAGGGATTCATGGCGTAGCCTTCGCCCGAAAGCACGGTGACGGCTTGCGCCAGGTCCATGCAGCTGCGGGCCTCGCGAAGGGCATGGGAGGCAAGTGCAATGCTGACGCTGGAATTGTTGGCCAGGGCCAGGCCGTCTTTCGGAGCCAGCTCGATGGGCGCAAGACCATGGGCGCGAAGAGCTTCGGCCGCGGGGCGGCAGGTTCCATTGTCCCAAATCTCGCCCGTGCCAATCAGGGTAGCGCCCATCTGGGCTGCCAGCACCAAATCGCTCGTTCCAATCGAACCATAGGTTGGAACGGCGGGGGAGAGTCCACGTTCCGCCATGGCGACCATAAGATCAAAAGTGGCGAGCGACAGGCCCGAGGCGCCGCGGGCGGCGCCGATGATGCGCGAGAGCCAGGCGGCGCGGCTTATCCATTCGGGAAGATTGGGACCGACGCCGGCGCTGCGGGCCAGGAGCAATTGGGCCTGGAAGGCGGGAATGTCCTTGGTTTCGATGCGGTGCTGGAGATTGCCGCCGAGACCGGTGTTGAGTCCATAGACGGGCTGATCGCTTGCGGCATAACGGGCAACGATTTCCCGGGCGCGCACGAGCCGTTCGCGGATTGCTGGGGCCAAGGTAATTGACAGGGGGCCATCGGCGAGTTCGACAAATCGCTGAAGTGGGATGTGGCTGCCATTAAGATGAAGCATTTGCATTAGTAGAACCTCAAGCGTTGGCCCACGCCGAGCTTTTTCGATTTCTCCAACATCGCATGGCCAAGGGCGATGTCGGAAAGGGAAAGACCGCGATGCCAGAAGAGAATGGTTTCATCGTCGCACTGACGCCCCGCTTTGACCCCGGCGACGATCTGGCCGAGTTCGGCATGCAGGGTTTTCTCGGTGAGCTTGCCCGCTTCCACATGGGCGCGCAGCGAGCCGAATTTTCCGGTCTTGCACTGGCCCCAGTCGTCAACCACGATCTTGTCCATGATGTCAGTGAGGTTCAACTCGACGGCGCTCATGGTTCCGTAGGGAATGACCAGCGCACCCTTCTTGATCCACTCCGTTTTCAGCAGGGGCGTGGGGACAGAAAGGCGCGAGGCTTCCACCACAATATCGGCACCTTCGACGCAGGATTGCCAGTCTTGTGTGGCAACAACTTTCTTGCCGAGATCATCTGACAGGCGGTCGGAGAAACTGTCGCGGCTTTCCGGCCTTCTGGAATGAACGCAGATCTCGTCGAAATTGAAGAGCCGGTCGAGCAGCCTCACATTCCAGTAGGCGGTGCCGCGAGCGCCAATGTGGCCCAGTATTTTTGAGCCCTTCCGCGCGAGATGTTTTGCGCCGATGGCGGTGATGGCTCCGGTGCGCATATCGGTCAGGCCAGTTGCATCGATAATGGCGGTAGGCGCACCGTTCAGCGGATCGAACAGGGCTAGGAGGCCATACTCCGATGGCCGCCCTTCCTTGTAGTTGCCCACGAAATCACCGACGACCTTTACGCCGGCCTGGCCGATGTAGCCGCCGATCCAGCCGCGCAGGACATTGAAATGACCTTCAACCCCGGCATGCGGTTCGAGATGAACGCGGGGCTCTATGGCGGTTTCGCCGCGGCCCTGCATGGCAAGGCCCGTTTCCACCGCGGCTATGATCTCATCATCCTTCAATCCGAGGCTCGCAATGTCGGCCCGGTTCAAAAAATCGATGTGGACGGGCGGGCTCTCGGCATGGTTCACGGGATCAGCACTCTCGTAGCGGGATCTTGGAAATTCGGTTTCGGTCAATAGTTGGGGCTCGTCAAGGGCGGGAATTATCTCTATGAGGCTTGCTGAATAGAGGCACCACGCAGGGGCGAGAGATGGTTGAACTGTTCACGATCGAGAATCTCTTCACGCTGATGGTGCTGACAGCGCTTGAAACCGTGCTCGGGTTCGACAACCTGCTTTATATTTCCATCGAAGCCAAGCGCGTGGCGCCGGAGCAGCAGAAATATGTGCGGCGGCTGGGCATCATCCTCGCCATCGGCCTGCGCATTGTGCTGCTCTTCGTGGTGCTGCAGCTCATTAGTTTGTTTCAATCGCCATGGTTCGGTTTCGATCTGCCCTTTGCAAAGGGCTCGTTCAACGGCCACAGCCTGATCGTGCTGTTGGGCGGCGCGTTCCTTATCCACACGGCGCTGAAGGAAATTTTCCACATGCTTGTTGTGCACGAGCTGGGGCATGGCGGGACCGAGGGGCCGAAGCACCGCAGCGTGCAGTCGGCGATTTTCTGGATCCTGGTGATGAACATCGTGTTTTCATTTGACACGGTTCTGTCTGCCGTGGCGCTGACCGATCACTTCATTGTCATGGCCACGGCCATTATTGTTTCCGGGACGCTCATGGTGCTGCTGGCGGAGCATGTAGCCAATTTCCTGCAAAAGAACCGCATGTATGAAGTGCTTGGATTGTTCGTCCTGCTGCTGGTGGGCGTGATGCTGTTTGCCGAGGGCGGGCATCTTGCCCATCTGGCGTTCTTTGGCTACCCGATTGAACCGATGGCCAAGAGCACGTTCTACTTCGTGGTGGCGGCGCTGATCGTTGTCGATATCATCCAGGGCCGCTACCAAAAGAAGATCATGCTTGAGGAAAAGCCGCCTTCGCCGGGTTAGCGAAGCGCATTGCCCTTTGGCAGGGGCTCGGCTAAACCCCGCGGCATAAACCTCACCCCAGTTTCAGGCTGAATACCCCATGGCGCGTCAATTCATCTATCATATGCAGGGCCTCTCGAAGTCCTATGCGGGCGGCAAAAAAGTGCTCGATAACGTGCACCTTCAATTCTATCCGGACGCGAAAATCGGTGTTCTTGGGCCCAACGGATCAGGCAAATCTACCCTCCTGCGCATCATGGCGGGACTGGATACGGAATGGAATGGTGAGGCCTGGCTGGCTGACGGGGCCACCCGCGGCTATCTCCAGCAAGAGCCGGAGCTTGATCCCGCCCTCAATGTGATGGGCAATGTGATGGAGGGTGTTGCCCACAAGAAGGCAATCCTCGATCAATACAACGCCCTGATGGCTGACTATAATGATGAGAATGCCGAGAAGGCGGGCAAGCTGCAGGACGTGATCGACTCGCAGAACCTGTGGGATCTTGAGGCGCAGGTGGAGCAGGCCATGGACGCCATGCGTTGCCCGCCCGGCGAAGCCTCAATCGACAATCTCTCAGGCGGTGAAAAACGCCGCGTGGCGCTCACGCAGCTTCTGTTGCGCAAGCCCGACCTGCTGCTGCTTGACGAGCCCACCAACCATCTCGACGCTGAAAGCGTGAACTGGCTTGAGCATCATCTGGCGGACTACGCCGGTTCCATTCTCATTGTCACCCATGACCGCTACTTCCTCGACAATGTTACGGGCTGGATTCTTGAACTGGACCGGGGCAGGTGCATTCCCTACGAGGGCAATTACTCGGCCTATCTCCGCCAGAAGGCCAAGCGTTTTGCGCAGGAAAAGAGCGAGGACGCGGCGCGGCAAAAGGTGATCGAGCGCGAGCAGGAGTGGATTTCCTCCT
>JBBQNU010000010.1:0-36971 GCA_038330285.1 Hyphomicrobiales bacterium | reverse complement strand
AGGAGGCCGCCGATCAGTCCGGAGATAATGGCAAACCACAGATACATCGTGCCGATGTCCTTGTGGTTGGTTGAATAGACATAGCGCCTCCAGCCCGAAGGCAGGGCGTGGTCGTCGTGAGCGGCGGTTGCGTAGGACATGGGTGTTAGCCTCTCAATGAGTTCAGTTTTGCGCCAGCTGGCCCTTGGCCTTCAGCATGGCAAAGAGAAAGTCGCGGGCGTCTTCAATGCTGGCGGTCTTGGCTTTTTCAGCCCAGGCCGCGAAGTCCGCCTCGGATACAACGTGCACTTCGATGGGCATGAAGGCATGGTCCTTGCCGCACAGCTCGGAGCACTGGCCGTAGTAGACGCCCTCGCGGGTGGCCTTGAACCAGTCTTCATTCAGGCGGCCGGGAATGGCATCAATCTTCACGCCGAAGGACTGAATGGTCCAGGCATGGATAATGCCCTCGGGATCAGACGTCACAATGAGCTTTACCGTCTTGTTGACGGGCACGACGACGGGGACGTCGGTTGCCAGCAGGAAGGGAACATTGTCCTTGGCCGCGTCTTCCTTGGTTTTCAAATAAGCGGTGAAACTGACCTTGGCCGAACCATCATCATTGAGCCCGAGATCGGGATACTCATAGGTCCAGTTCCAGCTTGGGTTGCCGATGACTTTCACGGTCATGTCGGCCACCGGAATATCGCGCTGCAGGTAGAGCAAGCGCAGGGAAGGAATGGCAATGACCACAAGAATGATAATGGGAACGACGGTCCAAGCCACTTCGAGGAAGGTATTGTGGGTGTTCTTGGAGGGAACCGGGTTCGCCTTGGCGTTGAAGCGCAGCATGATGTAAAGCATCAGGCCAAGCACAAAGAGGGTGATCACGGTGATGATCACCAACAGGAAGTTGTGCAGCGAGTGGATAAACTCGGCGACGGGGGTAACGGCATCCTGCAAGCCAAGTTGCCATGGCTCCGGCTGGCCAGCCGCGGCCCAGGCCGTTACCGATGCAAAAAGGACAGCCATCCCCGCTACCGTTGCCGCCAGCCTGTTTGCGATTTTCATCGATAACCCTCTCAATTCGTCGTCTCGCAGCCCGTTCACCCGGGCTGTTCATTGCCATTGCGGCATGCCAAGTTTACCCCAATGGACGGCTGAATGTGAACCACATTCGCAACTCACCCGCAACTAAAGCGGGCGCGGCATAACGTCATTGTAATCAAGCGCTTCGCTCGGCCGCCGGCAATCGCTTGGCGCAGTTCGAAATTCCGCCTCATTTATCGATGAAATGCAGCACCGGACTTTTTACCCCATAGGCCAAATCGGTGTTGTTTTACACCCAACTCGGCGCTATTAGCCGCGCTTCGCATACGAAAGGTACCCTTCCCCGTGAGAATCACCACCTCCCTTTGCACTCTTGCTGTCGCTGGCCTGTTGGGTCTTTTTTATCCAGTTGCAGCGCTCGCGCAGGATCCGCAACCCTCCCCGCCAGGAACGGCTTTTGGTCCGCGGGTCAAACCGGGACAGGGAGCACCAGCGGGAACGCCCGCCGCAGCAGCGCCACCCGCCGCTGAAACCGTTGCTACCCATGGGGCCTGGCAAATACAATGCAGCAGCGCGCTGGCGGCCGCGGACCAGGCCGGGAAGAAAACATGCGGCATGGTGCAGGTCGCGCGCAATGAAAAAAATCCGAAGGTTGCGCTCTCGCTTGTCATCGTCAAATCCAGACAGGGTGACAAGGACGTCATCATGATGCGCGTCCTGGTGCCGATTGGCGTTTACCTTCCAACGGGCGTTGCCCTGGAGGTTGACGGTGCGGCAGTTGGCCGTGTGCCTTTTACCCGGTGCAGGCCGCAGATTTGTGAAGCCCTGGCGGAGGCCTCGCCGGAAACCCTGGCAAAGATGAAAAAAGGCACGGCCGCCAATTTCATTGTTTACGAGGCACCCGGCCTTGGCATCCCCCTGAAAATCTCGCTGGAAGGATTCTCGGCCGGCTTGGAAAGCCTGAATACCCTCTAAATTTATCGCTGGCGGCGCTAGTATCTGGTGCTTATCTAGGTTTGATGCTGTTGGATAAGGATACTTCCATTGCCGCTCTCACTGTTCGACAACACCGATACCACCCAGACGCAGGCCACCGATGTTGTGGCGCAAGCCCTACAGGGCGCCGATGACGGCGAGCTGTTTGTCGAAAAGCGCGAAACGCAAGGGTTCTCCTTTGACGACGGAAAACTGAAGGCCGCCAGCTTTGACGAATCACAGGGTTTTGGCCTGCGCTCGGTGACGGGCGAAACGGCGGCTTATGCCCACTCGACAGAGATTTCGGCAGCGGCCCTCAAGCGCGCCGCAGCCCTGTGCAAGTCAATGGGCAGGACCGGCGGGCAACTCGCTGCTTCGCCGGAACGCACCAACCAAAAGCTTTATTCGGCGCACAACCCGGTTGAGGCTATCGACTTTGCCGAGAAAATCAGACTTTTGCAGAAGGTGGACGCCTTTGCCCGTGCCCTAGGCCCGGAAGTTGCCCAGGTTTCGGTTTCGCTGGCCAGCGACTGGCAATCGGTTGAAATCATCCGGGGCGATGGCAGCATTTACCGCGATGTGCGGCCTCTGGTGCGTTTTGGCGTGTCCATCGTGTCGGCTCGCGGCGGCATTCAGGGCCAGGGCAGCCATGGGCTGGGTGGCCGGGGCGATCCCGCTTCCTATTTGACCGAGGAGCTTTGGCAAGGGGCGGCGCGCGAAGCCTACCGGCAAAGCCTGGTGTCACTCGATGCAAAACCGGCGCCCGCCGGTGAAACCGATGTTCTCCTGGGGCCGGGCTGGCCCGGCATCCTGCTGCATGAGGCCATCGGCCATGGGCTGGAGGGCGATTTCAACCGCAAGGGCACCTCGGCCTTTGCCGGGCTGATGGGCCAACGCATCGCCGCCAAGGGGATTACCGTGGTGGATGACGGCACACTTCCTGACCGCCGCGGCTCCCTCAGCATTGATGACGAGGGCACGCCCTCCAACTGCACGACGCTGATTGAAGACGGCGTGCTGGTGGGTTTCATGCAGGACCGGCTCAATGCCAGGCTCATGGGGGTTAGACCTACGGGTAACGGCAGGCGGCAATCCTATGCCCATGCGCCCATGCCGCGCATGACCAACACCTACATGCTGTCGGGCGACCGGCACCCGGACGAGATCTTGAAATCCATCAAGAAGGGGCTGTTCGCCAAATCCTTCGGCGGCGGCCAGGTGGACATCACCTCGGGCAAGTTCGTGTTTTCCTGCACCGAGGCCTATCTGATCGAGGATGGAAAAATCACCGCTCCGGTGAAAGGCGCCACGCTCATCGGTTCGGGGGCTGATGCCCTCACCCGGATTTCCATGGTGGGCAACGACATGGCGCTTGATCCGGGCATTGGCACCTGCGGCAAGCAGGGCCAGGGCGTTCCGGTGGGCGTTGGCCAGCCCACCTTGCGCATCGACCGGCTGACGGTTGGTGGAACGGCGGCTTGAGCGATGCCACCACGCCTCGTCATTTTTGATATGGATGACGTGCTGTGCCACTACGACCTGGGCCGCAGGCTTCGGGCGCTTTCGCAAATATCCGGCAAGATGCCGCGCGACATCCGGGCCGCCATCTGGGATTCGGGGTTCGAGGACGACGCCGACTCGGGCGGCTATCCCGACGCCGATGTTTATCTCGCCGAATTCAGCTACCGCATCGGCCACACCATCACGCGCCAGCAGTGGATCGCGGCGCGGCGCGAATCGATGATCCCGTCCAGCGATGTGCTGGCGCTGGCGGAAGCCATCGGCAAGGTTTCGCGGCTGGCGATCTACACCAACAATGGCCCCATCGTTAAGTCTTCGCTTGATGAGCTGTTCCCGGAGGCTGCCGCCATTTTCAAGGAGCGATACTGCTCCTATGAGTTCGGCACCAAGAAGCCCGATCCCAACAGCTTTACCAAATTGCTGGCGAAGATAAAAATTTCCCCGGGTGACACCTGGTTCATCGACGACAAGCGCTCGAATGTGCAGGGCGCCAAGCTGGCGGGCCTGAAGGCCCATCATTTCCGCTCCTATGAGGCGCTGGCGAAAGACGTTAAGAGCATGGGCTATGAAATAGCTGGAGTCGCATGATGACCCTGATGTCCATTCTCGCCACGTCTGATAACGGAAATTATTTTAACGGCGTTGCGCAGGCCTGCAGCATGAGCGCCGGGGATGCGAAGTCCGCTCTTGAGCGGTTGTGCCCCGCCATTGCGTCGCGGCTCAAGGCAAAAATGCAAAGTGATAACAATGCGTTCGAGGCGTTGCTTGATCTTCTGGATGAAGGCGGTGATCTCGATGGCCTCACGGATGGCGAGGCAATAGCCGACGGCAAGGCGGTGCTCGACGATCTCTACGGTTCACCCGCAGCGGCTGTGGTGGAAATGAAAAAGCTCGCTCCCGGACTGAGTGACACGCAGTACGAAAATATTTCCGCCATCGCAGCCACAAGCGTTCTGGCGGTGCTGGCGAAATCCTATGCAACGCCCGCAACGCTTGCCAGTGGCACGGGTGACGCGCCGCAGGGCGACGGTATCCTGGCAACGATCATTGCGGCGCTCGTCAAGGGCTTGCTGCAAGGTGCCAGAAGCCAGCTTGCGCCCCGGCGGCGCAGGCGGCGGAGCTATACCAGCTACTTCGGCACGCGGCGCAAAACCACACGCCGCAAGCGGCGCGCCAAAACGCCGACGCTGGAAGATATTTTCGGACAAATTCTCACAGGCAAATAATAACCGGAGGCAGACATGGATCTTTCAGAAATCGGCCGTCAATTCGGCCTTAACGAAGAGCAGACGCGGGCTGCTGTCGAAGCGCTTACACCTGTTGTAGCGGCGGGCATGCGGCGCAGCGGCGGCGCCGGCGGCGGGCTCAATGACATCATCAGGTCGATCACCCAGGGCGGCGCGCCGGAAGAAACGGGGGCTGCCACCAGCCAGGGCAACGACATTCTCGGTGAGATATTTGGCTCGAAAGAAGTGAGCCGCGGCGTGGCCAATGAGCTTTCGGCCACATCGGGCATCGGCGCTTCCATCCTCAAGAAGATGCTGCCGATCATTGCCTCGATCGTGATGGCCCAGGTGGCCAAGCAGATGGGATCGCGCGGCGGCTCCTCGGGCGGAGGCCTTGGCGATATTCTGGGTGATATCCTTGGCGGCGGCGGTGGTTCGGCCCCGCAACCAAAATCCTCCGGCGGGATTGAAGACATCCTGAAAGATATTCTGGGTGGAGGTGGAGGCGGCGGCGGGGCTGCACCCCGCAGCAACCCGCGCCGCGGCAATGCGGCGGATGATTTGCTGAACTCCGTCGAGGAGTCGTTGCGGAGGCGGTAGACTGGGATGATTTTACACTAACGCATTGCAGTTTTCCTCTCCCCTTGGGGGAGAGGAAGGGGCCCGTCCTGCGTCGCGAAGCTAAGCAGGATGGGAAGGTGAGGGGGAGCCGGTCTTACACCGCAATGTACTCTTCCGGCCTCAAGGTGGTGCGGATGGTTTCCAGCACGCCGTCGAGATTGCTAAAAACATCGGCATTCCAAAATCGTAACACAAGGAAGCCGGCAGCCTCGAGCACACGGGTATGCCTTTCATCAGCCTCTGCCTGTTCCGCATGCTGCCCGCCGTCAAGTTCGATGATCACCTTTGCATCAAGGCTCGCAAAGTCGGCGACATAGCCAAGCAGCGGCACCTGACGGCGGAATTTGCGGCCGGCCATTTGGCGGTTTGGCAGTCTTGACCACAGAATGGCTTCAGCATCCGTTTGCAATTTACGCAGTGCGCGGGCCTGGGCGTGGTTTGCATCCATGCGGCGATCACAATGGTATTCCCGATTTGAGTCAAGATTGAAAGACCTGAAGCCCCCTCACCCTCCCAAGCTTCGCTTGGGCCCCTCCCTCTCCCCGCTGGGGAGAGGAAAACTGCAGTGCGTCAGCATAAAATAATCCGGCAACGACAGTTAGGGCGCGGGTGGGCGATCCGTCTGCTCTACAGCTTCCTCAAAAACACGCTTCTCACCGCGTGATCAGCCCCTTTGCGCAGCACAAGGTCGGCGCGGGGGCGGGTGGGCAACACGTTTTCGCGGAGGTTCACGAGGTTGATGGTTTCCCAGATGCGTGTTGCCGTTTCGCGGGCCTGGACGTCGGAATAGGAGGCGTAGCGGTGGAAATAGGATTTGGGATTCTTGAAGGCGCCGTCGCGGAGCGAGAAGAAGCGGTCGATGTACCAGTCGCTGAGATCGGCAATTTCCGCGTCGATGTAAATTGAGAAATCGAAGAAGTCCGAGACGTTCGGAATGCCGCGCCCGTCTCTGGGCGGGCGGCCGGTTTGCAGGACATTGATGCCTTCGACGATGAGAATATCCGGCTGGTCAATGGTCTGGGATTCACCGGCGAGGACGTCATAGGTGAGATGCGAGTAAAGCGGTGCGGTCACCTTCGGCTTGCCTGCCTTGATATCCGACATGAAGCGAAGGATTGAGGGCAGGTCGTAGCTCTCAGGAAAACCTTTCCGCGCCATCAGGCCTTCGCGTTCAAGAACCGCGTTGGGCATGAGAAAGCCATCGGTGGTGACCAGATCGACTTTCGGATGAAGGGGCCAGCGCGACAGGAGCCTTCGCAGAATGCGCGCCGTGGTGCTTTTGCCGACAGCCACGCTGCCGGCAATGCCGATGACATAGGGAACCTTGCGGTCCTCGCTGTGGAGGAAACTGTTGGTGGCACGGAAAAGCTCCTGGGTTGCCGCCACATAGAGATTGAGCAGGCGCGATAGCGGCAGGTAGATGGTCTCGACTTCTCGGAGATCGATCTTGTCGTTGAGGCCGCGCAATTCATCGAGGTCAATTTGCGTCAGCGTCATGGGCGTGTCGGCGCGGAGCTTTGACCATTCGTCGCGGTCAAAGCGGCGGAAGGGAGAGACTGCCCGGGCCAGCGTTTCCATCAGGGGTTTTTTCCCCGCGCGGCTTTTTCGGCAAGCCCGCTCGCACCTTTGCGGCGTTCCAACTCTTCCATGACGCTGCTTAAAGGCACATCGGAAGCCGCAAGCAATACGACTAAGTGATAAAGCACGTCAGCGGCTTCGGCTGTCACATGGGCCCTGTCCTGCTTCATGCTGGCAAGGGCCAGTTCAACCGCTTCCTCGCCAAATTTCTTGGCGCATTTTTCCACGCCCTGAGAGAGCAGCTTGGCGGTGTAGGATTGATCAGGGCTTTCGCCGCGGCGTTTTGAGATTGCGTCGGCGAGGTCGGCCAAGGTTTGCAGATTGTGACTCATTACTTACCCCCTGCCCTACACCAAGCGCATGGGAATGCCATGCCCTGCCATATGCTGTTTTGCCTGTGCGATTGTATAGGTTCCGAAATGAAATATGGAGGCGGCCAGAACCGCCGTGGCATGGCCATCGCGGATGCCTTCGACAAGATGATCCAGGGTGCCGACGCCGCCTGAGGCGATCACCGGCACGGTCACGGCATCGGCAATGGCGCGGGTAAGCGCCAGGTTGAAGCCCTTGCCGGTGCCGTCCCTGTCCATGGAAGTAAGAAGTATTTCACCAGCACCAAGTTCCACGACTTCCCGGGCAAAGCTTACGGCTTCGATGCCGGTGGGATTGCGCCCGCCATGGGTGAATATCTCAAAGCGGCCGGGCTTGGTTTCCTTGGCGTCAATGGCCACGACAATGCACTGGCTGCCGAATTTCCGCGCCGCTTCCCTGACGAACTGGCGGTTGCTCACGGCGGCGGAATTGATCGAGACCTTGTCGGCGCCGGCGAGCAGGAGTTGGCGGATATCGTCGATAGTTCGGACGCCGCCGCCCACGGTGAGCGGCATAAAGCATTGCGCGGCGGTGCGCCTGACGACATCCAGCATGGTGCCGCGATTTTCGTGGGTGGCGGTGATATCGAGGAAGCACAGCTCATCGGCGCCTGCCGCGTCATAGGCCTTGGCGGCTTCAACGGGATCGCCCGCATCGCGGAGGTCAACGAAGTTCACGCCCTTCACCACGCGGCCATCCTTCACGTCGAGGCAGGGAATGATGCGGGCTTTCAACATTATGCGGCCTCGCGGATGAGTTTGAGTGCCGCCTTCGGATCAAGCCTGCCATCATAGATGGCGCGGCCCGAGATGGCCCCTTCAAGAATGGCGCAATCGGGTTCCAACAGGCGCTCCACATCTTTGATGGAAGCAAGGCCACCGGAGGCGATGACCGGAATGTTCACGCTGTTGGCGAGTTCGAGAGTCTTTTCGAAATTGATGCCCTTGAGAATGCCGTCACGGTCAATGTCTGTGAAGACTATTGCGGTGACACCCACATCTTCGAAGCGCTTGCCAAGCTCGATAGCGGTGAGCGAAGAGCTCTCGCCCCAGCCTTCAACCGCGACATGGCCGGACTTGGCATCGATGCCAACAACGATTTCGCCCGGAAATTCCTTGCATGCCTCGCGTACGATGTCCGGGTTTCGCAGGGCGATGGTTCCGAGAATGACACGGGTCACGCCACGCGACAGCCAATGTTCGATCGTCGCCAAGTCTCGGATGCCGCCGCCGAGTTGCACCGGAATGGAAATGGCCTTGAGGATTTCCTCAACGGCCCTGGCATTGACGGGGCGGCCTTCAAAGGCGCCGTTGAGGTCAACAAGGTGCAGCCATGAAAAGCCCTGGGCTTCAAAGCTTTTGGCCTGGGCGGCGGGATTGTCATTGAAAATGGTGGCCTGTTCCATGTCGCCCAGTTTCAGGCGCACGCATTGGCCGTCCTTCAAATCAATGGCGGGAAACAGGATCATGGTTTCCACCGCAGGAAATTTGCAATCAGCGCCAGGCCCAGCGCCTGGCTTTTCTCCGGGTGGAATTGCGTGCCTGCAAGATTGTCGTAACCCACCATGGCGGTGATCGGCCCGGCATAATCGGTTGTTGCCACCACATCTTCGGGAAGGGTTGCCTCAAGCTGGTAGGAGTGGACGAAATAGGCGTGAAGGCCCTTTTCGCCCAGTGCTATGCCGTGGAGCAAAGCGTGCGGGTTTTTCACGTCAAGCGTGTTCCAGCCCATGTGGGGAATTTTCAAATTTCCATCGGCGGGCGTTATCAGCTTTACGTCCCCGGCAATCCAGCCGAGCCCCGGGGTAATGTCATGCTCCAGGCCGCGCGTCGCCATGAGCTGCATGCCCACGCAGATACCGAGAAAAGGTTTGCCGCGCGCAATCACCTGCTCCTGCAATGTGTCGCGCATGCCGGGAACGGCCATCAATCCTTCATAGCAATCCTTGAAGGCGCCAACGCCGGGAAGCACTATGCGTTCCGCCTTCCGCACCACATCGGGATCAGCGGTCACAATGATTTGGCCGCTTGCGCCCGCCGCGCGCTCGAAGGCTTTCAGGGCGGAGTGCAGGTTGCCGGAACCGTAATCGATAATTGCCACTTTCATGGCGTTCAGTTTCTGGCGCCGAAAAGGCCGAGCATATCATGGGTTACCGGCAGTGGCGATGCCGGTCTCGAAACATCAGCCCTATCGGCATAGAAGCGCAACTCGGCTTCTTCCAGGTTGCCGCCGTTGCTCAGGTCAACTTCCGCATATTTGCGCCGCGTGAGCGACCAGCCCAGCAAATCATTGCCATGCAGGCCCATGACAATGCTGACCCCGAGAGACAGCAGGAATTGCGGAAGAGCCGGCAAGGCCGAGGCAATGAACATGACCGACAAGACAATTACAGCCACAATCCACATGCGGTTCCACAGGGCCCAGACCCAGGTGAACACAAAGGCGCCCCACGAGAATCCGTCGGACAAGAAAATTGCTTCGGCGGCCGCCCTGTCATTTGGTTTGGCGTATATGGAGTAAGTCGTCATCAGCCTTTAAGCGAACCCTTGGTGGATGGAATGCGGTCTTTCTGGCGGGGATCAATTTCGATAGCGCCACGCAGCACGCGGGCGAGCGCCTTGAAACAGGATTCGGCGATGTGGTGGCAATTGTCGCCGTAAAGCGTTTGCACATGGAGCGTCACGCCGGCGTTCATGGCGAAGGCCTGGAACCATTCGCGCACCAGTTCGGTGTCGAACTCGCCGATCTTGGGCCGCGAGAATTCCACCTTCCAGATCAGGAAGGGGCGGCCCGACACATCGATGGCGGCGCGGGTAAGCGCTTCGTCCATGGGCAGCAGGCAATCGGCATAACGGCGGATGCCCTTGCGGTCGCCCAAGGCCTTCGCAAAAGCTTGCCCAAGAGCGATGCCCGAATCTTCAGTGGTGTGGTGATAATCAATGTGGGTGTCGCCCTTGGCTCTAAGCTTGATGTCGATCAGGGAATGACGCGCCAGAAGCTCCAGCATGTGGTCGAGAAAGCCCACGCCGGACTTCACGTCATAGGCTCCCGTGCCATCCAAATTAATGGAAACGGCGATCTGGGTTTCCGTGGTTTTACGGTCTAAACTGGCTTTACGCATGAGAGGGTCCACTTTCAGGCTGGCCTCTTAGCAGATGCAGCAAATAATGACTACATGGACCTGCCGGAATCGTTAAGTTTATCAAAATAATGGCTTTTCTTTCATTGGGCGGGTGCCTACATGGGAGCCTTGAACACAGGAAAGCACAATGGCTGAAATCCCCCAGTGGCACGGCACAACCATATTAACCGTGCGCAAGAACGGCAAGGTGGTGATCGCCGGGGATGGCCAGGTGAGCCTGGGACCGACGATCATCAAGGGTAATGCGCGCAAAGTCCGTCCCCTTGGCACCGGCCTGGTGATTGCCGGTTTTGCCGGGGCGACGGCGGACGCCATGACTTTGTTTGAACGGCTTGAGGCAAAGCTCGAGCAATATCCAGCGCAACTCACGCGGGCCTGTGTGGAAATGGCCAAGGACTGGCGCATGGACCGCTATCTGCGAAGGCTTGAAGCAATGATGATCGTGGCTGATAAAAATGTAACGCTGGTGCTCACCGGCACGGGCGATGTTCTGGAACCGGAGCGCGGTGTCACAGCCATCGGCTCGGGCGGAAATTTCGCGCTGGCGGCGGCCCGCGCCTTGATCGACACGGACATGGAAGCCGAGGCCATCGCCCGCAAGGCCATGGCGATTGCGGCGGAGATTTGCGTTTATACCAATGGCAATGTGACGGTTGAGAGCCTGTGATGCAAAGCAACCAGCCCTCATCCAGTCATTCCCGCGAAGGCGGGAATGACGGGTCTGAAGTGAGATGAATGTCAATGGCTGATTTTTCCCACCGTGAATTTGTTTCCCAGCTTGAAGCTGCTGTCGAGAAAGGCGTGATCGACAGGAATACTGCCGACAACCTCACGGAATTTCTGGTTCAGAACCGCAACGCGGCAAGCGATCCCGACGAAGAGCGGCTGCGGCTGATCACCGGCTTCAACGACATCTTCGTCACCATCGGCATCGCGCTGTTTCTTGGGGCGCTCCATTACCTTCTCGGTTTCGGCTTGCAGGGCTACGTCGGCATAGCGGTCGCGTCATGGGTCTTGGCCGAAGTCTTCACCAAAAGAAAACGCATGGCCCTGCCGAGCATTGTATTGCTCGTCACCTTTGTCGCTAACAGTTCGGCCGCAAGCTTGCATTTTTTTGCGCCCGGGACCGACGCATGGGCTCTCGGCGATGGCAGGCTGAACGGACTGTCCTTCGGGCTGGCTGCGGTTGCCGCTTCTACGCTGCATTGGTTCCGGTTTCATGTGCCCATCACCGTTGCGGCCTTTGCCGCGGGGCTTGTGGCCATTGCGATTACCTTGATCACATCGGTTAGTGGAAATCTCATTCTCGACTATCCCGCAGCCGTCTTCGCACCGCTTGGCATCGCCGTCTTCCTCGCCGCGATGAAATTCGACATGTCGGACCGCAACCGCGTGACGCAGCGCACCGACATTGCCTTCTGGCTGCATCTTCTGGCGGCACCGCTGATCGTGCATTCCATTGTCCGGCCGCTGCTCACTGACACTGCGATCGACATGGGATCGGCGGTGGCCATTGTCACGCTCTTCGCGGTGCTGAGCTTGGTAGCCCTGACGGTGGACCGCCGGGCGCTGCTGGTCTCCTCCCTGCTCTATCTCGGCTATGCCAGTTCTAAGCTTTTGTCGTGGTCGGGTGTGGCTTCGGAAAATGCCGGGCTTTCCATCCTGATCGTCGGCGGCACCGTGCTGGTGCTGTCGGTTGCCTGGCAGCCCCTGCGCCGCATCGTCCTCGGCATCCTTCCGCAGAACATTCGCAACCTGGTTCCGCCGGCGGCCGCACCAACCAACCGTCATTCCCGCGAAGGCGGGAATGACGAATTTACAGTGAGATAAACCCATGACTGATTTTTCCCCCCGTGAAATTGTTTCCGAACTGGACCGTTACATTGTCGGTCAAGATGACGCCAAGCGGGCGGTGGCGGTGGCTTTGCGCAACCGCTGGCGGCGCAAGCAGCTCACCGGCGTGATGCGCGAGGAAGTATCGCCGAAGAATATCCTGATGATCGGGCCCACCGGCGTCGGCAAAACCGAAATCGCCCGGCGGCTGGCGAAGCTCGCCAATGCGCCGTTCCTGAAAGTCGAAGCGACGAAATTCACCGAGGTGGGCTATGTGGGCCGCGACGTGGACCAGATCATCCGCGATCTCGTGGAAGCCGGCATCGGCATGGTGAAGGTGACGCGGCGCAAGGATGTGGAGGCGCAGGCCCATCTCAACGCCGAGACGCGCGTGCTGGAAGCGCTGGTGGGCGCCAACGCCTCGGAAATCACCAAGGATAATTTCCGCAAGAAACTGCGCAGCAATTCACTCGACGACAAGGAAATCGAAATCCAGGTTGCCGATACGGGCGGCGGTGCGGCGTTTGACATTCCGGGAATGCCGGGCGGCTCCGCCAGCGTGATCAATATTGCCGACATCATGGGCAAGGCCTTTGGCGGGCGCACCAAGACGCGGCGGATGACGGTGAAGGCGAGTTACGAACTTCTGATTGCCGAGGAAAGCGACAAGCTTCTTGATCCCGAACAGATCAACCAGGAAGCCATCGACCTGGTCGAAAACAACGGCATCGTCTTTCTCGACGAGATCGACAAGATCTGCGCCCGGGCCGAGCGCCAGGGCGGCGACGTGAGCCGCGAAGGGGTGCAGCGCGACCTCCTGCCGCTCATCGAAGGCACCACGGTTTCAACAAAATACGGCCCGGTGAAAACCGACCATGTGCTGTTCATCGCCTCGGGCGCCTTCCACATCGCCAAGCCTTCCGATTTATTGCCGGAATTGCAGGGCCGTTTGCCCATCCGGGTTGAATTGAAAGCGCTGGGCCGCGAAGATTTCCGCCGCATCCTCACTGAGCCCGAATGCAGCCTGATCAAGCAATACAAGGCGCTGCTGGGAACCGAGGGCATTGACCTGAACTTCACCGACGAAAGCATCGTGGCCATTGCCAATATCGCCGCCGAGATCAACGCCTCCATCGAGAACATCGGGGCGCGGCGGCTGCACACGGTGCTGGAGCGGGTGCTCGACGACATCAGCTACACCGCCACGGACCGCTCCGGCGAAGCGGTGACGATTGACGAGGCTTACGTGCAGAAGCATGTGGGCGATCTGGCGAAGAACGCGGATTTGTCGAAGTTTATTCTATAGGTTTATGCCATCCGGGTGGCGATGTAGCCTTCTTTCCTGCGCAAGAAATTTCGCAGCAGATCCTTGAAATTTGGAACCACCGCATTTGCAACTGACGGACGGGACGCCAATGCCTCCCGCCATGCCTGCACCTTCGGCAGCCCGTCAAATACGCCGAGATCAAGAATCCCGTCGAAGACATCGAAATACCTGAACACGGGCGCAAAGACGGCATCGACGATGCTGAATTTTTCGCCGGCGAAATAAGGCCCGGCGTGCAGTGCATTCTCGATCCTCGTGAATTTCTCCTTCAGCAGTTTTGCCTTTGTGTGAAATGCGGTTTCGTCGGGTGTTGTTTCAATGATCCAGATATCCGCCAATATGCTGGAGCCGAATTCCATCCACGCCCGGTGGCGCGCCTTGTTCAGCGGCGCTTGTGGATGCAGCGGCTTGAATTGGGTCTCTTCCAGGTATTCAACAATCACGCTGCTTTCGAAAAGCACCTCATCGCCGACTTTGAGCAGGGGAACCTTGCCGGTGGGCGAAATTGCCTTGAACCATTCGGGCTTGTTGGCGAGATCGACATTGATGCGCTCGAACGGCACTTCCTTTTCGGCCAAGACGATGGCCGCCCTTTGCACATAGGGGCACAGGTCAAATGACACGAGGGTCAGGGGCGCCATCGGCAGCCCCTCGGGCGGAATGTCTTTCAGTTTGATCAGTTCATGGGGCAAAGCCTGTACTCCTATTTAAATGCAATTGCATGTATATATATGCATTTGCATTTATTTGTCAAGCTTGATGTAGTTGCATGAATCGCTATAATATCTCCGATGACGAGCAACCCATCCGAGACGACAATCACCGCCTGGGCCCGTCTGCTCAAGGCGCAGGCAAAGGCATTGGATGCGGTGGAAGCTAACTTAAAAGCAAAAGGCCATCCGCCCCTGGCGTGGTATGATGTGCTGCTTGAACTGAAGCGCGAGGAAGGCGGTACGTTGCGGCCGCTGGAACTTGAGAAGCGCCTGCTATTGAAACAGCATAACGTGTCGCGCCTGATCGACCGGATGGAACAAAAAAACCTGCTGAAGCGCCTGCCCTTTGCCGGGGATGGCCGCGGGCAATTGGTGGCGATCACGGAGCAGGGCCAGGATTTGCTGCGGCGGATGTGGCCAGCCTACCGCGCATCCATACAGGAGCATGTGGGCTCGAAGCTGAATGAGTCCGAAATGGCCAAGCTCGCGGCGCTTCTGCAGCGCCTGCTGTAACAATTGCCGCAGAAACAATTGAGCCTGATAAATACCCCTTGACATCTATTCCTACTCTAGATTAAGTTCCTGTTTTGTTCTTTCTGCATGATGGGAACTTTATGGACTGGGATTTGGCCATCACACGCAACAGCAAGGCGCTGAAGGGCATCATTCAGGTGCTCTTTGCCCTACTGGGGTTGGATGGAACCGAGGCGGCATCGCGGATTCCACGGTCCCTGCACAGCGTCGTGCTGGCTGTGCTGCGGCCCGCTGAATCCGCCGTGCGGCGGCTAATTGTGGTTGTGGCCCGGAATGTCGTGGTGAAGTTGGTTGCTTCAAAGTCCATGCCGGTCGGAAAGAAGATCGGAAAAGGTGGCGAAAACAGGATTCCATCCTTCCAGCTCTACGATCCTCCGATACGTATAAAGCCTATCCGGGTCAGGAAAGTCCTCAGGGCTGAACCGCGCATCCGTTTCCTGGATTGGTATGATCCCCGGGTGGCGGCTATCTTTCCAGCACGCCCGCCCGCGGTTGTTCCCCCGCCGCGACCCGATGGCCTGGCCAGCGCCACGCGCCTGCACCGCAGGCTTCAAGCCCTGAAACTAGCCCTTGAGGATCTCCCCCGCCAGGCCAAGCGCCTTGTCCGCTGGCAGGAGAGGCGGCGCACCTCGCAAGAATTCAAGTCCACCTCGCCCCTTCGCCCCGGCCATCCGCCGGGTTACCGCCGCAAGCCAATCCACGAGGTCGAGGAAGTCCTCGCCGAATGCGACTGGCTCGCCGATTGGGCGATGAAGCCCGATACGAGCTGAAGTGCAAATAATCCGTATACGGACTAATATGCACTGCCCCTCTCCCCCGGCTTTGCCGGACCCTCTCCCACGGAGGGGAGAGGGAAGGCATTTCCTTGGCCCTCGCCCCTTGTGGGAGAGGGTGATTTGCGAACAGCGTGAGCAAATCGGGAGAGGGAAAAACTACTTAATCCCGTTCGACAGTTCTTCCGGCTTTGGCATCGAAATGATGTTGTAGCCGGAATCGACGTAGTGGATTTCGCCGGTGACGCCGCCGGAGAGCGGTGACAACAGATAAAGCCCGGCGCCGCCCACTTCTTCCAGCGTGATGGTGCGGCGGAGCGGCGCGTGGCTGTTCTGGTAGTTGAACATGGCGCGGGCATCGCCGATGCCGGCCCCGGCCAGGGTGCGCATCGGGCCGGCGGAAATGGCGTTCACGCGGATGCCTTGCGGGCCGTAGTCGGCGGCCAAATAGCGCACCGAAGCTTCGAGGGCGGCTTTCGCCACCCCCATCACGTTGTAGTTGGGCATGACGCGCACCGAGCCGCCATAGGTGAGCGTCACCATGGACCCGCCATCAGGCATGAGAGCCGCGGCGCGTTTTGCAATCTCGGTGAAGGAGAAACAGGAAATCACCATGGTGCGGGTGAAATTGTCGCGGCTGGTATCGGCGTATTTTCCCTTCAGCTCATTCTTGTCGGAGAAAGCAATGGCGTGAACCACAAAATCGATTTTGCCCCATGACTTCTTCAGTTCGGCGAAAACATTATCAACTGTCGCAATGTCTTCAACATCGCAGGGCAGAAGAATGGTGGAGCCAACGGAATCAGCCAGCGGCTTCACGCGCTTGCCGAAAGCTTCGCCCTGATAGGTGAAGGCCAGTTCGGCGCCGTGCTTGCGCAATTCACTCGCGATGCCCCAAGCAATGGAATGATCATTGGCAACGCCCATTACCAGGCCGCGCCTGCCCTTCATCAATCCATCAATCATCTGGTCAACCGTTGTAGCGTTGGAATATGAGGGAGCCGTTGGTGCCGCCAAAGCCGAAGCTGTTGGACATCACCACGTCGATCTTTGCGTTATCCCGGCGGGTTCGCTGAATGGGGATATCTTCGAACTCCGGATCGAGCTCATCGATATTTGCGCTTTCGCAGATGAAGTTGTTCTTCATCATGAGAATGGAATAGATCGCTTCCTGCACGCCGGTGGCGCCCAGCGAATGGCCGGTGAGCGACTTGGTCGCGGAAATCGCCGGAATATCTTTCCCGAAAACATCGCGCACCGCTTCAATCTCTTTCCTGTCGCCAATGGGCGTCGAGGTGGCATGGGGGTTGATGTAGTCGATCTTTTCTTTCACGGTGGACATGGCCAGCCGCATGCAGCGTGCCGCGCCTTCGCCCGAAGGTGCTACCATGTCATAGCCATCGGAGGTGGCGCCATAGCCCACGAGTTCGGCGTAGATTTTTGCGCCGCGGGCCTTGGCGCGTTCAAGCTCCTCAAGAACCACGACGCCGGCGCCGCCGGCGATCACAAAGCCATCGCGGTTCTTGTCATAGGGGCGCGAAGCTTTTTCCGGCGTGGCGTTATAGCCCGATGACATGGCGCCCATGGCATCAAACAAAACCGAAAGGGTCCAGTCGAGTTCTTCGCCGCCGCCGGCAAACATCACGTCCTGCTTGCCCCACTGGATCATCTCCGCCGCGTTGCCGATGCAATGGGCCGAGGTGGCGCATGCCGAGGAGATGGAATAATTGATGCCGCGAATGCCAAAGGGCGTTGCGAGGGTTGCCGAATTGGTGCTGGCCATGACGGCGGGCACGGCGAAGGGGCCAACGCGCTTCGGCCCCTTTTCGCGGGTGGTGTCGGCGGCGGCCACAAGGGTCCGGGTTGAAATGCCGCCCGAGCCCATGATCAAACCGGTGCGGTCATTCTTCACGTCTTTTTCTTCCAGCCCTGAATCGGCAATGGCCTGCTGCATGGAAATGTAGTTCCAGGCGGCGCCATCGCCCATGAAGCGCCGGGCCCTGCGGTCAATCTGGTCGAGATCGCAATTGGGTGCGCCATGCACCTGGCAGCGGAAGCCAAGGCGCACATAATCATCGGCCTTCACGATGCCGGACTTTGCTTCGCGCAGCGAGGCAAGAACTTCCTGGGAGTTGTTCCCGATGCTTGATACGATACCTATTCCGGTGACGACGACACGCCGCATTGCGGGGGTCTCCTATGGTTATGCCGGTTGAAACAAGCCGACTTTCAAATCGGTTGCTGTGTAAATAGTCTCGCCATCGGCTTTCAACAAGCCATCAGCGACAGCGAGCTTCAGCTTGCGCAGTATAAGGCGTTTTATGTCAACCTCATAGGTCACCTTCTTTATTGCGGGTGTTATCATGTTGCTGAGCTTCACTTCACCCACGCCAAGGGCGCGGCCCCTGCCGGGTTCGCCCAGCCAACCCAAAAAGAAACCGGTCAATTGCCAGAGCGCATCAAGCCCAAGGCAGCCCGGCATGACGGGATCGCCCTGGAAATGGCAGGCGAAAAACCAGAGGTCCGGCTTGATGTCGAATTCTGCCACGATCCGCCCCTTGCCATGGGCCCCGCCATCGGCGGAGACATGGGTAATGCGGTCAAACATCAGCATGGGCGGCAGGGGAAGCTGGGCATTGCCGGGGCCAAACAGCTCGGTGCGGCCACAGGCCAACAACTCATCGTAAAGAAAACTCGATTTGCGCTCAGTCATTCCGGCCCCATCTGCTGCGTCAAGTATCGGCTAAAAGCCTCGAAATCATAGAATTGCAGATGATATTGCACAAACCGCCCCTAAAAGACTATACTGAATTCAAGATGTACTCAGCGATGTTGACAATGAACGCACCCGGCATGATTGCCGAAAAATTGCGCGCCGCGGGCTTAAGGCCCACGCGGCAACGCCTCGCCTTGGCAAAAATCCTGTTTGGCGACGGCGACCGGCATGTTTCGGCGGAAGATTTGCACCGGGAAGCCTGTGCGGCAAAGGTGCTGGTTTCAGTTGCAACAGTCTACAACACGCTCAATCAATTCACCGCGGCAGGCCTGCTGCGCGAAGTGGCCATTGAAGGCGACCGCAGTTTTTTTGATACGAACACCTCCAACCATTTTCATTTCTATCATGAAAAGGAAGGCCGGCTGTTTGATATCGGCACGGACAACCTCGAAATCAAAGGCCTGCCCTCGGCACCCGAAGGTACGGAAATTGACCGTATCGACGTTATAGTCCGCCTGAAGAAACGCGGAAACTAGGGCCATTCCGATTTAGTTTGAATCGAAACTCCTTTGTTTTCCTTCTCCCCATTGGGGAGAAGGCGGGGCCCAAGCGAAGCTTGGGAGGATGAGGGGGAACCGGTGATTCAATAGCAAGACCTGCTCCCCCTCACCTTCCCATCCTGCTTCGCAGGACGGGCCCCTTCCTCTCCCCCAAGGGGCGAGGAAAACTAATGATTATCGCTGCAGATAAAGATGACCAGGCTTTAGTTGACGGTTTCACCGGGGTAGACACCCCAGAGCATGTCCTGCTCGACAAAGCCGTCATAGCCGCCCGCGGTAATCTCACACCACTTGCCACTGCAATTTGATACCTCGCCCATCGCCCCTGCCTCAAGCTTGGCGTAAACCGAGCTCGCCCTGTTGGGGGCGGAATGAAGCTGGGTCAGTTGCTGGCCCCGCCACGGGGCGACAACGGCGGTGCGTTTTCCGGCCAGCATGCTTTGCAGGATCCAGCCCTCTTCGCCTTCGCTGTCACGGATGCGGCGCCAGTTTTCAAACTCCGCAACGATCTCCACCGGCAGGCCCTTGCGCTGGAAAACCCAGGCCACGGGATGATCGCTTGAAGGCCCGCGGCGGACATTGACCTTTTCCGCCTTGAGCGAGACAAAGCGCGGCACGGGAAGGCCTGAAGGCCCGATGCTGGCATTTTCCGCTGAAATAGACCCGGTTATAGTTGCGTCCGAGGCCGACTTGGCCTGCGAATCAAGCTTTGGCCCAAAAAGCGACCACGCAACACCGCCTGCAACGGCGATGCAGGCGAAGCCCAGCAGGGCGGACCCGATCCGCCTTTTTCCCGAACTACTCTTCGCCATGTTTTGCGGCGTTCCCCTATTGTGGCGGCAGGCCCGATGAGTCTACATCATACCCATGAAACTGCAACATTTGCCCCCTAACACGATTGGCCACCCTGGGTTAATTTTATGTCAATTTTTCAACGCTGGAGCGCCTTCCGATGAGTAAGCACAAGCCGGTCGTCGTGGTGACGCGCAAGCTGCCGCAGGTGGTTGAAACGCGGATGATGGAGCTTTTCCAGACCAAGCTCAATGCCACGGACAACGCCATGAGCAAGGCCGAACTGATTGAAGCGGTCAAGACGGCCGATGTGCTGGTGCCCACAGTGACGGACCGCATCGACAAAGCCATTCTGATGCAGGCGGGCGAGCAGTTGAAGCTCATCGCCAATTTCGGCACGGGCGTTGACAACATCGATGTGGAAACGGCGGTGGCGCGCGGCATTACGGTGACCAATACGCCGGGGGTTCTGACCGAAGACACGGCCGACATGACCATGGCGCTGATCATGGCGGTATCGCGCCGCCTGATCGAGGGCTCCAAGGTCATCGGCAGCGACAATACGTGGCAGGGCTGGTCGCCAACGTGGATGCTCGGCAGCCGCCTGTGGGGAAAGCGCATTGGCATCATCGGCATGGGGCGCATCGGCACGGCGCTGGCCCGGCGGGCCAAGGCCTTCGGCCTGCAAATCCATTATCACAACCGCAAGCCGGTTCACGCCAAGATCGAAGAGGAACTGGAGGCCACCTATTGGGAGAGCCTGGACCAGATGCTGGCTCGGATGGATATCATCTCGGTCAACTGCCCGCACACGCCGGCGACCTATCACCTGCTCTCGGCACGGCGGTTGAAGCTGATGAAAAAAGATGCCATCATCGTCAACACTTCGCGCGGCGAAGTGATTGATGAAAATGCACTGGCCCGGATGCTTGAGGCGGGAGACCTGGGCGGCGCGGGGCTTGATGTGTTCGAGCATGAACCTGCGGTCAACCCCCGGCTGCTGAAATCCAGCAAGGCCGTGCTTCTGCCCCATATGGGGTCAGCCACCCTGGAAGGGCGCATTGACATGGGTGAAAAGGTAATCATCAACATCAAAACCTGGGTGGATGGCCATAACCCACCGGACCGCGTCTTGCCTTCCATGCTTTAGGTCATGTTGCACTGCAACATAAACTGCGCTATGAGTCTGCCGGAATTGCAGATAAGTCACTTGGCGTTAGTTTTTCTGGGGGCGCAACGTGCCGATTACGAAACAGGAAATAGTTATGCCTTCGGACGTGACCCTGCCAAAACTGCGGGCCGCCACCGTTGAGGGGCTAAGCCTCGAAATCGTCAACAAGCTGGCTTTTTCCGTGGGCAAGGATGCCACCTCGGCGCGCGGCCATGACTGGCTGAAGGCCGCCATCCTGGTGGTACGCGACCGGGTGATCGAGCAGTGGATGGTTTCCATCCGCGAAACCTATCAAAACCAGGGCAAGCGGGTTTACTACCTCTCGATGGAATTCCTCATCGGGCGGCTGCTGCGCGATGCGGCGTCCAATCTCGGACTGTTCGACACGCTTCAGGCCGCCTTGGACCACCTTGGCGTCGAGGCCGATCTGGTGGAGGCTTTGGAACCAGACGCCGCACTTGGCAATGGCGGTTTGGGCCGGCTTGCGGCCTGCTTTATGGAGAGCATGGCAAGCCTTGGCATTCCGGCCTTCGGCTACGGCATTCGCTACCGCCACGGCCTGTTCCGCCAGAAAATCATCGACGGGGTGCAGATTGAGCTGCCGGAGGATTGGCTGGTTCACGGCAATCCGTGGGAATTCGAAAGGCGCGAGCGCGAATTTGAAATCGGCTTTGGCGGCACGGTTGAAGCCTCGGCCCAACTCAACGGCGTTGCGCACTACAAATGGAAACCCTCGGAAAAAATTCTGGCAGTGGCGTTCGATACCCCCATCTGCGGCTGGAAGGGAAAGCGGGTCAACACCTTGCGCCTGTGGAATGCCCGGCCGGTGGACCCAATCAAGCTCGACCAGTTTAACCAGGGTGACCACATTGGCGCGCAAGTCGATACGACCCAGGCTGAAAGCATCACGCGGGTTCTGTATCCTTCCGACTCCACGCCGGCTGGCCAGGAGCTGCGCCTGCGCCAGGAGTATTTCTTCACTTCGGCCTCGCTGCAGGATCTTCTCCGGCGGCATATCAATCAATATGGCAATCTGCTGAACCTTGCCGAGAAAGCCGCCATCCAGTTGAATGACACGCATCCGGCAATCGCCATCGCCGAGCTCATGCGCCTGCTGATTGACGAGCATCATATCGCCTGGGAAAAAGCCTGGGAAATTACCCGCTCGGCCACGGCCTACACCAACCACACGCTGCTGCCGGAGGCGCTTGAAAGCTGGCCGGTGCATTTGATCGAGCGGCTGCTGCCGCGCCACATGCAGATCGTGTACGCGATCAATGCGGGCATCATTGCCGATGCACATAAAAAGGGAATGATTGATTTCGGCTTCCTGGGGGCCATTTCGCTGATTGACGAAAACAATGGCCGACGGCTGCGCATGGGGCAACTGGCCTTTGTCGGCACACACAGCATCAATGGTGTCTCAGCCCTGCATTCCAGCCTGATGAAGGAAACCGTGTTCAAGGACTTGAACACACTTTATCCCGGCCGCATCAACAACAAGACCAATGGCATTACGCCGCGGCGCTGGCTGCAGCAGATCAACCCCGGCCTTACCCATCTGGTGCGCGAGGCGATTGGGCCCAAGTTCCTCGACAACGCCGAAGAGCTCATAACTCTCGACCGCTTTGCCAACGATGTGGGTTTTCTGGAAAAATACGCAGCGGTCAAACGGGCGAACAAGCAGAAGCTTTCGCAGCTCATTTTGCAGCGAACCGGCATTTCGACCGATCCTTCCGCGCTGTTTGATGTCCAGATCAAGCGCGTTCATGAGTACAAGCGGCAATTGCTGGCCATTCTTGAAACCATTGCGCTTTACAACTCCATCCGCGCCCATCCGGGACGGGTCACAGTTCCACGGGTAAAGATTTTTGCCGGGAAGGCCGCGGCAAGTTACTGGGAAGCCAAGACGATCATCAGGCTCATCAATGATGTGGGCACGGTGATCAATGCCGATCCCGCAGTGCGCGGATTGCTGAAGGTGGTGTTTATCCCCAACTACAATGTCACCCTGGCGGAAACAATCGTGCCCGCCGCCGATATCTCCGAGCAAATTTCAACGGCGGGGATGGAGGCTTCCGGCACCGGCAACATGAAGCTGGCGATCAACGGGGCCCTGACGGTCGGCACGCTGGACGGGGCAAATGTGGAAATTTCCGAACATGCGGGCCGCGACAATGTCTTCATCTTCGGGCTGACGGCGGCTGAAGTGGCCGATGCAAGAAAGGCGGGCCACGTGCCGCGCGACATCGTCGATCATTCGCCGCATCTGAAGCAGGTCATCGAATCGATCCGCAGCGGGATATTCTCGCCTTCCGAGACGAACCGCTACCATGGGCTGATGGCGGGCCTTCTGGACCATGATTATTTCATGGTTACCGCCGACTTTGCCGCCTATTCGGTGGCGCTTGGCAAGGCGGACGAGGTGTGGCGCGACAGCAGCCAGGCCTGGACCAAAAAGGCAGTCCATAATACGGCCCGGCTTGGCTGGTTCTCGACCGACCGGACAATCCGCGATTATGCCCGGGATATATGGTCCATTCCGGTCGCGTAATTTGCCATTGCCCCTTTTCAAACGCCATTCCATAGTGCGTGGAACGAGTGTGAGTGCCCGATGGCAGCAGGTGTTTTAAGCAAGGCTGAAGTTGACGCTCTTGTCGTTGGCCAACACCATGATCCTTTCGCTGTTCTTGGCCTGCATAAAATCGGGCGCGGGTTTGTGGCCCGGGCCTTTGTCAGCGGGGCGGAAAGGCTCACCGCGCACACCCTGGCCGGGGAGAAAATTGGCGATCTCAGCAAAACCCATGATGCCGGTTTCTTTGAAGGCGCGGTCAAACTGAAGGACCGCCAGCCCCTGCGTTTTGAGGCCGCCAATGCCGGGGGCAAATGGCATGTCATTGATCCCTATTCCTTTGGGCCGGTGCTGGGGCCGCTTGATGATTACTACGTGGCCCAAGGCACGCATTTGCGGCTCTATGACAAGATGGGTGCTCATGTCATTTCCCATGAGGGCGCCACCGGCGTTCATTTTGCCGTGTGGGCGCCCAATGCGCAGCGCGTATCCGTCATCGGCGATTTCAATGACTGGGATGGCCGCCGGCATGTGATGCGCAAGCGCATGGGCACAGGCGTGTGGGAGATATTCCTTCCCGGCCTTGCTGAAGATGTGAAATACAAGTTCGAGATCATTGGCGCTGACGGTGTCCGCCTGCCCCTCAAGGCAGATCCTTACGCTTTTGCGGCCGAGCTTCGCCCGCATACGGCATCGGTGGTTTCCAGCGTCGAGCATTTCCAATGGACGGATGGCGACTATCTCAAGGCTCGGGCTTCGCGCGATGCGCGGCGTTCACCCATGTCCATTTACGAAGTGCATTTGGGATCGTGGCGCAAAAAGGATGGCACCGGATTTTTAAGTTACGATGAACTGGCGAGTGAACTCGTCAACTATGTGCGCGACCTTGGCTTCACCCATATTGAGCTGCTGCCCATCTCGGAGCACCCCTACGACCCCTCGTGGGGCTATCAGCCCACCGGCCTTTATGCGCCGACTTCGCGCTTTGGCGACCCGGAAGGATTTGCCCGCTTTGTGAATGCGGCCCACGCGGCGGGCATTGGCATTATTCTTGATTGGGTTCCGGCGCATTTCCCGACGGATGAATTCGGTTTGGCGCATTTTGACGGCACGGCGCTTTACGAGCATGCGGACCCGCGCAAGGGTTTCCATCCCGATTGGAATACGGCGATTTATAATTTCGGGCGCACGGAGGTGCAGAGCTTCCTGATCAACAATGCCCTCTTCTGGCTGGAGAAGTATCATATCGATGGCTTGCGCGTCGATGCGGTGGCCTCGATGCTCTATCTCGACTACTCGCGCAAGAGCGGCGAGTGGATTCCCAATGAGCGCGGCGGCAATGAAAACCTTGAAGCGATTGCTTTCCTCAAGCGGATGAATGAGGTGTGCTATGGCAGCCATCCCGGCATCATCACCATCGCCGAAGAGTCCACGGCGTTTCCCGGCGTTTCTCAGCCTTCCTACAGCGGCGGGCTGGGTTTCGGGTTCAAGTGGAACATGGGCTTCATGCACGACACGCTGCAATACATGTCGCGTGATCCCATTCACCGCCGCCACCACCACAATGACCTGACCTTCGGGCTGCTCTATGCCTTCACCGAAAACTTCGTGCTGCCGCTGTCCCATGACGAGGTGGTGCACGGCAAGGGCTCGCTTCTCACCAAAATGGGCGGTGATACCTGGGCGAAGTTTGCCGGGCTTCGCGCCTATTATGCTTTCATGTGGGCTTATCCCGGCAAGAAGCTTCTGTTCATGGGCCAGGAATTTGCGCCCTGGGATGAATGGAGCGAAGCCAAGAGTCTTGACTGGCATTTGCTGGGCTTCGCGCCGCACAAGGGTGTGCAAACCCTGATTACCGATCTCAACGCCCTTTATAAATCCAGCCCGGCCATGCATGGGCGCGATTGTGAGGGCGAGGGCTTCCAGTGGCTGATTGCCGATGATTATGCGAATTCCGTGTTCGCCTGGGTGCGCTGGGCGGGCGAGGCTGCCCCCATTGTTTCCATTTCAAACCTGACGCCGGTTCCGCGCGTTGGCTTCGGTGTGCCCATGCCGCGGGCCGGACGCTGGATTGAAAAGATCAATTCCGACGCCCTTGCCTATGGCGGCACGGGGCTGGGTAACGGCGGCAGCGTTGTGGCCATCGCAAAGGAAACCGCGGGGCAGCCCGCCAAGGCCATCGTAACCTTACCGCCAATGGCGACCTTGATTTTGGAATTTTCGGCGACATAATAAAAAACCATTGGGAGGACAAATTGGCAGAACCCCGCAGGACCGCACCACTCGCCCGTGACGCCATGGCCTATGTTCTGGCGGGGGGGCGCGGCAGCCGCCTGATGGAACTGACGGACCGGCGGGCCAAGCCCGCGGTGTTCTTCGGCGGCAAATCCCGCATCATTGATTTTGCCCTGTCCAACGCGCTCAATTCCGGCATCCGGCGCTTTGGGGTGGCCACGCAATACAAGGCCCACAGCCTTATCCGGCATCTGCAGCGGGGCTGGAACTTCCTGCGGCCGGAACGCAACGAGAGCTTTGATATTCTGCCTGCCAGCCAGCGCGTGTCGGAAGACCAGTGGTATAACGGGACGGCCGATGCGGTGCATCAGAACGCCGACATCATCGAGAGCTACGGCCCGCAATACATGGTGGTTCTGGCGGGCGATCATATTTACAAGATGGATTACGAGCAGATGCTGCAACAGCATGTGGACCAGGGCGCCGATGTGACGGTGGGCTGCCTTGAGGTGCCGCGTATGGAGGCAACCGGCTTTGGCGTGATGCATGTGGACGACAAGGACAGGATCATAGCCTTTGTCGAAAAGCCCAAGGACCCACCGGGCATTCCCGGCAATCCGGACCATGCGCTGGCCTCCATGGGCATTTATGTTTTCAACACGGAATTCCTGCTTGATCTTTTGCGGGAGGACGCCGCCGACAAGAACTCCTCCCATGATTTCGGCAAGGACATCATTCCGCATATCGTGAAGAACGGCAAAGCCGTGGCCCACCGCTTCGCGCAATCCTGCGTGCGCTCGAGCAAGGAAGCTTCCGCCTATTGGCGCGATGTGGGAACGGTTGATGCATATTGGGAAGCAAACCTGGATCTTTGCGACATCCTGCCGGCGCTTGACCTTTATGATAATGACTGGCCGATCTGGACTTACGGCGAGGTGACGCCGCCGGCAAAGTTTGTGCATGACGAAGATGGCCGGCGCGGCATGGCCGTATCCTCGCTGGTTTCGGGCGGATGCATTGTGTCGGGCGCATCGCTCAGGCGCACGCTTCTGTTCACTGGGGTCCGGGTGAATTCCTATAGCCACGTCGAAGATGCGGTCGTCATGCCCTATGTGGAGATAGGGCGGAACACCAAGCTGAAGAAAGTTGTGATTGACCGCGGGGTTGTCGTTCCAGACGGATTGACCGTGGGCGAGGATCCGGTCGCCGACGCCAAGCGGTTCAGGCGCACCGAAAATGGTGTCTGCCTCATCACCATGCCGATGATTGCAAAACTGACAGCATGAAAATCCTCAGCGTTGCATCGGAAGTGTTCCCGCTGGTCAAGACCGGCGGGCTGGCGGATGTGGCGGGCGCCCTTCCGGCGGCGCTGGCCAAATACGGCGTGAAGGTGATTACGATCATGCCGGGCTATCCGGCAGCGATAAAGGCGCTGGAGAATTATGAGATCGTTTATACCTCGGACAGCCTCTTTGGCGGCGCGGCGCGGCTGCTGTGGGGCAAGGCGAAGGGGCTAGATCTTTTCGTGCTTGATGCGCCCCATCTCTATGACAGGCCCGGAAGCCCCTATCTCGGACCTGACGGCAAGGACTGGCTGGACAATTCAAAGCGCTTTGCAGCACTTGCAACGATTGCGGCGGAGATCGGGCGGGGGCTGATGGCGGATTTTGTGCCTGACATCATTCACTGCCACGACTGGCAGGCGGGGCTTGTTCCGGCGTATGTGCGCTATGGCGGCGGGCCCAAAACCATTATGACGGTTCACAACCTGGCTTTTCAGGGACATTTTCCTGCGTCCATCTTCGGCACGCTTGGGCTTCCGGCGGCGGCCTTCAGCATCGACGGGGTGGAGTATTTTGGCGGGATTGGCTACCTGAAAGCGGGGCTGCAATGTTCCGACGCCATCACCACCGTGAGCCCCACCTATGCGCGCGAAATACTGACGGTTGAAGACGGCATGGGGCTTGATGGGTTGCTGCGGGCGCGGAGCCATGTGGTGCATGGCATCGTCAACGGGATTGACACCGATATATGGAACCCCGCCGATGACGCGAACATCGCGCAGACCTATACGGTGAAACACCTGGAAAGACGCGAAACAAACAAGCGGGCCATTGAGAAGCGGTTCAGCCTGGAAAGCGGCGATGGGCTGCTCTATTGCATCGTCAGCCGGCTGACGCTGCAGAAGGGCATGGACCTTGTGGCCAGCGCCCTGCCGAAACTCATGGAACTTGGCGGCAGGCTTGCAATTCTAGGTTCGGGTGATGCGGCGCTGGAAGGCTCGCTCAAGGCGGCAATGATCAATTATCCCGGCCGCGTTGGCATTGCCACGGCCTATGACGAACCGCTTTCGCACCTGTTGCAGGCGGGGTCCGACGCCATTCTCATTCCTTCGCGGTTTGAACCCTGCGGCCTCACGCAGCTTTATGGATTGCGTTATGGCTGCGTGCCGGTCGTGGCGCGGGTCGGCGGTCTGGCGGATACGGTTGTTGACGCCAATGATGCGGCGCTCTCGGCGCATGCCGCTACGGGGATTCAATTTTCGCCGGTGACGCAGGAAGCCCTGGAGCATGCTTTGGAACGCACCGGCGCCCTTTACGCCGACAAGGCCGTGTGGACCTCGCTGCAGCAGGCGGGGATGAAGTCCGATGTTTCGTGGACACGCAGCGCGGCGCGCTATGCCGAACTCTACCGCGCGATTTTGAAAGACGCCTGAGATGATAAAGACCATTCCAACAAAGCCATTCGAAGGGCAAAAGCCCGGCACATCGGGCCTGCGCAAGAAGGTGACGATTTTCCAGCAGGCCCATTATGCGGAAAATTTCATTCAATCGATGTTTGACGGGCTGGAAGGGTTCAAAGGCAAGACGCTGGTGATCGGCGGCGATGGCCGTTACTTCAACCGGGAGGTCATCCAGACCGCCATCCGCATGGCGGCAGCCAATGGTTTCGGCCGGGTGCTGACGGCCAAGGGCGGGCTTCTGTCTACACCTGCCGCTTCGCATCTCATTCGCAAATTTGGGGCATTCGGCGGCATCATTCTTTCGGCCAGCCACAACCCGGGCGGGCCGGATGGGGATTTCGGAATCAAATACAACGCGGGCAATGGCGGCCCCGCCCCGGAGAAGATGACCGACCAGTTTTTTGCCAATACAAAGAAAATCTCGAGCTATAAAATCTCTGATGCCGCTGATTGCAATCTCGATAAATTGGGGGTGAGCAAGATTGAAGGCATGACGGTTGAGGTTATCGATCCAGTTGCCGATTACCAGAAGCTTATGGAGACCCTGTTTGATTTCGATGCCATCAGGACGCTGTTCAAATCCGGCTTCCGCATTCAATTCGACGCGATGCATGCCATCACCGGCCCCTATGGCCACGCCGTTCTTGAGGATGGGCTCGGCGCGCCAAAGGGCTCGGTGGTGAATGGCACGCCGCTTCCGGATTTCGGCGGGCATCATCCGGACCCCAATCTGGTTCACGCGAAAGAACTTTATGATTTGATGATGTCAAAGGGCGGCCCCGATTTCGGGGCGGCTTCCGATGGCGATGGCGACCGCAACCTGATCATCGGGAAAAATCAATTCGTAACGCCTTCGGACTCATTGGCGCTGCTTGCGGCCAATGCCCATCTGGCGCCGGGTTACGCCAAAGGCCTGGCCGGGGTTGCCCGCTCCATGCCCACCAGTTGCGCGGTGGACAGGGTTGCCGCGAAGCTTGGCATCAAGTGTTTTGAAACACCAACGGGGTGGAAGTTTTTTGGCAATCTGCTGGATGCCGGCATGATCACGCTGTGCGGCGAGGAAAGTGCCGGGACGGGCTCAAACCACGTGCGCGAGAAGGATGGCCTCTGGGCGGTTCTGCTGTGGCTTAATATCTTGGCCAAGCGCCGGCAAAGCGTCTCCGACATCGTGAAGGAGCATTGGGCGACATACGGGCGCAATTATTATTCGCGCCATGACTATGAGGAAGTGGATGCGGACGCGGCCAACCTGCTGATGAAATTCCTGCGCAACAAACTGCCGGCTTTAAAAGGTGAAAAGGCAGGCGCGCTGGCGGTGGCAACAGCCGATGACTTTTCCTACCACGACATTGTCGATGGCTCCGACACGGCCAACCAGGGCATCCGCATCATCTTCGATGACGGCTCGCGGGTGATCTACCGGCTTTCCGGCACGGGCACGGCAGGGGCTACGCTTCGCGTCTATATCGAAAAATACGAGGCCAAAATTCTCGGGCTTGAAACGCAGGCAGCGCTTTCCGACCTCATTGGCTTTGCACGGGGCCTTGCCGGCATTGCGGAGCGCACGGGCCGCACGGAACCGACTGTGATCACCTAATGCCTCATTCAAATTCCGGATCGCCGTTTCCGCTTGGCGTTACCCCTGTTGAAGGCGGAGTCAATGTTGCGGTTGTTTCAAGACACGCAACGCGGATATTTTTCTGCCTGTTTGAGGGCGGCATGGAAACACGGATTGAATTGCCGTCCCGTGAAGGGGATGTGCATTATGGGTTTGTTCCCGGCGTCAGGGTGGGCCAGCGTTACGGGTTGCGGGCGGAGGGGCCTTACGACGCCACGAACCTCTTTGACGCTTGCAAGCTGCTGATTGACCCTTTTGCGGCGGCGCTTGACCGGAGCTTCACTTGGCATGGGGATTTTGCCAGCAAGGGCACCGAGACCGCGTCTATTGCACCGAAGTGCATCGTTTCCGCTCCGCTGCCGCCCGCACGGCGTCTCCCCTACAGGGCGCCACGTTTCATTTATGAAGTGGCAGTCAAGGCTTTCACCAAGCTCCATCCGCTGATTCCCGAAGGCCTTGCGGGCACGGTTGCGGCACTGGCGCATCCCGCCTGCATAGAACATTTTCTCAGGCTGGGGGTTGATACGATCGAGTTGATGCCGGTGATGGCCTGGGCGGACGAACGGCACCTTGCGCTGCAGGGCCTTTCGAATGCCTGGGGCTATAACCCCATCAGCTTCTTCGCCCCGGACCCAAGGCTGGCGCCTGGCGGATTGCGGGAGATACGCGAAACCGTTTCGGTGCTGCATGACGCGGGGCTTCGCGTAATCCTGGACGTGGTGTTCAACCATACGGGCGAAAGCGATCTGGGCGGGCCCACCGTTTCGCTGCGCGGGCTTGATAACGCGCTTTACTACCGGCATGCGCATGGCGTGCTGGTGAACGACACGGGCTGCGGCAATACCCTTGATACAAACAGCGCGCCGGTGATGGAGCTCATACTGGCGGCCATGCGTCATTGGGTGAACGCGACCGGGATTGACGGATTTCGCTATGATCTGGCACCCGTGATGGGGCGCGGGTCCAGCGGCTTTGATGCCAGCGCTCCCCTGCTTCAAGCCATTCAGCAAGACCCGTTGCTCGGCCCGCTTGTTCATATCGCGGAGCCCTGGGATGTTGGCGCCCACGGCTATCAGCTCGGAAATTTTCCGGGTGCCTGGCACGAGTGGAATGACCGCTACCGGGATGACGTCCGGCATTTCTGGCGGGGCGATGGGGGAGCCACGGCCAATTTTGCCACGCGCCTGGCGGGCTCGTCGGATATCTTCGGGCGACCGGACCGCAGGCCTTCGTGCAGCATAAATTATGTGTCGGCGCATGACGGCTTTACGCTGCGCGATGCCGTCAACCATGACCACAAGGATAATTTTGCCAATGGCGAGGACAACCGCGACGGAAATTCCCGGGAGGCCTGCTGGATTTCGAAGAATCCTGGGCGCGACGTGACGGCCCTTCTTGCAAGCCTCTTCCTTTCGCGCGGCACCGTCATGCTGACGGCGGGAGATGAGTTTGGCCGGAGCCAGCGCGGCAACAACAATGCCTATGCGCAGGACAATGAAACCACGTGGCTGGACTGGGCCAATGCGGACCAGAACCTTATCCAGCATGTCGCGGGGCTGGCGAAATTCCGGGCCGATCACGCGCCCTATTTCGCTGACAAATTCCTGAGTGGGCAAGTTGCGGCGGGACAGGACTATCCGGATATTCAATGGCTTTCGGAACAGGGCGGCATTCTGGATTGGACGGGCCCTTCGCCTGATGTCTTCGGCCTGATCCTGAGTTGCCCCGAGGCAAAGGAACGGCTGCTTGTATGGTTCAACCGGACACAGCAAAGCGTTGATGTGGCTTTGCCTACGGCACGGCCTGGCTTCCACTGGGGACAGGACAGGTTAAGTTGCGAGGCGCGATCCGCCACCACGCTGCTCGAAGTTGCCGATGCGCGGAAAAAATCTTCGGCGCCGGATGATGGCCTGATCCATGATCTCGCCGCGGCGGCAGGCATTCAAGGTGAATGGTGGGAGGTGAGCGGGGTCCATCACAGCGTTGGAATTGAAACAAAGCGGGCCCTGCTTGCGGCCATGGCTTTGCCGATCGCAACGCAAGGCGAGGTGCGCGACTCACTGAGAGAGCTTTCGGCTGCAAAAAATAGAAGTGTCGTAATGACAGCGGAACGCTGCTATCAGCCGGAATCCCTGAAGCCGGGAAAACGTCTCTTCGGTCTGACATCGCATCTCTATGCGCTTCGACATGAAGGTGACAGCGGCATTGGCGATTTGGAAACACTTGCACGGTTTTGTGAAGTCTCGGCCAAACTCGGTGGTTCGCTGGCGGGCATCAATCCCCTGCATCACATGTTTACCGATGACCGCCGCCGCGTAAGCCCTTACCAGCCCTCGGATCGCCGTTTCATTGATCCCCTCTATATTGACCTCCATGAAGTGCAAAGGAGGTTCGGCACTTCAGCAAAGCAAAACAAACATGAAGGCGAGCTGTCGCGCCTGCGTGAGGCAAGCCATGTGGATTATGCCGCCGTGTGGCGCATCAAGGATGAGGTGCTGTTTTCCCTCTTTGAAAAATTCGGGGCGGACAAGGACTTTGAGACCTTCGTCATCAATGGCGGCACCGCATTGCAGGACCACGCACGGTTTGAAGCGCGCGCGGATGAACGGCGTTACAAGTATGCCCAATGGCTGCAGTGGATCGCTGATGGACAGCTTGCAGCTGCGGCGAAGCGCGCGGAAATGGCGGGCCTGGAACTTGGGATTTACCGCGACCTTGCCTTGGGTTGCGCCTATGAAGGCGGCGAGGTTTGGGCGCGGCCGGAACTTTTTGCCACCAGCGTTTCAATCGGCTCGCCGCCGGACCCGTTTGCGCGGGAGGGCCAAGTGTGGAACCTGCCACCCTTCAATCCGCTCGCGCTGGCCAGAGCGGACTATGAACCTTTCGCCGAGATTCTGCGGGCCAATATGCGGCATGCGAAGGTTTTGCGCATTGATCACATTCTTGGCTTTGCCCGGCAGTTCTGGATGCCGCGCGGCGCGTCTGGCGGCGATGGGGCCTATGTCACCATGCCGACGGAGAAGCTTCTCGCCATTACCGCGGCTGAAAGTGTGCGGGCGAAATGCCTGGTGATTGGCGAGGATTTGGGCACGGTTCCCGAGGGGCTGCGCGAGCGTCTTTTGCGGGCCAACATCCTGTCCTACCGGGTTTTGTGGTTCGAGCAGGACGACGCGCGCTTTCATGCGCCTGTGAGCTATCCGCAAGGTGCGGCGGTCTGCCTTTCCTCGCATGATCTGGCGCCGTTCAAGGGATGGCGCGAAAGCGCCAGCCACGCGGATATCGGAAAGCTTGAAAACGCCATTGCCGATGCCGGCGTAAACACCGGCGATCTTCTCGCCGATGCGCATGCCTTCGTTGCCAAGACCCCTTGTGCGGTCATGCTGGTGCAGGCGGATGATCTTTCAGAAGAGATCGAGCCCCTCAATGTGCCGGGCACCGATACGGAGCGGCCGAACTGGCGCAGGCGGCTCTCGGTGACAGTTGAGGAAATACCAGACCTTGCAACATCCAAGGCCGTCAGGGCTGCCATTCAAAACACCGGGCGCGGCAAGAATGTCTGATTCCTACAAGGTTGAAATCCTGGCGCAGGAGGTCATCGCCAAATTCTGGTCGACCCTCTTCATGGTGACGCTGAACTATACGCGCCGCGATGGGGGCTCCGAGATTTTGGTTCGGGAGGTCAATGATCATGGCCATGCGGCGGCGGTTCTGGCGCTTGACCCCGAGCGAAGGACCGTTCTGCTGGTCAAGCAGATGCGCATTGCCGCCCATGTGGCGGGCTATACGGAGGCCATGATTGAAGTCTGCGCAGGGCTGCTTGACGGCGATGACGCCAGAACCTGTGCGATGCGCGAAGCCGAAGAAGAACTCGGTTTTCGCCTGCATGACTTGCGTGAGGTCAGCAACGTGTTTGCCAGTCCCGGAGCGCTTACCGAGCGGATAAGCCTGTTCGTCGGCACCTATTCACCGGAAGACAGGATCACAAATGGCGGCGGCGTTGCAACGGAAGGGGAAGATATCGAAGTCATCGAACTTCCGCTCGCCACGGCTTATGGGATGATTGCGTCCGGAGAGATCGTGGATGCAAAAACCATCATCCTGCTGCAGCACGCGATGCTGGCTTAGGCCGCCACATCGCGCAAGGCGCCGGGGCCAGGAATAGCACCCTTGGGGCACTTGCCCGCAATGATCATGCCCAGCACCTCATCCTTGGTCACATCCTTGACGCTGGCGGTGCCGACGACACGGCCGTTCTTCATCACCACCAGCCGGTCGGCCAGGTCAAACACGTCGTGAATGTCATGGCTGATCAGGAAAATGCCGATGCCATCTGCCTTCAACTGCTTGATGAGTTCGCCCACCTGGGCGGTTTCCTGGGGGCCGAGGGCCGCGGTCGGCTCATCCATGATCAGGATGCGGGCGTTGAAATGGATGGCGCGCGCGATGGCAACCGATTGCCGCTGGCCGCCGGAGAGCTTGCTGACCGGCTCCTTGAAACGGCGGAAATTGGGATTGAGCCGGCCCATCACCTTGCGGGCTTCCGATTCCATGGCGACGTCATCGAGGGTGCCGAATTTTGTGCGCAGTTCACGGCCCAAATAGAGGTTTGCGGCGGCGTCCACATTATCGGCAAGCGCCAGTGTCTGGTAGATCGTCTCAATGCCAAGAGCTTTGGCATCGCGCGGGTTGTTGATCGCTACCTCTTCGCCATTGATGCTGATGGATCCGTGGTCGCGCTTGTAGGCGCCTGACAGGATCTTGATGAGCGTGGATTTTCCCGCGCCATTGTGGCCGAGGACGCCTACGACTTCGCCTGGGTAAAGCATGAGATCGGCATGATCGACGGCCTTGATGCCGCCGAAGGCGATGGAGATGTCGCGCATTTCCACAAGAGCTGTGCCGCGGGTGGTGGATGCCGCTTTTGCATGTGTCTGGGTTTTCTTTGCCATTGCAGCCTCCTCTTACTTCACGCGCCGGCGATAGGCCTGGTCGATGAACACGGCGATGACGAGCACCGATCCCACCACCATGTCCTTGTAGGCCGATTCAAAATTGAGCAGGGTCATGCCCGACTGCAGGGACTGCATCACCAGGGCGCCGAGCATGGCGCCATAGATGGTGCCAAGGCCACCCGCCAGCGAGGTGCCGCCAATGACCGCAGCAGCGATGACATAGAGCTCATCGAACTGGCCCAGGGCATTGGTGGCCGAGTCGAGGCGCGCCGATGAGATGCAGGCCGACACAGCGGCAAGCCCGCCCATCAGGGCGAAGATCATTACAGTCAGTTTCTTGGTGTTGATACCGGCCAGTTCGGCTGCCTCCGGATTGCCGCCCGTGGCATAGACATAGCGGCCGAAACGGGTGCGGGTGGCGAGGAACGTCATCAGCGCGCCGATGCCGATGGCGATCAGGACCGGCACGGCGTAACCGTGTGAAATGAACAAGCCCTCGGGCGGGACGGTGATGGCTTTCTCTGCCACATACCGATCAACCACGCCTTTTGGCCAGGGGTAGGAGTTGACCAGCCAGGTTGCGCCAAGAGCAACAATGCAGCCCACTGCGGCAAGCGTCGTTTCCGCCCACACGGGACGGAGCGGAAACTTGAAGCGCTGGCGCTGGCGGCGCTGATTGAGAATGCCAGCAACAACCAGGACGCAGGCCGCAAAACCCAGGGTCCAACTCGCTGTTGCTCCGATCGAGCCCGGCGTGGTGCCGGCAAAGCCGCCGCCGATCAGCTTGAAATTCTTGTCCATGGGAGCCACGGTCTCACCGCGGATCACGGCCCAGGCGGCACCGCGCCAGACAATCAGGCCGCCCAGCGTGACGATAAAGGATGGAATGCCGGCATAGGCAATCAGCGTGCCCTGGAACGCGCCGATGGCAGCGCCCACAGCAATGCCAAGCAGCAGCGTGATGATCCAGATCACGGGATGGCCGACCGGGTAGCCCAATGCCGGCATCCAGAATACCTGCGCCGTGCCGATGACCACAGCGACAAATCCCAGAATGGATCCAACCGAGAGATCAATCTGGCGCATGACGATGACCAGCACCATGCCGGTTGTCATCACGGCGATTGAAGAAGTTTGCACCAGCAGGATCCACAGGTTGCGGGGGGTGAGAAATGTGCCGCCAAAGAGGCCATCGCCGGGCCTGAGAATGCCGCTGTAAATGTCAAAGCCAACCCAGATGACAAGCAGGGCGACAATCATGCCGAGCATGCGGGTGTCGATTTCTGTGGCCCGGAAGAACCTTGTTATACCGCTTTCTTCGCTCAGGGCCGGGCCTTGAGATTGTGTCACGTTTGCCGACATCGTTTGCCTCCCACCCCGTTCGACTGCTTGCCGCAGTGCTTCACTAAAAGGAAACCGCGCCACCCCTTGCGGAGTGACGCGGCTATTGTGTTTCAGATCGTCAAGTCTGGCAAGCGTTAACCGCAGGCGGGAACCGAACCGGCAGGAACGCCAGCGCAGACCTTTTCCTTGGTGACCCAGCCGCCGTCAATGACTTCGTTGAGCTTGTCCTTGGTGATCGGATTTGGCGGGATGAGCACGGCGTTGACTTCAACGCCTTTCTGGCCGCCGCTGAACTTGATTACGCCAGGAATGTCGGCTGCTGACTTGCCATCGGCAATCATGTTGGCGTATTCGGCGGCTGACTTGCCGAGAACGCGCGAGTCTTTCCAGACCGAGACGAGCTGGGTGCCGAGCGCAACGCGGTTCAGCGCGGCATGATCGCCATCCTGTCCGGTTACAGGCACGGTGCCTGCAAGACCCTGGGCTTCGAGAGCTGCGACAACGCCGCCAGCCATGCCGTCATTTTCGGAAATGACCGCATCAACCTTGTTGTTCACCGAGGTGAGGCACTGCTCCATGTTCTTCTGGGCATTGTCCGGCTTCCAGCCGTCGGTGAAGGTCTCA
>JBBQNU010000009.1:0-37883 GCA_038330285.1 Hyphomicrobiales bacterium | reverse complement strand
CAAGCAATACCAGAACGCCATCAATGCCTATGAACAGACCCCGCCGGGCTCGCCGCTGCGCGTCAACGCCGATACGGAAATCGCGATCAACCTGCAAAGGCTGGAACGCACCAAAGAAGCCCAGCAGAAACTCAGGGACATTATCGCGCAGGATCCCAAGAACTACGATGCGCTGGTGACCCTCGGCAATGTCTATCGCAGCAATGAAGAGTTCAAGCCGGCGTCTGATACCTACACCACCGCCTTGACGCTTGTCGCCCGGCCCGAAAAGGAACATTGGCGCGTGCTTTACTATCGCGGCATCGCCTATGAGCGGCAGAAACTGTGGGACAAGGCCGAAGCGGATTTTCGCCAGGACCTGGCCCTGTCGCCGGACGAGCCGCTGGTGCTGAACTATCTCGGCTACTCGATGATTGAGAAGAAGATAAATCTCAATGAAGCGCTGGGCATGGTCAAGAAGGCCGTCGAACTGAAACCCAATGACGGCTACATCGTTGACAGTTTGGGCTGGGCCTATTTCCAGCTCGGCGACTTTGAGGAAGCAGCAAGCCTGATAGAGCGCGCCGTTGATTTGAACCCGGCGGACACGATTATCGGCGAGCACCTGGGCGACGCCTACTGGCGCGTCGGCCGCACCCTGGAAGCGCGGTTTCAATGGCAGCACGCCAAGGACAATGATCCCCAGCCCGACGACCTCAAGCGCATCGAGGAAAAATTGCTGAACGGCCTGCCTGATGATCCGGTCACCAAGCCGGCCGAGAACAAGACCGGCCAGACAAACGGATAGTCCCATGCTCGTCAGCGAGCAGGCCCATGCCAAGATAAACCTCGCCCTGCACATCACGGGTCGGCGGGCCGATGGCTATCACGAGCTTGATTCCATCGTTGCCTTCGCCGGTGTGGCGGATGTGCTGACGATGGCCCCTGCCGGCAGTGTGATTCTGGACATCATCGGGCCCTTTGCCGGGGATCTTCCCCGTGATGGCACGAACAGCGTCCTGTCAGCCTGGCGCCTGCTCGATGATTTTTCAAGGAAGCAGGGTGCGGTGCTGGCGCCAGTAAAATTCCAGCTTGAGAAAAATCTTCCCGTTGCGTCGGGAATTGGCGGCGGCTCCGCCGATGCGGCCGCCGCATTGCGCGGCTTGATCAGGCTTTTTGATATTTCAATTTCAGAGCAGGATTTGAACGGACTGGCACTGCAGCTTGGCGCCGATGTGCCGGTCTGCCTGCTTCAGCAATCCAGCCGCATGCGCGGCATCGGTGAAATGATCGAACCCCTTGCGTCCGAACTGCCGCCCGCCATCGTGCTGGTCAATCCGCGGATCCCGGCGCCGACCGCAAAGGTATTTGAATCCCTGAACCTGCAATGCGGTCAATCATTCGGCACAGGGATTGGCAACCTTCACGATATCCAGAGCTGGCGCAATGATCTCACCGCCCCGGCGGTAACCCTCGTCCCGGAAATCGCCGACGTGATCGGCAGCCTGATTTTCCAGCCGGAAGGAGTCTGCGCGCGCATGTCAGGCTCGGGCGCCACCTGTTTCGGCCTGTTTGAAAGCCTGGAGGACGCGCAAATCGCCGCCGATGCAATTGCGGAAAAACATCCCACCTGGTGGGTAGCGGCAGCGATGCTGCTCTAATATGCCCGGATGATGCAGAAATCCACCGCCTCAAGCAGTGCCGATTTCCACGCGCTGTCGGGGAATATGGCAAGGGCATCCCGCGCTATGTCGCCGTAGTGGTTGGCCCTCTCGATGGTGTCATCTATGGCCTTGTGGCGGAGCATGAGTTTTTGCGCATAGATCAGGTCATCGTCCGTCTGGTTGCCCTCTTCCAGCGTGCGCTTCCAGAATTTTCTTTCTTCTTTGGAGCCGCGCCGGAAGGATAGCACCACGGGCAGGGTGATTTTCCGTTCACGGAAATCATCGCCCACGCTTTTGCCCAGCGAAGCTTGCTTGCCGGAATAATCCAGCGCGTCATCGACAAGCTGGAAAACAATGCCAAGGTTGCGGCCATAGGATTCAAGGGCCGCCTGCTCGTCGCGTGGCCTGCTGGCGATCACCCCACCAACTTCGGCTGCGGCCGAAAACAGCGCCGCCGTTTTCGCCCCCACCACTTGGAGGTAAGCATCCTCAGTCGTGGAGGTGTCCTGCGAAATGGAAAGTTGCAGCACTTCTCCCTCGGCAATGACCGCTGCTGCATTCGACAGGATTCGCAGGCAATCCAGTGAACCCGTTTCAACCATCATCTTGAAAGCCTGGCCCAGCAGGTAATCGCCCACCAGCACGCTGGCCTGGTTGCCCCAGATCACGCGCGCCGCCTGCTTTCCGCGGCGCAAATCGCTTTCATCGACAACATCGTCGTGCAGCAGCGTTGCCGTGTGCATGAACTCGACGGCGGTCGCCAGCTTGATGTGATGTTCGCCGGAATAGCCGCACATCCGCGCCGCAGCCAGGGTGAGCATCGGGCGGATGCGTTTTCCCCCGGAATTGATCAGGTGCCCGGCAATTTCCGGAATGAGTTCCACATGGCTCTGGGCCCGCGCCAGGATGCCGTCATTGACCCGGTCCATGTCATCGGCAACCAGGCCGACAAGCGCATCAAGGCTCGGCAATGGCGCATCAGCACTTCCCCCAAAGGGAATGACCACACCCATAAAGTTGCCATCCTTCTCCTGTTTTCTCGGCCAGAATAGAGGTAAAGGCCCATGACCGGCAAGCGTGACCGGTTGCCGCGAGTTCGGGGGATAAAATGGTGGAATTGCTGCGCACGAATGATGTTGTCTATCTCTCCTTTGTCAGGCATATGCTGAACGGGGAAGGCATCGATCATGTGCTTCTCGATGAGTTTACAAGTGCCGTGGAAGGATCGATAAATGCAATTCCCCGCCGCATTCTCGTTGCCGAAAACATGCTGAAATCCGCGCAAATTTTGCTCAGTAACCATTCGCTAACCATCAATCAATAATACTTGTCGACTATGCAAATGAGTGCCCAGGTCAATCCGGCCCTGATACCGACGCCCATGGCCCCATCAGCCGTGCCGCACTCGTTGACCGAAGACGCATTTCTGGGCGGCAGGCTGCGCATCCTCCAGCCCGAAAAAGGCTATCGGGCCGGCATTGATGCCGTGTTCCTGGCCGCGGCGATTCCCTGCGCCGCCGGCGAAACCATATTTGAGGCCGGCATCGGCACCGGTGTGGCGGCCCTTTGCGCCATCGTCCGAAACCCCTCCATCCATGTCACAGGCATAGAAATTGCCTCGCGCTACGCCATGCTGTGTGAGGAAAACGCCAAGCGCAACGGTTTCGGCCACAGCGTGCATGTCATCCACGCCGATGTGAAGGATGCGCTGCGCAAGGACCTTTCGCATCTTCCCCAGCACGGTTCATTCAGCCACGCCATCGCCAATCCGCCCTATTTTGACGAGGGGAAATCAACCCCCTCGCCAAATATCCTGAAAGCTCAGGCCCATGCCTTTGGCCCGGAAGATTTGGAACTCTGGATCAAGGTCATGTACACAATGGTGGCGCTGCGCGGCACCGTGACAATTGTCCACCGGGCTGAAACGCTTGGAAAAATCCTCGGCGCCATGGATGGCCGCTTCGGCGATATTCGCATCGCACCGCTTTATGCCCGTGAAGGCACCGCCGCCTCGCGCATCGTGGTGCAGGGGATCAAGGGCTCCAAGGCCCCCATGCAGCTCCTGCCGGGCCTCATCCTCCACACGGAAAATTCCCAGTTCACATCCGATGCCGATGCGATCCTGCGCGATGGCTCGACCTGGCGCCTGCGCTAAAACCCACTAAAGCTTGCAACTCCCGGGCTTTGTTCCTATCTCAGGGGCATGGCCAAAGCTTCCTTCCTGTCCCGCTTCATTCCCAGGCGATTCCGCAAATCCTCTCCAGTCGTTAACCTTGTGCGGCTTCACGGGGCCATCGGCGTGGGCTCGCCGCTCCGCCCGCCGCTCACCGCCAAGGACCTTGATCCGCTGCTTGAGCGCGCCTTCACCAAGAATATCGCAGCCGTGGCCCTGTCCGTGAATTCTCCCGGCGGCTCCCCCGTGCAGTCAGCCCTCATCCATAGCCGCATCCGGGCCCTGGCGGCTGAATACAAGATTCCGGTGTATGTCTTTTGCGAGGATGTGGCCGCTTCCGGCGGCTATTGGCTGGCCTGCGCTGGCGATGAAATTTATGCCGACGAAAGCTCCATCGTGGGCTCCATTGGGGTGATTTCCGCGGGTTTCGGCTTTGTCGAAGCCATCGGCAAACTGGGCGTCGAGCGCCGCGTCCATACCTCCGGCGAAAACAAGTCCATCCTCGATCCCTTCCAGCCCGAGAAACAAGAAGATGTTGACCGGCTTATCGCCCTCCAGGCCGATGTCCACGGCGCCTTCAAGGCCCTGGTGCGCGAACGCCGCGCCGGCAAGCTCAAGGGCGATGAGGCCGAAATGTTCTCCGGCGCCTTCTGGTCCGGCCGGCAGGCGCTTGATAGGGGCCTGATCGACGGAATCGGCCATCTGCATGAGGTGCTTAAAAGCAAGTTCGGCGACAAGATGGTGCTGAAAAATATCACCGCTTCCCGGGGCTGGGGCCTCAGCCGCCTTGGTTTTGGCACGATTGCCGAGTTTCCTGATTCAGCCCTTGCGGCAATTGAAACACGTGCATTATGGTCGAAATTCGGTTTATAGTGATGGGAACAAGGAGATGACGATGATATTTGCCAAGGTTGTTACCGTCCTTTTGGCCAGTGTTTTGACCGTGATCGCGGCGCGCCGGCTGATGCGCGAAGTCGAAGCCGCCAAGGTCCGGGTGAAGCCGCGCCAGCCCAATACGGTCACTAAGCTCCGCCAGGATCCATCCACGGGCATCTACTATCCCGTTGAGTGATGTCAGGCCACTCCAGCGACGCCTGGCTTGAAGGCGTCTACCACGCCAAGACCCAAACCGATCTCATCGCCCTTTATGACGGATGGGCTGATACATATGATGCCGACATGCAGGGCATCGGCTATGTCCACCCCGCCGTAATCGCAGGCCTCGTTGGTCGCTATGTTCCAAACCAGTCCGATTCGGTTTTCGACGCGGGCGTCGGCACCGGCACGGTGGGCAAGATTCTCGCCATCCTGGGTTATGGCAACCTGATCGGCGTTGACATGTCCGAGGGCATGCTGGCCCGCGCCAAGGCTCGCAGGATTTACACAGAACTCCGCAACCGCGTGCTGGGCGAACCGTTGGATTTTGCCGATGGCAGCATGGCGGCCATCGTCTCAACCGGCGTCTTCACCACGGGCCATGGGCCCGCCCATGCCTGGGACGAACTTGCCCGCATCACCAGGGCAGGGGGCTACCTCATCTTCACCGTCGGAACCGTTGTCTGGCAGGAGTCAGGCTTTGCCAAAAAATTCGACGATCTCTGCCGGGAGGGCCTGGTGGCCCCCGTCGAAACTACCCCAGTCTACCACCCCATGCCCTATTCGCCCACCGAGTCAGGTTTCACCACAAGAGCCCACGTCTATCGCAAGCTCTAAAGCGCTTGACCTCATGGGGGTGCATCCCTAGTTTGCGCCCGCAAATGCCGCTGAATCCGACCAAATCATTTCAGGACCTGATTCTCACCCTGCACCAGTATTGGGCAGCCAGGGGCTGCGTGATTTTGCAGCCCTATGACATGGAGGTGGGCGCCGGCACCTTTCATCCCGCCACCACCCTGCGCTCCGTCGGGCCAAAGCCCTGGGCCGCCGCTTACGTACAGCCCTCGCGCCGCCCGAAAGATGGCCGCTACGGTGACAACCCCAACCGCCTGCAGCACTAGTCCCAGGATCAGGTCATCATCAAGCCATCGCCGCCCGACTTGCAGGAGCAGTACTTGGGTTCGCTTGCCGCCATCGGCATTGATCCCAAGCTGCATGACATCCGCTTTGTCGAGGATGACTGGGAAAGCCCCACGCTAGGCGCCTGGGGCCTTGGCTGGGAAGTTTGGTGTGACGGCATGGAAGTCTCGCAGTTCACCTACTTCCAGCAAGTGGGCGGACTCGATTGCTTTCCCGTCTCCGGCGAATTGACCTATGGCCTCGAACGCCTCGCCATGTATGTCCAGGGCGTCGACAATGTTTACGATCTCAATTTCAACGGCCTCGAAGGCCCGAAGAAAATTTCCTATGGCGATGTCTTCCTCCAGGCCGAACAGGAATATTCGCGCTATAATTTCGAGCATGCCGACACCGCCATCCTGCAGCGGCATTTCGAGGATGCCGAGAAGGAATGCAAGGCCCTGCTTGATGTGGGCCTGAAGGATGAGAAGCACGAACTGGCGCTCCCGGCCTACGACCAGTGCATCAAGGCTTCGCACATGTTCAATCTGCTCGATGCCCGCGGCGTGATCTCCGTCACCGAACGCCAGGCCTATATTTTGCGCGTGCGCGATCTCGCCAAGGGCTGCTGCGAAGCCTGGAGCAAAACAGCGGGAGGGCGGGTCTGATGCCTGAACTCCTGATCGAACTTTTCTCCGAGGAAATTCCCGCCCGCATGCAGGCCAAGGCGGCGGAAGATCTGCGCAGCCTCATCACCAATGGCCTCGTCGATGCGGGCCTCACTTATGAAGGCGCGCAAGCCCACGCCACGCCGCGCCGCCTCGTGCTCTCCGTTGAAGGCCTCAATCCCAAAGCCGCTGACATGCGCGAGGAGCGCAAAGGCCCCCGCACCGATGCGCCAAAGCCCGCCATCGACGGATTCCTGAAATCCACCGGCTTGAAGCTCGACCAGCTCACGGTTCAGGATGACAAGAAGGGCAAGTTCTATATCGCCACCATCAAGAAGTCGGGGCGCGCGACAACCGATGTGGTCGCCGAGCTCCTTCCTGATGTCATCCGGAAATTCCCCTGGCCCAAATCCATGCGCTGGGGCTCCGGCCAATTGCGCTGGGTGCGCCAGCTTCTCTCCATCGTCTGCACCTTCGATGGCGAAGTCGTGCCGTTTGAAATCGAAGGCATCCCATCGGGCAACACCACGCTGGGCCACCGCTTTCTCAGCAGCAAGAAAATCGAAGTCCGCCGCTTTGAGGACTACGCGCAGAAGCTTCACAAGGCCAACGTCATCGTCGATGCGCACGTGCGCGCTGAAACCATTCGCGCCGAAGCAAAAAATCTCGCCTTCGCGCAAGGGTTGGAAATGATCGAGGATGAAGGCCTGCTGAAGGAAGTGGCGGGCCTCGTCGAATGGCCCGTGGTACTCATGGGCGAGTTCGACCGGAATTTCCTCAGCGTGCCGCCGGAAGTCATTGTCACTACCATCAAGAACAACCAGAAATGCTTCGCGCTCCGCGACAAGACCGGCAAGCTCGCCAACCGTTATCTGCTCGTCTCGAACATGGTCGCCACCGACGGCGGCAAAATGATTGTCGCCGGCAACAACAAGGTCATCGCCGCAAGATTGAGCGATGCAAAATTCTTCTGGGATCAGGACCGCAAGACCAGGCTCGAAGACTTGCTTCCGAAACTGGATAGCATCACCTTCCACGCCAAACTCGGCAGCCAGGGCGAACGCGTCGAGCGCATCGAAGACTTGGCCGGTAAGGTGTCTAAAATCATTCGCGCTGACATCGAAAAAACCAGACTGGCAGCGCGTTTGGCTAAGGCTGACCTTGTCACCGGCATGGTCGGCGAATTCCCCGAATTGCAGGGACTTATGGGCCACTATTATGCGCTTGATCTGGGAATAGACGCTGAAGTTGCCGAAGCTATTCGCGATCACTACAGGCCATTAGGCCCATCTGACACAATTCCAGTTTCGAAAGTTGGCCAAGCCGTGGCTTTGGCAGATAAAATCGACACACTAGTGGGATTCTGGGAGATTGATGAGAAGCCAACTGGGTCGAAAGATCCCTATGCTCTGAGGCGAGCGGCTTTGGGCATCATTCGCATCGTAGTCCAATCCCAACTACGAATTAGCTTGGGTGACATTATCGCACGTTCTTGGTTTCTTGTATGGTCGGATCGAGGCAACAAAGCCATTCAAGAAGTGTATAACAAAATCAAGCCAGTTTATCGATACATAGATGCTGACGCTGATTCATTGCGTATTGATGTCAGGTCATTAGCGGATGGACCGGGCGCTGGTCTATCTCACGAAGAATTTCACAAGCGACTCGACGCTTCTGTTCAAGACCTCCTCACTTTCTTCGCCGATCGTCTCAAGGTCTATCTCAAGGACCAGGGCGCGCGGCATGATTTGATTGACGCCGTGTTCTCGCTCGGCGGGCAGGATGATCTCCTGATGATTGTCCGCCGTGTCGAAGCGCTGTCGAAATTTCTCGAAAGCGATGACGGCAAGAATCTTCTCTCTGGCGTCAAGCGCGCCTCCAACATTCTCAAGATTGAGGAGAAGAAGGATGGCCGCAGCTTTGATGGCCTGCCCAACGCCCAGCTTCTCATTCAGGGCGAGGAGCGCGATTTGCATCGCGCCGTGTCCGCCGCCGAAGCCAACGCCCGCAAGGCGGTAGAGGCGGAGGATTTCGGCGCCGCCATGACGGCCATCGCCAAACTGCGTGGCCCCGTCGATGCCTTCTTCGACAAGGTAACGGTGAACGCCGACGACCCCTCCTTCCGTGAAAACCGCTTGAAGCTTTTGAACCGCATCCGTGCGGCGACACTGGCAGTTGCGGATTTCTCCAAGATTGAAGGGTAGGGCAGGAAGAGCCCTCATCCGCCCTGTCGGGCACCTTCTCCCATTCGCGTACTGCGAACGGGCGAAGGCAATGCTTTCAAGGATTATCGCCTTCTCCCGCCGAAGGTGGGAGAAGGTGGCCAACGGCCGGATGAGGGCTCTATCGGTCTCTCGGCGTGACGGATAGACCAGCCATGCGGTACAATGGGTTGCCGGGACAAGCCCTGCAATGGCAAATAGCGGCATGAACGCCGCTTCCACTATTCAGGACAGCCCCTATTCATGGTTCCGCCTTGCCGTGTCCCTGGCGCTGGCCACCATCGGCGGTATTGGCATTTGGTCCGGCATTGTCGTCCTGCCTTTCATCCAGGTTGAATTCGGTGTTGACCGTTCCGGCGCGTCGTTTCCCTATACCATGAGCATGATCGGCTTTGCTGTCGGCGGCTTGCTGATGGGGAGGCTGGCCGACCGCTTCGGTATCATGGTGCCCATGTTCCTGGGCTCCATCATGCTGGGGCTGGGCTTCGTCACCTCGGCCCTTGCCCCCACCTATTACGTCTATGTCGCCTCCCAGGCGGTTCTCATCGGCCTGGGTTGCGCCACGATTTTCGGCCCCCTTGTAGCCGATGTCTCGCTCTGGTTTCAAAAGCGCCGCGGCATTGCCGTGGCCATTGGTGCTTCCGGAAATTACATTGCCGGCACCATCTGGCCGCCGTTCCTGACCTGGGGCATTCAAACCTATGGCTGGCGCAGCGCCTTTATTGCCCTTGGCATCCTCACCGTATCGCTCATGCTGCCCCTGTCGCTGTTCCTGCGCCGCCGCGCTTCATTGGATGAACGGCCCAGCCCTTCCATCGCCGCGCGCGGTGGCGGCAAGGCCCTTGATGGAACCCCGGTGCTGCAAGGCCTCCTCATTCTCGCCGGTCTTGCCTGTTGTGTGGCCATGTCCATGCCCCAGGTCCACATCATCGCCTATTGCGGCGACTTGGGTTACGGCCCGGCGCGCGGCGCCGAAATGCTCTCCATCATGCTGGGCTTCGGCGTGGTGAGCCGCCTTGCCTTCGGTTTCATCGCCGATCGTATCGGCGGCGTGAAAACCCTGATCATCGGCTCCTTCCTGCAATGCCTGGCGCTGCTGTTTTACATCCCCTTCGATGGCCTGGCCTCGCTCTACGTCGTCTCCGCGTTTTTTGGTTTGGCCCAGGGTGGCATTGTGCCGAGTTATGCGCTCATCGTGCGCGATTATTTTCCCGCCCGCGAAGCCGGCTTCCGCATCAGCCTGGTGCTCACGGCCACGGTATTGGGCATGGCGCTGGGCGGCTGGCTCTCCGGCGAAATCTTTGACCGCACCGGCTCCTACCAGGCCGCCTTCCTCCATGGCATCGCCTGGAACGTGGTTAACATGGCCATAGCCTTTTGGCTGCTTGTGGGACGGAAAACGGCAAAACTCCGGCCTGCCTAAAATCTCGCCACTTGACCTCCCGCCATGCAGCGTGTTTGCTGCACTGCAATATGGCACGGAAAACGACAGTCGAATTGGGGAAGTGCCCGCCAGCGCTGGGCGCGAAGGCGGCTGGCCTCAGCGACATGCTGGCCCTTGGCCTCGCCGTTCCGCAAGGTTTTGTCATCACCAACCCCGACGCCATGACCGCCGCAAGCTTTGGCGCAGCGGTGAGAAAACTCGGGGGTAAAACCAAGCCCCTGTTGCTCGCCGTGCGCCCCAGCGTGTTTGGCCATGTCAGCGGCTATATGGAAGCCGTTCTAAATGTCGGCCTGAACGATGAAACGGTGGAAGCCCTGGCCACACGGCTGAACGACCGCCCCCTGGCCTATGATTTCTACCGCCAGTTCATCCAGAACTACGCCGTGAATGTTTTCTCGCTGCGCCACGCCGATTTCGAGGATATTTTTTCCGCCCATAAAGGCCCCGACCTCATTTCATTCTACAAGTCATTCATCGAGAAGCAGACCGGCGCCGTCTTCCCGCAAGATCTGCTGGAACAGTTGCAGGGCGTCGTGAAAGCCGCCCACCGCCGCAAGAAATCCACCGCCCTCATCGTGCAGGCCATGGTCCATGGCGGAAACATTCTGGGCGTGGCCACCTCCCGCAATTTTTCAACTGGCGCCAGGGATCCAAACATCGCGCCCGCCTTCGTGGAGAAATTTCCAAAGCAGGCCGCTCAGCTCAGAACCGCATTGAACAAGATTGAGCGCCGCTGCAAATCCATTCAGGAAGTCACCTTCACCGTCGAGAACGGCAAGCTCTGGCTGCTGCAAACCAAGCCCGCCAAAATCAGCGCCAGGGTTGAACTCAAAACCTTGGTGGATATGGTGGGCGAAGGCCTGCTCACCAAAAAGGAAGCAGTTCTCCGTGTCGATCCGCTGATGCTTGACCAGTTCCTCCATCCCACATTGGATGCAACGGAATCCCACGAGATATTTGTAACTGGCCTTGCCGCATCGCCCGGCGCCGTGTCAGGGCAGGTGGTATTTGATGCAGCCGAAGCCCAACAACTCAAATTGCGCAATAGGCCCTGCATCCTCGTGCGAAGCGAAACAAGTCCCGAGGATATTCAAGGCATGCATGCCGCGGAAGGGGTGCTCACGGCGCGTGGCGGTCTTCTCTCTCATGCGGCAGTGATTGCGCGTGGCATGGGCAAGACCTGCGTGGTGGGCGCCAGCGGCCTGCGCATTGATTACGAAGCCGGAACCATGACGTCCCTTGGCGTTGTCGTGAAAAAAGGTGAGACCATCACCATTGATGGCTCAACCGGCCGCGTCTTTCGTGGCCCTATCGCCACCCAGAAGCCCGTGCTCTCCGGTGACTTCGCCACCATTCTCGAATGGGCCGATGCTTCGCGCCGCATGAAAGTCCGCGCCAATGCCGAAACCCCCAACGAGGCCCGCTCGGCCCGCTACTTCGGTGCCGAAGGCATTGGCCTCTGCCGCACCGAACACATGTTCTTCAGTGCCGAGCGCATCGGTCCCATGCGCAAGATGATTCTCGCCGAAACCGAGGAAGCGCGTCGCGAAGCGCTGGATGAAATTCTCCCCATGCAGCGCCAGGATTTCATTGAGCTGTTTGAAATCATGGCGGGCCTGCCGGTCACCATCCGCCTGCTTGATCCGCCGCTCCATGAATTCCTGCCAAAATCCGAACATGAAATTTTGGAGCTCGCCAACGAGCTTTCCATCGCGCCAGACTATCTGCGCACCCGTGTCGGCGAGTTGCAGGAATTCAACCCCATGCTGGGCCATCGCGGCGTGCGCCTTGCCGTATCCTATCCGGAAATCGCCGAGATGCAGGCCCGCGCCATTTTCGAAGCCACTGCCGATGTCGCCAAGAAATATGGCAAGGCGCCGATTCCCGAAATCATGATTCCCCTCGTTGTCGGCAAACTTGAATTTGATTATGTCCGCGCCCGCATCGATGCAGTTGCCGAAGCCGTGCAACAGGAATGCGGCCTCGAGCTGCCTTATCTCGTGGGCACCATGATTGAATTGCCCCGCGCCACCCTGCGTGCCGGCGAAATTGCCGAATCAGCCGAGTTCTTTTCCTTCGGCACCAATGATCTCACCCAGACTACGCTTGGCATCAGCCGCGATGACAGCGCTCGCTTCATTGGCGAATACACCGCCAAGGGCCTTTTGAAAGCTGATCCGTTTGTCTCCATCGATATTGAGGGCGTTGGCGAGCTCCTGCGAATCGCCACGACGCGCGGAAGGAAGGCCCGGCCCGATCTCAAGCTTGGAATTTGCGGCGAACATGCGGGTGATCCGGCCTCGATAAGTTTCTGCGAGGAAATCAAGCTCGATTATGTTTCCTGTTCGCCCTTCCGCATCGCCATTGCAAGGCTTGCCGCGGCCCAGGCAAGTATCAGAAATAACTAAATAATTTATCGCGCCCGCAACCGGTTAACCCTCATCTGAAGTGACCGGAAAAAAGGCAAAATAACTGGCCAGTTTTGGTTGCTGGCATGGTTAACCTATGCTAAACGCGAAGGGTATATGTTTCCGTTAGTGAAACAATATTGCGGACTGAGCCTTAAGCAGGACTAGGGGATTTGCAGGAAAAACGCCCAACTCATAGGCCCATGGCCGATTTCCCCGTTTATCCTGAGGTTGATCAGGGCGGTGGAATTGTTCAGGAATATGCGCCGTTTGTTTTTGGTGGCGTCATGCTGATTGCGGCCTTTGCCTTTGCCGGAAATTACATGGGCCAGAACGCCAATGCCCATAATGTTTCACCTGAAGAATCCTCGCTGAACATTCTCTCGCCCGTGACCAACATCATCGCCAAGGGCTCGCTTCTTCCCGATGGCGAAAATTTTGATATCGTGAACCTGAACGTGTTGCGCAAGCAAACCGTGGTGAGCCTTGGCAAGGGTGATTTCGTCAATGCCAATGGCGAAGTGTTGATTAGCCCGGCCTCCGTTGACCTGTCGGGCAAGGCTGATGTTTCGGTTCCCGCGGTAAAGCGCCTGGCGCTGGCCCCGTCGCCGTCCAAAATTGAAAAATCATTCAAGCTGAAGCGCACCGAAAAACAGGCTGTCGTGGCCCAGCGCCGCATGCGTTTGGCCGAAGAAAATTGCATGGCCCGTGCCATTTATTTCGAGGCCCGTTCCGAATCGGAACTTGGACAGCTCGCCGTGGCCCGCGTCATCCTCAATCGCACCAAGGACGCGGCCTATCCAAAAACAATCTGCGGCGTGGTCTATCAGGGTTCCAACCGGCGCAATTCCTGCCAGTTCTCCTTTGCCTGTGACGGCCTTCCCGATGATGTCCGCCAGCCAGCCGCCTGGGCCAATGCCAAGCGCCTTGCCCAAAAGGCCATGAGCGACAGCAAGGGCACCAAGATCATGAGCACCGCCACCAACTACCATGCGGATTACGTGCGTCCAAAATGGGCCGGCAGCATGAAGCGCCTCGTGAAAATCGGCCGTCATATCTTCTATTCGGATTCGTGAGCGCGGTTTCCGGTTTAAATCTTGCGAGGCGCCCCAGTGGCGCCTTTATTATTTGTGGATAGAGTGAAGGGAAGAGGACACATCATGGCCTGGAACGAAACCAGCGGCACCGCCTGGACCTATTTTGAAAGCATCTGGCACAAGGGCAACCCCGCCATCATGGGCGCCATGGACCATGCCCCGTGGCTGGGCTCCTGCGTGTTTGACGGCAGCCGCGCTTTTGAAGGCGTGGCTCCTGATCTTGATCTCCACTGCCAGCGCCTGATCCGTTCGGCCAAAAGTTTTGACTTGAAGATAATCAAGAACGCCGTGGAAATTGAAGACATCATCCGCGAAGGCATCGCGAAATTTCCCAAGACCGCCGAGCTCTATTTGCGCCCCATGTATTGGGCTTCTGAAGGCTTCGTCGACGTCAACCCCGAGTCCACGAAATTCTCGGTCTCGGTTTATGATTCGCCGCTGCCCAAGCCCAGGTCGTCGTTCTCCATAACGCTCTCGGCTTTCCGCCGGCCCTCCAATGAATATGCGCCCACCGATGCCAAGGCCGCCTGCCACTATCCCAATTCCGCCCGCGCCATCCGTGATGCCAAGGTCCGCGGCTTTGACAATTGCGTGATGCTTGATCCCCTCGGCCACGTCGCCGAACTCACCACCGCCAACATCTGGTGCGCCAAGAATGGCGAAGCCTATACACCGGTTCCCAACGGCTGCTTCCTCAACGGCATCACCCGCCAGCGCGTTATTTCCCTGCTGCGGGGCGCAGGCATCAAGGTTCATGAATGCACCCTGGAGTGGAAGGACCTGCTCGACGCCGATGAGGTTTTCTCAACCGGCAACTACAGCAAGGTCATGCCGGTGACAACCATCGAGCAGCGCACCTTGCAGCCCGGCCCCATCGCCGCCAAAGCCCGCGAACTCTACTGGGCCTATGCCCACGGCAAATGAAGTTTCCTTCGCCTGTGCCGGTTTTGCATGGTCGCGCATTTGGTGGTAGGATTTGGCGGATATGGCCCAACTCCCCGCCAGTACCTCCGCTCATCGACCGCAGCCACTGAGCTCTCTCCTGGTCAAAATCCTGACCTACGCCCTGCTCGTCTTTTGGTCCCTTGTCTGCCTGTTTCCCCTGTACTGGATCGCGGTCACCTCGCTGAAGGGCGACCCCGAGATAATGCGCGGCCCCTATTATTTTCCGTTTGTCGACTTCACCCCCTCGCTTGACGCGTGGGGTTCTGTTCTGGACTACGCCAATGACCATCTGCTATTGCGTTTTTTTAACTCGTCGGTGGTCGCAGTCACTTCCACGCTCCTGACGGTTTTATGTGGCGGGTTGGCGGTTTATGGGCTGACGCGATTTCGCTATGCGCTGCGGTGGGTGCCGGCATTGAATAATGAAGGCATCCTGTTTGCCATCCTGGCCACCCGTATTCTGCCGCCTGTGGCCGTAGTTCTGCCAATCTACGTGATGGCCCTGTACACGGGCGCTGTGGATACGCATTTCGCCCTCATTTTCACCTACACCGCGGCAAATCTTCCTGTTGCCGTATGGTTGTTGCTGCCGATTTTCGGAAACGTGGCGACGTCGCAGGAGGAAGCAGCCCAGCTTGACGGCGCGTCGCATTTCCGGATTTTCCTGACGATCTTCTTGCCGATGGTGGCTGCCAGCACCGCCGCTGTCGGGCTGGTGATATTCATTCTGTGCTGGAACGAATATCTCTTCGCGGCCTATCTGACCAGCGACAAGGTCTCGACACTGCCAGCTTGGATCATGGGTCAGATGTCAATCAAGGAAGCGCAAGTCGGCGGTGATGGTGATGAATGGCCCCAGCTCTCCGCTGCCATAATTTTCATGATTGCGCCATTGCTCGCCTTCACCGCTTTCTCACAGGGCGTGCTTAGCCGCATGGCATTGCGGAAAGGGTGATCCAGATTTCTACGGTCGCAGAATAAATGGCATGCCCTCGTAGGCGCTCTCGCCGCGGCCAATCTTTTCGATGGCCCGTGACATGCGGCCGTTTCGCCCAAGCAGCGCATCCGCATAGGAAACAATGAGGCGATTGGGCGTGGCTGAAGGCGAGGCGGCGCGCAGTTCTTGGGCGAGTTCCTCTTCATCGGCCTTGGGTCGCAGCATGCAAAGGGCCGTATAGGCCGAAGCCGTTGAACGGCTGATGCCCGCCCAGCAATGGATGAGCATCGGATTGGCCCGGTCCCAGCTCTCAATGAATTCGATCAGCTTCTCCGCATCGGTTGCCCGTGGCGCCGAAAAACCGTCCATCATTTCCACCACATCGTGAAAGGTCAGCTTCAGGTGCTGTTCCGCCACAATGTTCTTGAAAACCCGGTGCGGCGTGTCGGGCCCGAGAAGGCTCACCACCCGCCCCACCGAATGTTTGTCCACCAGGTCCTGCACCGCATTGAGGCCGCAAACGATGATCATGACTGCACCAGCAATTTGAACTTCTTGAGAAACAGGGCCGCCGCATCATTGGGCGGTAACGGCTTGAGTTGAAGGAATTTCCGCGACCCCTCGCCGCTCAGCCCCTTTGGGCGGCCAAAGAATTTCTCCGCCTCGGGCACCGAAAAGCCCGCAAGCTGCGTGGCTTCCAGATAGGCCGCCATCTTGTCCGCCGCCTTGATTTCCTTTTCGCACACTATAGGCGTTTTGGGCGGCAGGCTAAAGCGCATGTGAATGGCGCTGAGCAACCGGTTTTCAAAGGCCTTGTAATCCAGCCCCAGCGCCGCCTTGAACGGCGAAATCATGTCGCCCACCACATATTCCGGCGCATCATGGAGCAGGGCCATCAGCCGCGAAGGCCTGCCCATCTGCCGGTTGACGTGGGAGGCGATGCCCTCCACCAGCACGCAGTGTTGGGCCACCGAGAAAGCATGGTCGCCCTTGGTCTGGCCATTCCACCGTGCCACCCGTGCCAGCCCATGGGCAATATCCTCGATCTCGATATCAAGCGGCGAGGGGTCCAGCAGGTCGAGCCTCCGTCCCGAAAGCATCCGTTGCCATGCGCGAAGTTCCGCTGCCATGTCAGCGTGCCAGCTTCTTCACCGCCTCATGGCGGTGGCAGGTGATCATGTGGTCGTTCACAAGCCCGCAGGCCTGCATGAAGGCATATACGATGGTGGGACCGACAAAACGGAAGCCGCGTTTTTTCATGTCCTTTGAAATCTTCTCCGCAAGAGGCGTCATGGCCGGAACATCCTTCATCCCGCGCAGCCTGTTTTGCAAGGGCCGGCCATCCATGAAATTCCACAGGTAGGCGGAAAAATCCGGAATGGCCAGATAGGCCTGGGCGTTGCTGACGCTCGCTTCGATCTTCAAACGGTTGCGCACTATCCCTGAGTCATTCATCAGCCGCTCAAGTTTTGCCGGCTTGTAGCGCGCCATTTTTTCCGGATTGAAATCATCGAAGGCTTTGCGGAAAGCCTCGCGCTTGCGCAAAATCGTGATCCAAGAAAGCCCCGCCTGAAAGCCATCGAGCTGCAATTTTTCAAAGAGTGCCCGTGAATCATATTCCGGCACGCCCCATTCCGTATCGTGATAAAGAACATAAAGCGGATCCGTGCCGCACCATTTGCAGCGGCAAACTCCGTCTTCATGCAGAACTGCAGGCACTAGGCGTAATCCTTTGATGACACATCATATTTTATCCACGCCGGTTTATGCACACGAACCCTGACAGCATCTGTCAGCAGCGGCTGTGTGGCCTCGGCCATGCGGTCCAGGCGAAGCAGCGCAAGGGCCGCGTTCCCCGCCGACGATAGAACCGAGCCAATAATCTTGTCAGCGCTTTTGATCGCCGCACCGCGCAGAGGGGCAGCCCCATCAAACGTCACCGGAAGAATGCGGCTCCGCGCCGTGGCGCGATGTTCCATGCGCGAAACAACTTCCTGGCCGATGTAGCAGCCCTTGCTAAAACTCACCGCACCCAATTGATCAAAATTCGCTTCATGGGGAAACAGCTCGCCGGAACCAATATCGCCATCACTGTCGGCAAGCCCCAAGGCAATGCGTGCCGCGTCATAGCCCGTGCCCGCCGGCAACGTGCCCTTTTCGGCAATCACCCGCCACCCAATAAGCGATGTGCGCGGGTCCGCATAGGCCGTCATCTCTTGGGGCCGCTCCGGCGAAACGCCGACTTCCAAATCCTTGCGCTCGGCAATCACAACCTTCGCCCGCAGCCGGTAAAACATCAGCCGCTTCGCAAACTCCTCAAGCTGCGAGGCGGCGCAATCCAGCAAATAGCCTTCAGCCGTTTTCAGCACAAAGAAATCAAACAGGATCTTGCCCTGCGGCGTAAGGAGTGCCGCATAACGTGCCTCGCCGTCGGCCAGCCCCAGAACATCCGCCGTCACCAGGTTATGCAGGAAATTCTCGGTTTCAGCCCCTTCAAGGCTCAGAACCGCCCGCTCGTGTCGCACCTGCATTAAAAAGCTAGAATTCGCCATCAGCACCATTTACGGTTGCTTTGTGCCACAATCAAGGAACCTGGATGAAACGCAGGGCTGATCTCATTCTAAAGGGGGGAACCCTCGTCAATCATGATGGGGTAGGGGTCCGCGATCTGGCCACTCTGCAAGGCCGCATTGTAGGGCTGGGCGACCTCAGCGACTTCGCCGCCGCCGAGACCCTGGATTGCAAGGGCCTGCACATCCTCCCCGGCGTCATCGACAGCCAGGTGCATCTCCGCGAGCCTGGCCTTGAGCACAAGGAAGACCTGGAATCGGGCGGACGCGCCGCAGTCATGGGCGGCGTCACCAGCGTCTTCGAAATGCCCAATACCAAGCCGCTGACCATCACCGCCGCGGCGCTGGCTGACAAGGTCCGCCGCGCCACACACCGCATGTATTGCGATTTCGCCTTTTACATGGGCGGCACAAGGGAAAATGAGGCTGAACTCGCTGCCTTCGAAAAGCTGCCGGGATGCGCCGGCATCAAGGTATTCATGGGCTCGTCCACTGGCGAACTGCTGGTGGAGGATGATGAGGGGGTGGCCCGCATTCTGGCGCAAACCAATCGCCGCGCCGCATTTCATAGTGAGGATGAATTCCGTCTGCGCCAGCGTCTGAATGAACAAATCGCCGGCAATCCCGCCAGCCATCCCACATGGCGCGATGCCGAAGCCGCAAGGCTCTGCACCGAACGCCTCATCCGCATTGCAAGGCGCACCGGCAAGCGCATTCACGTGCTCCATGTTTCAACCGCCGATGAAATGCCGCTGCTCGCCGCAAACAAGGATGTGGCAACCGTCGAAGTAACTCCCCATCACCTGACCCTGTCTTCCGATGATTATCCAAGGCTTGGAACCCTGCTGCAAATGAACCCGCCCGTGCGCTCCAAGGAACATCAGCGCGCCATCTGGCAGGCCCTCCAATCCGGCGTGGTGGATATCCTCGGCTCCGATCACGCGCCGCATACGCTGGAAGAAAAAGCTAAGCCCTATCCCGCCTCGCCATCGGGAATGCCCGGTGTACAAACGCTGGTCCCCGTCATGCTCGATCATGTGAACAAGGGCCGCCTTTCCATCGAACGCTTTGTTGATCTCACCTCCCATGGCCCGGCGCGCATTTTCGGCATCACGCAGAAGGGCCGCATCGCCGAAGGCTTTGATGCCGATCTCACCATTGTTGACCTCAAGAAAAAGCGCGTCATCGAAAACAAGTGGATTGAAAGCAAATGCGGCTGGACACCCTATGATGGCTACGAAGTCACGGGTTGGCCGCAAGGCACCTTTGTGCGTGGCCAAAAAGTTATGTGGGATGATCAAATTTTAGGTAAAGCCGGGGGTCAGCCCGTTAAGTTTCTGGAAGCATTGCCTGCGCTAAAGGACACCGCATGACCGACAGTTTTCGCGCCATCCAGATTTCCAAAACCGATCAGGGCCAGCAGGTTCAATTCGTTCAATTGACTGAAGCCGATCTCATGGAAGGCGATGTGACGGTGGCCGTCAGCCATTCCTCGGTGAATTACAAGGATGGTCTGGCGATCACCGGCAAGGCTCCCATCATCCGCAAATTCCCGCTCATTCCCGGCGTTGATTTCGCCGGAACGGTCACCAAGTCTTCCCACAAGAACTGGAAGCCCGGTGATCAGGTTATTCTCAACGGTTGGGGCGTCGGCGAACAGCACCATGGCGGCTTTTCAGAAATAGCCCGTGTTTCAGGTGACTGGCTGGTAGCCGTGCCCAAGGGATGGACCTGCGCGGATACCATGGCCGTGGGCGTTGCCGGCTACACCGCCATGCTCTGCGTCATGGCTTTGGAAGAGCAGGGGGTAAGACCTGGTGACGGTGAAATCCTGGTGACAGGCGCCGCTGGTGGCGTCGGCACGGTTTCCATCGTTCTTCTTTCCAAGCTTGGCTTCAAGGTCGCGGCCTCCACCGGCCGCCCTGAAGAAGCCGAGTTCCTGAAGAAACTTGGTGCCTCGACTATCATCGACCGCAATGAATTCAACGTGCCCGTAAAGGCACTCGCCAAAATGCGCTGGGCCGGCGCCATTGATTCCGTGGGCTCCACCACCCTCGCCAATGTCATCTCGCAAATCAACAATGACGGCACCGTCGCCGCCTGCGGCCTGGCCCAGGGCATGGACCTGCCCACCTCGGTGGCGCCCTTCATTCTGCGCGGCGTGAAATTGATCGGCATCAACTCCGTCACCACGCCGCTGGCGCGCCGCCAGCAGGCCTGGAACCGCATCGCCCATGATCTTGATCTCAAGGCCCTTGCCGCCCTCACCACCCATGTGAAGCTGGATGATGTGCCGCGCGTGGCCAGCGAAATTGTTGCAGGCCAGGTGCGCGGCCGTGTTGTTGTGGATATCCGCTAGATCATGGATTTGACCATGATCATTGCTGGCATCGCCATAGGCCTTGCCATGTCGGCGCCGCTGGGCCCGGTCAATCTCATCGTCATTCGCACCGCGCTATGCCACGACTGGAAGGTGGCGTTTCTTGCTGGCCTCGGCGCCGTGCTCGCCGACGTGCTGATCGCCGGTATTGCAGCCTACGGCATTCAATCGATATCGCATCTCATCCTGAACTACGCAAAATTCCTGCAAATTGCTGGCGGGCTTTTCTTGATCATCTTCGGCATCCGCACGGCGCGAACCCATCTAGCCGCCAGCGATCTCACCAGCGGCCCCCATTCCGCCAAGTTCGGCTTGACCTTTTCCTTGTCGGTCACCAATCCGGGTCTTGTCCTGGGCTATCTCGCCATTTTCAGTTCCCTGAGCGTGCATCTGGCTCTTGGCACGTCGGCCTACCGGCCGGCTATCGTCGTTCTCGGCATTGCCTTGGGTAGCGCGCTGTGGTGGCTGCTGCTGAGTTTCTTCATTGGCCGGTTGAAAACGCGGCTTGGTCCTTCGACGCTTGACCGCATCAATCGCTGGTCGGGAATTCTGGTCGCCGCCTTTGGTTTCCTGCTGCTGTGGAAGGCTTTCGACTGACTATTGCTTGGTCTGGGCGATGGAGAATTCGCCGCCCCGGATGCGGTCGGGAAGTTTTGCGCACATCACCGCCACTGGTTCCTCGCCATAGGTGGCAACCATGTCCGAAAGGGCCGCGAAGATCGCCGCTGTGGCAATGCAATCCGGATCCAGCCCCTCGTAAACCGCCTCTTCCCAGGCATCGAGGATGTAGCGTAGGGCCAAATGCTTGGCCTCCGCCGGATAGGTTGCGGGCACCGGTTTAGTCCGAAATTTCAGCATAACAGTCTTTTCAATTGAGGCATCAGTCCCCGCCCGCAGCGCTATTCCACCAGCCCCGCATTCGTCAATTCACCATAGCAAAGGCGCCGCGTTCCGCGACTCGTTCCTTAAAAAAGGGTTAATATGAACAGTGAACTTTGAGTCAAAACTCTAGCAGGGCCCTGGCCCGCGCAATGGCCTCCCGGACATTGGGAACAAAATCAAGGTAATCGAGCTCCAAAGGGGCCACCCACCGGGTGTCCAGCGCATCGTTGGAAGCATGCGCATCGCCGGACCGCCACACCCCGCCATAGCAGGCGATGGCATAATGGAAAGCGGGCGTCTCCCGGATGATTTCATAAAGCCCGACAAAAGCGGTGAGATCAGCCACCACACCTGATTCTTCCAGCAGCTCGCGCTCCGCCGCCGCCAAAGCCGTTTCGCCGAACTCAACATGCCCGCCGGGCAGGCTCCACAGGCCCAAGGGCGGCTTGGCCCGTTGAATGAGCAGCACCTTGCCGTCCTTCCAGACGCAGGCCGAAGCCCCAAGCTTGGGCAATTGTTGAAGGGCCGTCATCGGGTTATACTGGCTCCATGTGTGGCCTCTATAGTTTCAGGAAATCTGCGGAAGAAACAAGATCACTGCTCCACTATCTGGAGGATCTCGAATTTCCGCCCCGCACCTATGTAACCCCTCAAAGCCCCATCGCTATCGTCCGGGATGAAAACAATGAACGGCATTTCGCGCTTGTGCGCTGGGGCCTCATCCCCTCATGGGTGAAGGAAATCAAGCCGGGCAAGCCCCTGATCAACGCGCGCAGTGAAACGCTGCTGGAAAAGCCCTCATTCCGGAATGCCATTAGGCGCCGCCGCTGCCTCATTCCCGCCGATGGCTATTATGAATGGCTGGGTGATGTGCCGGGCAAGAAAATTCCCTACTTCATTCACCGCCCCGATCACAGCCTCTTCGCCTTTGCAGGCTTGTGGGAACATTGGCTGGGGGCCGATGGCTCCGAACTTGAAACCGCCGCCATCATCACCACCGCACCAAACAATACGCTCGCACAAATTCACGACCGCATGCCCGCGCTCATCCAGCCGGAAAAATATGCCCAGTGGCTGGATGTCAGAAATGTTGATGCAGGGGAGGCGGTGCAATTCCTGAAACCGGCGCCCCACGATTATTTTGTTTTTGAACCGACCGACATTGCCCGCAACGCCCCGCCGCCCAGGCCCAAGGCCCAGCTCTCCCTCTTTTAGCCTGCGCTCAGTTCGCCTGTTTGTCCCGCATGGCCTTCAGCCTATCGGCGATGCTTGTAAGGCCGCCGGCAAAAACTTCATTCAGGTCATCCGTGCTGGTGTTCGATTTCCGCTCAATGCGGGTTAAGCGGCTTTCTAGGCTCGCCATCTCCACCTTGCTGGCTGCCAGGCACTTGGCTTCAAGCTCCTGCAGCCGGCGCTCCTGGCTTGCGGCAGCTTCGCGCATGTCGGCTTCAATTTCGTGTGCCAGAGCTTCAATCTTCTGGTCGACCTACTTGGTCAACTCGTCGATTTTTGTGTCGATCACCAGAAACATCTCGGAAAGCATTTCCTGGTGCGATGCTGCTGATTTCTGCAGTTCCTGCTGCACGAATTCAGCCTGCTCGCGGTTCTGGTCCTTGCTGTCCAGCGATTTGGCAACGAGTTCATCTGTGGTGTGGGAAAGTGTCGACCATTTCCGTTCGAGTGCCCGCAATGCCTGCTGAACCTCGCGATCCGATTCTTCGAGGATGGTGATAACCTCCTCGAACATCGCATCATGCAATTTGTGCGTGGGGCCAACCAGCAGCTTGCGGATGTTGGCAATCGCAACCGCCGGATCCGTATCATCCGCCATCGCCGCCAGCACCTTTTTACTCATGCCAGGTTTGGCGTACTGCACCAGTTTGGCGCCGAATTGCCCGGCAATGTTGAAAAACGGTGCTTGCGCGGCCGGCCTGTCGGAAAGGCGCAACTCACCCGGTCTTTTCTCTGTCTCGCTCGCTAATCTGGCTGAAAATGCCTTGTCGAATTCGTCCCGTTCGTTCTTGCTTGGTAGTGGATTCACGTCGCTCTCCCCGAGGTCAGTTACTGCCGTCCACTTGTCTTTGCTCGAAACCCGCCGAAATCCCGATCGTTAACAATGCTTAATATCAAATAAACATCGTTAACAATCCAGCGACCGCTCGGATGTTAGTAAATTATTAACCTTAACGGAGATCATTTCCACCGCAAGATCATGCCCGAATCAAGGCGGACACCTCAGAATCTGTCAAGACTCTTGCCAAAGCTGGTCACCGGATTGACCGCGTAACCCAGGCGCTCATAGAAGCGGCCAGCCTTTTCATTCTCGCTGCGCACCATCAGGTTGATTTTCCACACGCCGAGCGCGCGCAGCCAGGCCTCGGCCGCGGCAACGGTGGCCTTGCCAAATCCGCGTTTCTGGAACGCCGGATCAACTGCGAGATAGTAGAGAACACCCCGGTGCCCGTCGTGGCCAACCATGACCGAAGCAACAACGCGCTCCTCGAAAATGCCAACCAGAACCGTTGATGTTGCGCCTTCTCGCGCGAATTGAATGTCCTTATATGGATCATTCCAGGGCCGTGTTAATTCGCAAGCCTTCCAAAGGCTTACGACGCTTTCCAGATTCACATCCTGAAGTTCGCGGAAGGTCAGGCTCACGGCAGCACCTTGCCGGGATTCATGATGTTGGCGGGATCGAAAAGTTTTTTAAGATCGCGCATCATCTGCAATTCAACCGCTGTTTTGATCTCCGGCATGTGATGCTTCTTCAGGCGTCCGATGCCATGCTCGGCACTGATCGAGCCATCAAATTTCAGCACCACATCGAAAACCACCGCGTTCATTTCATTCCACAGGTCGAGATATTTTTTCTTGTCCATGCCCAGGGGCTGGCTCACGTTGAAATGCAGGTTGCCGTCGCCCATGTGCCCGAACGACATGACCCGCGCCTGCGGCATGAAGTTTTCCACCGCTTTTGTGGCCTCGACGATGAATTGTGGAATTCTTGAGACGGGCACCGAAACATCATGCTTGATCGAGCCGCCCTCGAATTTCTGCGATTCGGGCATCAGCTCCCGGATGGCCCACAGCGCCTGCCGCTGGGCCTCCGATTGCGCCACCGTGGCGTCCGTCACCAGCCCCCGCGTCATGGCCTCTTCCAGGATCGCTTCAAAACTGCCGGCAACGGGATCCGCCAGTTCGCTCAGCGCATACCACGCGGAAAATTCCGCCAGGGGATTGTTGATCCCCATGTGCTTCACGGTAAAATCCATGGCAATGCGCGGCAAAAGCTCAAAAGCTACCACCCGGTTGCCGCTCATCTCCTTGGCCAGCGACAAGAGATCAACCGCCGCCTGGGGGGAGGTGACCGCAATGAACGCCGTCTCGTGGCTGCGGGGTTTGGGGTAAAGTTTCAAAACCGCCGCGGTGATCACGCCAAGCGTGCCCTCCGCCCCGATAAACATGTTCTTGAGGTCATAGCCCGTGTTGTCCTTGCGCAGGCGCCGCAAGCCATTCCACATGCGCCCGTCCGGCAGCACGACTTCCAATCCCAAGCAAAGGTCGCGCGCATTGCCGTAGGCCAGCACATTGAGCCCACCCGCGTTGGTGGAAAGATTGCCGCCGATCCGGCACGAGCCTTCTGAAGCAAGGCTCAGGGGAAACAGCCGCCCCGCCTCATCCGCCGCATCCTGTACCGATTTCAGCGTGGCCCCGGCCTGCACCGTCATGGTGCAATCGGCGGCGTCCACGTTCAATATTTTCGTCATGCGGTCGAGTGACAGCAGCAATTCATGGCCATCTTCAAAAGGAATCTGCCCGCCCACCAGCCCGGTATTGCCGGATTGCGGAACGATGGCCGTTCCCGTTTCGCTTGCGAGTTTCAGGATGCGCGAAACTTCCTCTGTGCTGCCCGGCCGCATCACCAGTGGCGATTTCCCCACCCAGATCTCGCGCCATTCCGTCATGTAGCCCGCCATGCCGGCCACATCTCGAATGGCATGTTTCTCGCCAACGATGGCGGCGAATTGGTTCAAAAGGTCTGGTGTCATGATTTTGGCCTCGGTGCCGCGGCGCGGCGTAAACGGTCATTGATGGCTTCGCCCAAACCTTCGTTGGGAATGGGCGCAACCGCGATGGCCTTCACGCCGAGGCCGTCCATCTCATGCAACAGGCGGAAGAGGTTGGCTGCGGCCTCCACAACATCGCCCCGCACCGAAAGCGTGTAAGGGCCATGGTCATGCGAGCCGAAGCCCAAATAGCTTTCACCCTTATGCGGGGTCGTGGCATCAAGGCGCAAATAAGCCTGCGGCGCATAATGGCTTTCCATCTGCCCCGGCGAATGTGGCTGCGCCGAATCCACCTCTATCTCAAGCTCATGGCCCAACGCCTTCTCGATATCACCGCGCGACAGTCCGCCGGGCCGCAGCAGCGTGGCGCGCTCGCCCATGAAACTCACCACCGTTGACTCGACGCCAACAGAGCAGGGCCCCCCATCAAGAATGACCGCCACTTTCTTGCCAAGCCCGCGCTTCACATGCGCCGCCGTGGTAGGGCTGACGCGCCCCGAAAGATTGGCGCTCGGCGCAACTACAGGCCGGTCAACGGCGCGCAGCAGTTCCAGCGCTAAGGGATGATTGGGTACCCGCAGCGCAATGCTCGAGAGCCCCGCCGATGCCAGCAGCGAAACCGGGCAGCGCGCCGCGCGCGGCACCACCACGGTCAAGGGCCCCGGCCAAAACGCCCCCACCAGCTTTTTCGCCTCCGCCGGAAACACCCCCAGCGTAAAGGCCGCCTCGGCAGCATGAACATGCGAGATCAGCGGATTGAAACTGGGCCTGCCCTTGGCCGCAAACAGCTTGGCCACCGCCGCGTCGCTCGTCGCATCGGCGCCCAGCCCATAAACCGTCTCAGTCGGGAAAGCGACAAGCCCGCCGCTCTTCAACGCCTCGGCAGCCAGATTTATTTCAGTGGAATTCGTCATGGAAGCCGCTCTATAGCAGGCCCATGAACACGGTTCTATATACTCATCCCGCAAGCCTTAATCATCACACCCCTGAAGGCCATCCCGAACGGGTGGACCGCATCAAGATCATCAACAAAATCCTCGAATCGTCCCATTTTGCCGGGCTGAAACGCCAGTTGGCGCCCTTGGGCAAAGACGAGGACATTCTCCGCGCCCACACCCAGGAGCATCTCCATCACATCCAGTCCATGTCCCCGGATGAGGGCGTGGAATATGTCGATCCCGATACGGTAATGTCGCCCGGTTCCCTCGAAGCGGCGATGCGCGCCGTGGGTGCCGCCACTGCCGCCGTCGATGCCGTCTTTACTGGCAAGGCGGATAACGCCTTCTGCGCCCTGCGTCCACCGGGACACCACGCGGAATCAAGGAAGCCCATGGGCTTCTGCCTGTTCAATCAGGTGGCCATCGCTGCCCATTATGCCCGCGCCCGCTACAGCGCCGAGCGCGTGGCGGTGGTCGATTTCGACGTGCACCACGGCAACGGCACCCAGGAAATCTTCTGGTCCGATCCCAACCTGTTCTATGGCTCCACCCACCAGATGCCGCTTTATCCGGGTTCGGGTGCCGCCAGCGAAACCGGTGTGGGCAATATCTTCAATGCGCCCTTGCGCGCAGGTGATGGCAGCGTGCAGTTCCGTGATGCCATGCGCAGCATCATCCTCCCGGCCCTTGATGATTTCGCTCCTGATCTGGTGCTCATCTCGGCGGGCTTTGATGCCCACCACGCCGATCCCTTGGGCAGCCTGCAATTGAGCGAGGAGGATTTCGCTTGGGCCACCCTGGAACTCATGGGTGCGGCGGACGCCCATGCCGATGGCCGCGTTGTGTCCGTTCTGGAAGGCGGCTATGATTTGCAAGGGCTGGCGGCATCCGTTGCCATCCATGTGCAGGCCCTCATGCGGGGTACCGACGCACTGCACCAGGACGATGACGAGGATGATGAGACATGACAAAATTTCCGGAAATCGCCGCACTGCCCTTCGAAAAGGCTTTGGCCCAGCTTGAGGAAATCGTCTCGAAGCTCGAATCCGGCAAGGTCGACCTCGAACAGTCCATCGCCATCTACGAAAAGGGCCAGGCCCTCAAAGAGCATTGCGAAAAGCAGTTGAAGGATGCCGAGGCCAGAATCGAAAAAATCACCTTGAAGCCCGATGGCAAGCCGTCGGGAACGGCGCCGCTGGACGTGGAGTGACACGCCAGCGCCTCGATGAACTCTTGGTTCAGCGCGGGCTCTATTCCTCCCGCTCGCGGGCCAGGGATGCCATCGCCCGTGGCACCGTAACCGTCGATGGCGTCGTCGCCGCCAAGCCCGCGCAGAACACCAATCCCGAAAGCCGCATTGAAATTCTCGATGAAGCGAGGAGCTATGTCTCGCGCTCCGCCCTCAAGCTCAAAAGCGGAATCAGTTTCTTCAATATCTCCGTCAAGCACTTGAATTGCCTGGACATTGGCGCCTCCACCGGCGGCTTCACCCAAGTCCTGCTGGAGCAGGGCGCCGCCCACGTGACAGCCATTGATGTCGGCCACGGCCAGTTCGACACCTCGCTTCACTCAAATCCAAATGTAACTTCCATCGAAGGCCTCAACGCCCGCGATCTCACCGCCGATCATCTCTGGCACAAGATCGATTTCATCGTCTGCGACGTCAGTTTCATCTCCCTGAAACTGGCCCTGCCCAAGGCTCTCTCCCTCGTAGACTCCGGAGCCAAACTCCTCGCCCTCATCAAACCCCAGTTCGAAGCCGGCCGCGACTCCATAGGCCGCGGCGGCATCGTCAGCGACCCGCTGGAGCACGAAAGAGTCTGCAACGAAATTTCCGAATTTCTCACTGCCGAAAACTGGAAAGTCACCGGCCTCACTCCCTCCTCAATCGAAGGCGGCGACGGCAACAAGGAATTTTTGATAGCGGCGGTGAAGCTCTAATTTTTCCTCGCCCCCAAGGAGCGAGGAAAAATCTCACCCCATCTGCGCCCTATGCCGCAGGAAATGATCCGCCAGCACCAGCGCCATCATCGCCTCTGCAACGGGCACAGCGCGAATGCCAACGCAGGGGTCATGCCGGCCCTTGGTTGAAATATCCGTATTGGTTCCTTGCGCCGTGATCGTCTGCCGCGAGGTGAGAATGGAGGATGTGGGCTTCACTGCCATCCGCACCACGATGTCCTGGCCGCTGGAAATGCCGCCCAGGATGCCGCCCGCATGGTTGGAAAGAAACTCCGGCTTGCCGTGGCGCATGCGGATTTCATCGGCATTCTGCTCGCCGGTAAACGCCGCCGCGGCAAAGCCCGCGCCGATTTCCACGCCCTTCACCGCGTTGATGCTCATCATCGCCGCCGCCAGATCCTGGTCGAGCTTGCCGTAAACCGGCGCACCCCAGCCCGCTGGCACACCCGATGCCGTTACTTCGACAACCGCGCCGCAGGAAGACCCCGCCTTGCGCACACCGTCAAGATAATCTTCCCACTGCGCCGCTGCTTTTGCGTCCGGCGAGAAGAAGGGATTGTTGTGAACCTCAGCCCAGTCCCAGTTTTTGTAATCAACCTTGTGTGCGCCCATCTGCACCAGGGCTGCACGGATGGTCACACCCGGAATGACTTTCCGCGCCACCGCCCCGGCCGCCACCCGCGCCGCAGTTTCGCGCGCCGAGGAGCGCCCGCCGCCGCGATAATCACGCAAGCCGTACTTCGCCTGATAGGTCAGGTCCGCATGGCCGGGACGGAACTTGTCGCGGATCTCTGTGTAATCCTTGGAGCGCTGGTCCACATTCTCGATCATCAGCATGATCGGCGTGCCCGTGGTCACCTGGCCATCGGTGCGGTCATCCTGAAATACCCCGGAAAGAATCTTTACCGCGTCCGGCTCCTGCCGCTGCGTGGTGAAGCGGCTCTGCCCCGGTCTCCGCTTGTCAAGATAGCCTTGAATGTCCTCCACCGAAAGCTTGATTCCCGGCGGGCAGCCGTCCACCACGCAGCCCATCGCTGGCCCGTGGCTTTCCCCAAAGGTCGTCATGCGGAAGAGATGGCCGAAGGTGTTGTGTGACATGAAAATGTTTTAGGGCGCTGGCGGCGTCCCGTCAAACCACTCTGCGTTGCCATCGGCAATCCGGCAAAACCGCCCCTGGTGCATGCGAATCTCCACCAGTTCGCGCATGGTCATGCTTGTCAGGTGCCCGATCAGGCAGCGCCCGATCGCCCCATGCGAAACTACCACTGTGGGGTCCTGAATCCCGCCCAGCCAATGCTTGAGCCGGTCCTGCCCGTCCGCATAGCTCTCGCCGCCCTCGGGCCGCCAGGAATAGCGCGTTTCCGGATCGGCGGGATAAACCGGCGAGGCCTTCAGTTCCCAGAAGGGCTTGCCCTCCCAAACCCCAAAGCCAAGCTCCTTGAGCGCCGGCGAGATCGAAACATGGCTCTCAGGCAGGGAAAGCGCATCGGCAATATAGGCCATGGTCTGCCGCGTCCGGCCCAGCGGGCTCACCGCAAAGCGGCATTCCTTCGTCACTTCCGGGTGAGCTGCAAAAGCCCGCGCCACATCCTGCGCTTGGGCGTGGCCTGTTTCATTCAGCGGAATGTCCGTCCAACCCTGAATGAGGCCCAGGCGATTCCATTCAGTCTCTCCGTGGCGCACAAAATAAATGGGTGGCAGCGTCTCACTCACCGTTGGACGCAACACTCATGTCAGGGGCCGTCGGATTTTTCATGCCAACAATATGATAGCCCGAATCCACATGGAGAATTTCACCAGTCACGCCGCGCGAAAGATCGGAGAGCAGATAGAATCCGCTGTCGCCCACTTCTTCCGTTGTCACCGTGCGCCGCAGCGGCGAATTATATTCATTCCATTTCAGGATGTAGCGGAAGTCGCCGATGCCCGAGGCGGCAAGCGTCTTGATCGGCCCGGCGGAAATAGCGTTGACGCGAATGTTCTTTGGCCCAAGGTCTGCCGCCATGTAGCGCACCGAAGCTTCAAGCGCGGCCTTGGCCACGCCCATCACATTGTAATGCGGCATCCATTTTTCCGCGCCGTAATAGGTGAGCGTCAGCAGCGAGCCGCCCTCCGTCATCAGCTTCTCGGCCCGCTGGGCGATTGCCGTAAAGCTGTAGCAGGAAATGAACATGGTCTTGGTGAAGTTGTCGGCACTGGTATCGACATAGCGCCCTGTGAGTTCATCCTTGTCGGAAAAGGCAATGGCGTGAACCACGAAATCCAGCCGCCCCCACGCCTTTTCGATGGCTGCGAACGTCGCATCAACCGAAGCCATGTCGGTCACATCGCAGGGCACCACGAGCTTGGCGCCGATTTCGGCGGCCAGCGGCTCAACCCGCTTTTTGATGGCATCGCCTTGATAGGTAAAGGCCAGTTCCGCCCCATGCCGCGCGCAGGCCTGCGCAATGCCCCAGGCGATGGAGCGGCTATTGGCGACGCCCATGATCAGCCCGCGTTTGCCAGCCATCAAGCCTTTGGTATCGTTCATGATTTTCCCTGATCAAAGCGGTTTGCAGCCAGAACCAGCCGCCTCAGCGCTATTTGGCATAGTTAAGCAGGGAAGGAAAGGGTAGCCACCCCGGTGATTATCCCGGATTGCGCGCCGAGACTTTCCAGGAGCTGGAATCCATGATGATCCCGTTTGGCCGCTGGTACTTGGCAAGTTCCACCTTGAGCGCTGCGGCAATCTCGCCGTGGCGCTGTTCAGCCAGTGCGCCGGCCTCGCGGTAAACTTCCCCGGCGGGGCCGAGCGCCAGTTGAAAGGCAACAGCATCATCAATGTCATTGCCCACGAACAGCTCCGCATCGACCTGTTCAAACTCGATGTCCGTGTAGCCGGCAATCTCCAGCTGCTTGGTCACAACCGCCGTGTCCGCCATGGAGAAGGGTCCGGGGCCGCAGCTCAAGGCGTTTTCGCCGGGCGGCGGCAGATATTTCAAGACGACATCTTTTGCATGGCCGAGCCACGGATTGTCCTTGATGCCGCGCCATACCACCATGGTCATGACGCCCCCCGGCTTCAGCGTGGCGCGCATGTTGCGCAAACCCGCCACCGGGTTCTCAAAGAACTGCGTGCCAAACCGCGAGAAGCAGAAATCATGGACCGGCTTGAAGGGATAGGCCTGTACGTCAGCCTCCAAAAAGGTGACATTGGAAATCCCGGCGGCCTTGGCGTCCTCCCGCCCGTAGGCCAGGAACCCGTCGCAGCAGTCAACCGCAAGGACCGATCCAGTGGGCCCGACCAGACGGGCCAACTGGATCGCCGTGTCTCCGAAGCCGCAGCCGGCATCAACGACCTTGTCGCCCTCATGCACTTCAAGGGAAGGGAATATCTTCGCGCTGTGCAAGGTCAATCCATCGACGATGATATGGCGCCAGCGGACGAACTTGGGGACAAGAATGGTGTTCCAGAAATCGACATACTCATTCCTGGGTTCAACCACAGCTTCGGCATTGCTCATGTCTAACTCCACAAAACAGCGTTTATTCGGCCAAAAGAACGCCGGAACCGCCCATTTCTTTCGGCACGTCCTTCTGCTTGGGCAGGCCGTCCTTCATGGGTAGCACAGTTTCCTGATAATTGACATGCAGCGCCGGTTTGAACTTTACCGACGGAATGACGGCGGCATAGACATCAACCAGTTTCCAGTGCGGATGATCGGTGAACAGGTGCCCGCCGCATGCCTTGCACCACTTTCGCAGGCTTCTGTCGGTCCGGTGATGGACGCCGATATTGGCCGCGCCCTTGGTCACTTTGACCGTCTCGGGCGCCCAAAGCGTGAAGGCGTTGACCGGCCCCGCCGACCATTCCCGGCAGGAACTGCAGTGGCAGTAGCCCATCGCAGCCGGTTCCCCGGCCACTGTAAATTCGACGGAACCGCAGAAACACTTTCCCTTGGTGGTATTTTCAGTAGTCATTTGAGTCTTCCTTTGAGTTGAGTGGTGTGAAAAAAATTTAAAGCTGGCGATGGTCACGCACGCGGTGAATGGCTCCGGTTGGAAATTCTCTCAATGCTGGAGCGGGATATGCCCATGTCCTTCAGCATGTAATCGTCTAGTTTGCTGAGCACTCCGCGTATCCTGCGCCGTTCAATCGCCGCGGTTATTTTCGCCACGACGGAGCGAAGAAGATTTGGTTTCGCCTCCAAGATGCTTGCAGTGGTCTTGGCTGACATGGGCTAATGCGCCTCGCCATGCATGGCGTCGCAACTCACATTCGGATTATTGTCGGCAAACGCTCCGGTCGGATTCGGCCGCCAGGCCCAGACATGCAGCTCGTAGAACTTGTCCAGCCCATAGCGGTTTGGCTCGGTCACGAAGTTGAACAGGTGGCCGTCCAGCGCCCATGGGCCTTTGAAGGCGATGTATTCAACTGCAACAAGGTCCATCTTCCCATCGGCTGTCGGTTCATACATCACCGCCTCTGGCTTCGCGATATCGACAACCCCATCCTTGAGAAAGCTGCCGTTCACATAATGCACGCCCATGGCGCCGCCCTGCAGGCCGCTGGCGCAGGGGATCGGCGCATAGCCTTCGGCCACCGCCACCGCCACATCCTTGAAGCGATCATTGGCGGCGCGCACCTTGTCGACCAGCGGATTGTCGCTGGCGGCGTGGGCGGAAAGCGCAAGCATGGATGAAAGGGCAAGGCCCATCGGCAAACGAAATATTTTCATGTCAGTCTCCAGTTTGTTTTCAGTTGCGTGCGGTCGTGGGATCGATGATCCCCGTCACTTCGGTGATCCGGTTTGCCGGAAAGCCGCTGATTTCCGAATGGCGTTTAATCAGGGCCACATCCTTGGCCAGGTAGATGCAGAAGGTCTGTTCCCCCGTCACATAGCTGTGCACCCATTGAATATCGGGACCGAGCTTTGTGATCGCCGCGTTTGAAGTCTTTGCCGCTCCGCTCAGCTGCCCGGGGGTGAAGGATCCGACCTTCGGGATTTCTCGTTCAATTACAAATCTGCGCATATCTTTCTTTCGACTTTTAAAGTGTTGAGTACGGATGGATCTGACCACCAGTTCAGCGCACCATAAAAAATCTGCGTTATTCCATCGTCATTTCAGCCCGGTGGCAGAGTGACTTCCGCGTTATTCCTGCTAGGAAGCAGCCGGAAAGGTGTTCGACGATGAAGTTGATATTCTTTGGAGGCTTCGCACTCTCTCGTGCAATCCGGCGGGCACTAATACACGTACCATCTGTCATCCCGGCTTTCGCCGGGGTGACAGAGTTTGGTACAGTTTCAGGACTGGAATCCGTCCGCTGCTCTGTGCAAAAGAACCCTATTCAAAAGCGAGGAACCATGGGCACGCAGTTAGGTGTTGAATGAAGCTGAGACTTTTTGGCGGATTCGCACTCTCGGAAAACCAGTCGGAAGTCATTCCGGTTTCGCTGCGCCGTGGCCAGGCGCTTCTGGCCTATCTCGCCTCCAGGGAAACGCGCCGTGAAAGCCGCGAAGTTCTGCTCGATATGCTGTGGCCCGACCGCTTCAAGGAACAGGCCCAAGCCAGCCTTCGCCAGGTTGTCTTCGAACTAAAAGCCCTCGCGCCGCAAGATGCACCGATTCTGACAACGTCGCGCAACGAGGTTGCCCTCGGGCCTGCGATAAAGGAATGCGATCTCTGGAGTTTCGAGGAACGCACGGCGGCAAACCAAATTGAGGACGCCGAGTTTTTGCTCGGGCTCTATTCCGGACCGTTTCTTGACGGTCCGTCGCTGGCAACGGAACCCTTCCAGCAATGGACCGCCATTCAGCGCTCGCGACTTGAGAACCAGCTCGAAACCTCAATCCTGAACGCCACGGCGGAAAGTGCCAGTCCCGCCGACATGGAACGAAGTGTCCGGCTTCTGGCAAAACTCGTGGAACTCTGCCCCATGTGTTTCCAGGCCCTGTGGCGGCTCATGGAACTCTCTGCCACCAGCGGCAACCCCGCAACTGCCGTGAGGTATTACGAACATTTCGCCAGGCGCTTGAAACTGGAAATCAATGAAGCGCCGCCGCCGGAACTTTCCGATTTTTATACCTCGCTCAAGGCCGCACCCCGGCAAAGCACCGCGTCCTATGCCCCGCAACGCCAACTCGCCTTTGCGCACAAAAATCCCTGGACGCGGGCCCGCTCCGATGCGCCCGTCGTCGCGGTACTGCCTTTCCGCTATGCCGGGACGCGCGGCGACAATGCTGCCTTGGCCAACGCCGTATGTGAGGACATCACGCTCATGCTTTCGGGCTGCCGCTGGCTCAGCGTGCTGTCGCGCAGCGCCACCCATAATGTCCGCAGCGACGATGATTTCATACCGCGCGATTTTGCCCGCCTCACCGGCGCCAATCACTTGGTCTATGGAACCATCACTGATCGTGCCGACAGCCTCTCGCTCTCCGTCGAACTTGCCGATGCCGAGACGGGTTACATTACATGGGCCAAGCGTTATGACGCCACGGGACAGGACCTGCTCTCCTGGGCCAGCGAGGTTTGCCCGATGATTGTGTCAGCCCTTGATCCGGCGTTGGCCGAAAGCGAACACCAGGCCCTGCGCAAGCCTGCCCTTGCGGCCACCGGTTCATTGATTGCCTATCAGCACCTCGTCATGGGCTATCGTCATTACAATTCAGCCCACTGGACGCCAGCACTTGCAGCGTTCCAGCATGCCATAGAGGATGATGCCACTTACGCCCATGCCCACGCCATGCTGGCCACTACAAGTTATATGTCTGCCCAGGTCGTTAGGGATAGCGGCTTTGATGAGGCATTGAAAAAAGCCGAACAGAGTGCGCGGCGCGCCCTGGAAATTGATCCTTCGGAAGCAAAGGGAATCATGGCTCTTGGACAGGTATTGGATTGGCAGGGTCACCATGATGAATCCACCGGCTATCTTGAGCGGGCGGTCGTCCTCAATCCAAGCTTTGCCCAGGCATCAGCGGCGCGAAGCTATAACGCCGTGATGACCGGATCCTTTGAAGCCGCAAAAACCTATTTTCAAACGGCGATGCGCTTGCGGGTGGGTGATGCGGGCCTTGGCTTTTGCCTTCCATCAAAGGCCCTTGCCGAATTCCACTTGGGGAATTTCAAGGAAGCGCTGCAAACCGCCCATTGGGCCATGCGCCTCACCCCGAATTTTTGGCTCACCCGCCTTGTCCTCGCGGCAAGCCTGCACGCCGCCGGCGATTTCGGACCCGCCGCAACCCTGGTGCATGATCTGAAGTGCGATTACGCCGGTCTGAACGCCGATGAATTCGCCTCGTGGTTTCCCTACGCAGATCCCCGCGATGGTGAAGCGATTACCAAAGCCCTCGTGCAATCGGGCTGGCATTGAGCTTCTGTCACGACAGTGACGGGTTCGGATGAGGCGGTTGCTTCGTCAAAGTGCGAAATCCGGCACCCCAGGGGTTCAAGTAATCACCCCACCACGCGCCAGCGCCCATCCGGCGTTTGGCAGGCGGTGCCTTCAATCACCTCCGGCTCGCCGTCAACCCAAATGGTGTGATCAAAATCCCGGCAGGGCTCACCGTCGCGCTCAAAGCCGCGCCGTGGCCTGAAGCGTCCACGGTGGCCGCTGTCAGGGTTTTCCCAAGTGATTTCCCGCCCCGAAGTGAACGAGCGCGTTGCCGCGCCATAGGCATAATTGCGGTCCTCGTCGTCAAGGCTCCGCCCCACCTTGCCGCCCACGACCGCGCCAAGCGCCGCACCCAGAATGGTGGCTGCGGCCCGGCCCTTGCCATGGCCAACGGTGTTGCCCAGCAAACCGCCGGCAAGGCCGCCGATCAGGGCGCCAGAGGTTTCCTTCGGTCCGCTGTCCTGGGCGCAGCCGGCAAGCATGAGGCTTGCCATTGCAACTGCTGCATAGGTCTTGATCATCTGGTGAATTCCCCGCGACTTGCGTGCCATATTGGTTTAACCATCTAGGCAGGAAATGAGCGCATCCCGTGGCCAAAGTGGGATGAATTGTGAAGAGTCTGGGGCCATGTCAGACTCTGAAAAGGTGTGGTTAATGCAATGAGCCTGAGCGACCTGACGACCCTCACCGCCGCCTATGGTTTTACCGAGCGCAACGATCCCTTTCAGATCTTTGCCGATTGGCTGGCCGACGCGGAAAAATCCGAACCCAATGATCCCAACGGTATGGCGCTCGCCACCGTCGATGAGGAGGGCCTGCCCAATGTCCGCATGGTCCTTTTGAAAGATGCTGATGAGCGCGGGTTTGTTTTTTACACGAACTACGAAAGCCAGAAGGGCCAGGAAATTTTAGGCACGATGAAGGCCGCTCTCTGCTTCCACTGGAAGTCGCTCCGCCGCCAGGTGCGGGTGCGTGGCATTGTTGAGCAGGTGGCGGCAGCGGAAGCCGATGCCTATTTCGCCTCGCGCGCCAAGCAGAGCCAGATCGGCGCCTGGGCTTCCCAGCAGTCCCGTCCTCTGGAGGGGCGTTTTGCATTGGAAGCATCCGTTGCCATGTACGGCGCGAAATATGCCCTTGGCGCGGTTCCCCGCCCGCCCCAATGGTCCGGCTTCCGCATTAAGCCCTTGTCCATTGAATTCTGGCACGACCGCCCCTTCCGCCTGCATGACCGGGTCGTCTTCCGCCGCCCCGATCCCGATGGCGGCTGGACCAAGACGAGGCTATATCCTTAAACCATGACTCAAAACCCCGACTCCGAACGCAAAACTCTTATCCTCACCGGCGCCTCGCGTGGCATCGGCCACGCCACGGTGAAACGCTTTTCCACCGCCGGCTGGCGGGTAATTTCCTGTTCACGCCATCCCTTCCCGGAGGATTGTCCGTGGGATGCAGGCCCGGAAGATCACATACAGGTCGATCTCAGCGATTCCGTTGATACCGCCGCCGCCATTCTGCGCATGAAGGAAAAACTGAAGGAGCAGGGATCAAAGCTCTACGCGCTGGTGAATAACGCGGCCATCAGCCCGAAGAAGCCCGATGGCGGGCGGCTCAATACAATCGAAACCGATGAAGCGGATTGGAAGAAAGTATTCCAGGTGAATTTTTTCGCACCCGTCATGCTGGCCCGCGGCCTCATTGATGAACTCGAAGCAGCCAAAGGCGCCGTGGTGAATGTCACCTCCATCGCCGGCTCGCGCGTCCATCCCTTTGCTGGTGCGGCGTACTCTACCTCGAAAGCCGCACTTGCCTCGCTTACCCGTGAAATGGCCGCCGACTTCGGCCCCATCGGCGTGCGGGTGAATTCAATCTCGCCCGGCGAAATCGAAACCTCGATCCTTTCACCCGGCACGGAAAAAATAATTCCGCATATACCCCAGCGCCGCCTCGGCCAGCCGGAAGAAGTGGCCAAGGCCATATATTTTCTGTGTACGGACAGTTCCAGCTATGTGACCGGCGCCGAGCTCCACATCAATGGCGGCCCGAAAGATGCCAGCGGCAAGCCGATTCGTGACGACAATCCACCTGCAAAGCCACAGGAAAAACCTAAAACAGCAAATACCAGTTGGAGTTATGGTGATGGACAGAAACCTAAAACAGAAGTAAAAAAAGACAGTAAA
>JBBQNU010000008.1:0-41191 GCA_038330285.1 Hyphomicrobiales bacterium | reverse complement strand
AGTTGGTTAGAGCGTCGCCCTGTCACGGCGAAGGTCGCGGGTTCGAGCCCCGTCTCTCGCGCCATTCAATTGCACAATAAAGGGCTGCAGAAATGCGGCCCTTTTGCTGTTCCGGACGCTGCTTTCCAGCCATGCGGACTCTGCAGGAAGTGCGGCCTTTGAAACGCTTGCGATAGGGCCCGCGCTGCGCTACCAAACGGATGAATCTGGCCCGCCCCGAGGCGGGCTTGAGATGGGGTAACATGCCTGAACTGCTGAAAGATTACCTGCCAATTGTCATCTTCATGGGCATTGCCGCCGGGATTGGCCTGGCGCTGATGATCGCTCCCATTTTGATCGCCGTGCGCAACCCGGATCCGGAAAAACTTTCGGCTTACGAGTGCGGCTTCAACGCCTTCGACGACGCCCGCATGAAATTCGACGTGCGCTTCTATCTGGTTTCGATCCTGTTCATCATCTTCGATCTCGAAGTGGCCTTTCTTTTTCCCTGGGCCGTGAGCCTGAAGGAAATCGGCGTTCTGGGCTTCTGGTCCATGATGGTGTTCCTGGGCATTCTCACCATCGGCTTTATCTATGAATGGCGGAAAGGGGCCCTCGAATGGGATTGATCGAGAGGGCCGCCCCCGAACAGCGCGAATATTTCACCGAGATCAATGCGGAACTCGCCGACAAGGGTTTCCTTGTAACCTCCACCGATGACCTCATCAACTGGGCCCGCACCGGTTCGCTGATGTGGATGACCTTCGGCCTGGCCTGCTGCGCCGTTGAAATGATGCAAACTTCCATGCCGCGTTATGATGTGGAGCGCTTTGGTTTTGCCCCGCGCGCCTCGCCCCGCCAGTCCGACGTGATGATTGTGGCCGGCACCCTCACCAACAAAATGGCCCCGGCGCTCCGCAAGGTTTATGACCAGATGCCGGAGCCGCGCTACGTGATCTCCATGGGCTCCTGCGCCAATGGCGGCGGCTATTACCACTATTCTTATTCCGTGGTGCGCGGCTGTGATCGCATTGTTCCAGTGGACATCTATATTCCAGGCTGCCCGCCGACCGCAGAAGCCTTGCTCTACGGCATTCTGCAATTGCAGAAAAAAATCCGCCGCATTGGCACGATCGAGCGCTGACCATGGCTGAGAACCTGTCTGCATTGGGCGAACATATTGCCGCCAAGCTGGGAAGCGCCGTAACGGGACACGTTGTTTCCTTTGGTGAGATCACGATTCACGCGGAAGCCGCGGAGATCAACACGGTCCTCACCTTCCTGCGTGACGATCCGGAATGCCGCTTCGTCTGCTTCATAGACATCTGCGGCGCGGATTATCCGGCCAGCGAAAAGCGTTTTGACGTCGTCTATCACTTGCTGTCGCCTTACAAGAATCACCGCGTCCGCGTGAAAATCCAAGCCGACGAAGACACCCAGGTGCCAAGTGCCATTCCAACGTTCCCGGCGGCCAACTGGTACGAGCGCGAAACCTTCGATCTTTATGGCGTACTGTTTTCCAATCACCCGGACCTGCGCCGCATTCTGACCGACTATGGCTTTTCCGGCCATCCCCTGCGCAAGGATTTCCCGCTCACCGGCCACGTCGAAGTCCGCTACGACGATGAAGCCAAGCGCGTGGTCTACGAGCCCGTGAAGCTCGTCCAGGAGTTCCGCTCTTTTGATTACCTGTCGCCTTGGGAGGGAACAACTTATGTCCTCCCCGGGGATGAGAAAGCGAAGAGTTAATGCTGGGTATAAATTTTTATTTTTCGACAATTCTAATGGCCGTATCGAGCTTAGTTCCGCTTGTGACCGGAATTTATCGTGTCCGAAACTCTTATAACTACGCTAGCGTAGCACTTTTAGCATTGTTTGTTTTTATTGCCCAAGGTGTACTAGGTTCCTTGGTAGCTGGGTTGATGACTGGCGGCGCATCGTTCCGCATGTTATTTACTAGTCTTAATTTTTTGGGCTCGGCATTCGCATTCCCTGCCATATTTTCACTTTTAGTTGGTTATCTTAGTGCGTTCGCTGTTTTAGCTGCTTGCTATGTGTTTTTTGTTGAGTCCAATGGCAAGTCATCATGACTGAAGCAACAGTAAGAAACTTTTCAATCAACTTCGGCCCGCAGCATCCGGCAGCGCACGGCGTTTTGCGCCTTGTGCTGGAGCTTGATGGCGAAGTTGTCACCCGCGTCGACCCGCATATCGGCCTGCTTCATCGCGGCACGGAAAAGCTGATCGAATATAAAACCTACATGCAGGCCATACCCTATTTCGACAGGCTTGATTATGTAGCGCCCATGAACCAGGAGCATGCCTATGCCCTGGCGATTGAAAAGCTGCTTGGTATTACAGTGCCCAGGCGGGCCCAACTCATCCGGGTTCTGTACTCGGAAATCGGCCGCCTGCTGTCGCATCTCCTGAATGTCACGACGCAGGCCATGGACGTGGGCGCCTTGACGCCGCCGCTCTGGGGCTTTGAAGAGCGCGAAAAGCTGATGGTATTTTATGAACGCGCTTCCGGTTCGCGCATGCATGCAGCCTATGTGCGCCCCGGTGGCGTGCATCAGGACCTTCCGCAGAAACTTGTCGACGACATCGGCCACTTCTGCACCACGCACCCCAAGGTGCTCGACGATATTGAAACGCTGCTTACGGGAAACCGCATCTTCAAGCAGCGCAATGTGGATATCGGCATCGTGTCACTTGAGGAATGCTTCAAATGGGGCTTCTCCGGCGTCATGGTGCGGGGTTCCGGCGCCGCCTGGGATTTGCGCAAAGCCCAGCCCTACGAATGCTACTCCGAAATGGATTTCGACATTCCCATCGGCAAGAACGGCGACAATTACGACCGTTATCTCATCCGCGTTCAGGAAATGCGCGAGAGCGTGAAGATCATGAAGCAATGCGTCGCAATGCTGAACAGCCCGGCGGGCAAGGGGCCAGTCTCGTCAAGCGATGGCAAGATCGTGCCGCCAAAGCGCGCTGAGATGAAGCGCTCCATGGAAGCGCTCATCCATCACTTCAAGCTCTACACCGAAGGTTACAAGGTGCCCGCAGGTGAAGTCTATGCCGCCGTGGAAGCGCCCAAGGGTGAATTCGGCGTCTATCTCGTGAGCGACGGCTCCAATAAGCCCTACCGCTGCAAACTCCGCGCCCCCGGCTTTGCCCATTTGCAGGCCATGGATTTCATGTGCCGCGGCCACATGCTGGCCGACGTCTCCGCCGTCCTGGGCTCCCTCGATATCGTGTTTGGTGAGGTTGATCGATGAGCGTTCGCCGTCTTGATCCCGTACAGCCCGAAAGCTTCGCCTTCTCAGCGGAGAATATGGCTTGGGCAAAAAAGACCATCGGCAATTATCCCGCTGGCAAGCAGGCTTCTGCCGTGATTGCATTGCTCTGGCGCGCCCAGGAGCAGAACGCCGGCTGGCTCTCAAAGCCCGCCATGGAATATATCGGCCAAATGCTCGATATGGCCTTCATCCGGGTTTATGAAGTGGCCACGTTCTATACGATGTTCCAGCTTTCACCCGTGGGCAGGAAAGCCCACATTCAGGTGTGCGGAACCACGCCCTGCATGCTGCGTGGCGCCGAAGATTTGAAGAAAGTCTGCCAGCGCAAAATTCACCACGATCCGCATCATCTATCCGCTGACGGCAATTTCTCCTGGGAAGAGGCGGAATGCCTGGGGGCCTGCGTGAATGCCCCGATGGTGCAAATCTGGAAAGACACTTACGAGGATTTGACGCCCGAGAGCTTTGAAAAGCTGCTGGATGATCTGGCCGCTGGACGAAGTGTGAAGCCCGGGCCGCAGAACGGCCGCCAGCTCTCGGCTCCGGAAGGCGCTTTGACTTCGCTCACCGACAAATCCCTCTACAGCGGTAATCGCACCTTCAAGCGGATTGAAGCGCCGCCGCCACCGCCTCCGGCAGCGCCAGCCGCCGCTGCTGCCCCAGTTGCAGCGCCAGTGGCACCGGTTGCCGCCGCTCCTGCGCCCATAGCACCTGTTGAAAAAGTTGCTGCGAAACAACCTGTGGCAAAGAAAGCCGTCAAGAAACCCGCGCCGGCCAAACCGCCTGCGAAGAAAAAAAGGTGAGGTGGAAAAAATGAAATTGTCCCCGCACTCACTCCTCACCCTGAGGTGCACTGCCATCGGCAGTGCCTCGACGGGTGGGCAACGCGCGCCATGTCAGGCAGATGCTTCGAGGCGCACATTGTGCGCACCTCAGCATGAAGGTGTTTTAGGAGTTTCCCATGCTCGCTGACAAGGATCGCATTTTCACCAATCTCTCCGGCCTCCATGACTGGGGCCTTGAGGGCGCCAAGAAGCGCGGCTGCTGGCTCGACACCAAATCCTTCATCGACAAGGGCCGCGACTGGCTGGTGAATGAAATCAAGGCATCCGGCTTGCGTGGCCGCGGCGGCGCGGGCTTCCCCACCGGCCTTAAATGGTCCTTCATGCCCAAGGTGGTTGGCGAACGGCCCCATTATCTCATCGTCAATGCCGACGAGTCGGAGCCCGGCACCTGCAAGGACCGCGAGATCATGCGCCACGATCCGCATCTGCTGGTTGAAGGCTGCCTGATTGCGGGGGCCGCCATGGCCTGCAACGTGGGCTACATCTATGTGCGCGGCGAATTCATCCGCGAGCGCGAACACCTCCAGGCCGCCATCGACCAGGCCTATGAGGCCCGCCTACTTGGCAAGAACAATATCCACGGCTGGGATTTCGATCTTTATGTAGCCCATGGCGCGGGCGCCTACATTTGCGGCGAAGAGACGGCGCTTCTCGAAAGCCTTGAAGGCAAGAAGGGCCAGCCCCGCATGAAGCCGCCATTCCCGGCCAACGTCGGCCTCTATGGCGCGCCCTCAACCATCAACAATGTGGAATCCATCGCCGTCTGCGGCACAATTCTGCGCCGCGGAGCCACCTGGTTCAACTCCATCGGTCGCCCCAATAATGTGGGCACCAAGCTATTCTGCATTTCGGGCCATGTGAACAAGCCCTGCAATGTCGAAGAGGAAATGGGCATTACCTTCCGTGAACTGATCGAGAAACATTGCGGCGGCGTCCGCGGCGGCTGGGATAATTTGCTCGCGGTCATTCCCGGCGGCGCTTCGGTGCCCTGCGTGCCCGCCCACCAGATCATGGATAGTCCCATGGACTTCGACTCCCTGCGCAATCTCAAGTCCGGCCTCGGCACGGCGGCCGTTATCGTCATGGACAAATCCACCGACATGATCCGCGCCATTGCAAGGCTGGCGCAGTTCTACAAGCATGAATCCTGCGGCCAGTGCACGCCTTGCCGCGAAGGCACCGGCTGGATGTGGCGCGTGTTGACCCGCATGGCCGATGGCCGCGCCGAAAAGCGCGAAATCGACATGCTTCTGGAAGTGACCTACCAGATCGAAGGCCACACGATTTGCGCACTCGGCGATGCGGCGGCTTGGCCCGTACAAGGCCTCATCCGCCATTTCCGCCACGTCATCGAAGAACGCATCGACCAGTACAGCCACAACCCTGATCATGAGGGCTCCTTGGCCCGTGTAGCTGCGGAGTAGGGACATGCACCTCGCTGAAGTCAATATTGGCAAGTTCAAGTATCCGACCACGGATCCGCGCATGGCGGAGTTCATGGATAATCTGGACCGCATCAATGCCCTGGCCGAGCGCTCGCCCGGTTTTGTCTGGCGCCTCGTGGGCGACAACAACAACGCCACCGATCTCCGCATTGGCGATGACTATGCCGTGAACATGTCCGTCTGGGAAACGCCCGAGGCGCTGGAGCATTATGTGTTCAAGACAGTCCATGTGCAGTTCTATAAAAAGCGCGCCGCCTGGTTTGAGCTGATGGAAAAGCCCCACATGGTGTTTTGGTGGGTTGAAGAGGGCCATCAGCCAGACTTGCAGGAAGCGCTGGACCGGTTGGAGCACTATCAGAAAAATGGCGCGAGTGATTATGCCTTTGGCTGGGCTGAAGTCATTGATAAGGAGCGCTGGCACGCCCAGCGCTGCGCTTGAGAGGCGAAACGGGATGCCCAAGATCAACATAGACGGCGTTGAGATCGAGATCGAGAACGGCACCACGCTGCTGCAGGCCTGCGAACAGGCTGGCGCCGAAGTGCCGCGCTTCTGTTTCCATGAGCGCCTGTCGATTGCCGGCAACTGCCGCATGTGCCTCGTCGAAGTGAAGGGCACGCCGAAGCCGCAGGCCTCCTGCGCCATGTCGGTCAATGATCTGCGCCCCGGCCCCAATGGCGAGCCGCCGGAAGTTTTCACCCGCACCCCGCAGGTGAAGAAGGCCCGCGAAGGCGTTATGGAATTCCTGCTGATCAATCATCCGCTGGATTGCCCGATCTGCGATCAGGGCGGCGAATGCGATTTGCAGGACCAGGCCATGGCTTATGGTAAATCCTACAACCGTTTTGTCGAAAACAAGCGCGCCATTGAAGACAAATATATCGGCCCCCTGGTCAAGACCGAGATGACCCGCTGCATCCAATGCACCCGCTGCGTCCGCTTCACGACGGAAGTGGGCGGCGTTGAGGAACTTGGCGCCACGGGCCGCGGCGAAGATATGGAAATCACCACCTATCTCGACAAGGCCATGACTTCTGAATTGCAAGGCAACGTGATCGACCTTTGCCCCGTTGGCGCGCTGACCTCCGCTCCCTATGAGTTCAAGGCGCGGCCCTGGGAACTCCGCAAGACCGATACGATTGATGCCATGGATGCCGTGGGCTCCAACATCCGGGTTGACGCCCGGGGTTCCGAAGTCATGCGCATTCTGCCCCGCACTCATGAAGACGTGAACGAGGAATGGATTTCCGACAAGACGCGTTTCGTTTGGGATGGCCTGAAGACCCAGCGCCTTGACCAGCCCTATATCCGCGAGTTCGGCAAATTGCGCGCGGCGTCATGGTCCGAGGCCTTCGCCCGCATTACCCAAAGGGTAAAGGCGTCGAAGCCCGAGCGCATGGGCGTGATCCTGGGTGATCTCATTGGCGCCGAGGAAGCCTTCTCCTGGAAGCAATTGGCAACCGCGCTTGGCATCCGGAACATCGATTGCCGGCAGGATGGCACGCCGCTTGGCGAGCAGGGCGGCCGCGCCGGCTATCTCTTCAACTCCAGCATCGCTGGGATCGAAGAAGCAGATGCCATCATGCTGATCGGCACCAACCCGCGACTTGAAGCGCCAGTTCTCAATGCGCGCATTCGCAAGCGCTTCCTGAAGGGCGGCTGCACCATTGGCTTGATCGGCGAACAGGCCGATCTCACCTACAAGTATCACTACATGGGGGCAGGAGCTGAAAGTCTCGCGACACTGGCCGAACATGCCCCGGCAAAAGCCCAGAAGCCCATGTTCATCATCGGGCAGGGCGCACTTGCCCGTCCCGATGGCGCGGCCATTCTGGCGCTGGCTGCCAAGGCCGCCGCAGCAGTTGGCGTCGTGAAGGGAGACTGGAACGGCTTCAACATTCTCCACACCGCCGCGGGCCGCGTGGGCGCGCTTGATGTTTGCGCCTTGCCGGGAGAAGGCGGCAAGGGCACCAGAGGCATTCTCGCCGCAGCAAAGAAAGGCGACCTTGACGTGCTGTTCCTCGGCGGTGCTGACGAAATCAACATGAATGAATTGGCTTCGACTTTTGTGGTTTACATGGGAACCCATGGTGACGCCGGGGCACACCGCGCCGATGTGATCCTGCCAGCGGCAGCCTATACCGAGAAGTCGGTAACTTACGTGAACACCGAAGGCCGTGCCCAGATGACCACGCGGGCCCATTTCCCGCCCGGCGAGGCCAGGGAAGACTGGGCCATTATGCGCGCCCTGTCGGAAGCACTCGGCGTGACGCAAAGCTGGAACAGCCTGGAAGAACTGCGCCGGGCCATGTATGCCGTAGCCCCGCAATTGGCCGCCCTCGACCAGCTTTTTCCCGCCGACGCAGCCGCCCTTTCGGAACTGGGCCGCGGCGAAGGCAAGACCTCTTCGGCGGCTTTTGTCTCGCCGGTCAAGGATTTCTACATGACCAACCCCATCGCCCGCGCCTCGCGCACCATGGCGGAATGCTCGGCCATCAAGAACGGCCGCAAAATGCAGGCGGCGGAGTAGATCATGAATGAGATGGTTGCACTCGTCGGATTGATCGCACTCCAAAGCGTGGCGCTGCTAATTGCCTTGCTGATCGTCGTCTCCTTCCTGATCTATGCTGACCGCAAGGTCTGGGCCGCTGTCCAGCTCCGCCGTGGCCCCAATGTCGTAGGGCCATGGGGCGTGCTGCAGTCCTTTGCCGATCTGCTCAAGTTCGTATTCAAGGAAGTGATCATTCCCGATGGCGCCAACAAGGGTGTCTTCGTGCTGGCGCCCATCATCAGTGCTGCCCTCTCGCTTGCTGCCTGGGCCGTGATACCGGTGGCCGAGGGCTGGGAAGTTGCCAATCTCAATGTGGGCATTCTCTATCTCTTCGCGCTGTCGTCCCTTGGCGTTTACGGCATCATCATGGGGGGCTGGGCCTCCAACTCGAAATATCCTTTCCTTTCGGCGCTGCGCTCCGCCGCACAGATGGTGTCCTACGAAGTCTCCATCGGCTTCGTGATCATCACCGTTCTGCTCTGCGCTGGCTCGTTGAACCTCACGGAAATCGTCAAGACCCAGGAAACCGGCCTGGGCACCATGCTGGGCCTGCCCAATTCCTTCCTCGACTGGTATTTCATTCCGCTCTTCCCGATGTTCATTGTCTTCTTCGTCTCGGCACTGGCAGAAACCAACCGCCCGCCCTTCGATCTCGTCGAAGCGGAATCAGAACTCGTGGCCGGTTTCATGGTGGAATATTCCTCCACGCCCTATCTCTTGTTCATGCTCGGTGAATACGTGGCCATCACGCTCATGTGCGCCATGACCACCATCCTGTTCCTCGGCGGCTGGCTGCCGATCATTGACGTGCCGGTCCTGAACTGGATACCCGGCGTCTTCTGGTTTATGGCCAAGCTCTGCTTCGTCTTCTTCATGTTCGCCATGGTGAAGGCCATAGTGCCGCGCTACCGCTATGACCAGTTGATGCGCCTGGGCTGGAAAGTGTTTCTGCCCCTGTCGCTCGCTTGGGTGGTGATTACGGCTGTTGCCCTTGTTGCCTTCGGGTGGCTGCCATGATGTACAATCTCTTCGGCGCCCTGGTGTTTCTGGTGATCGACATCATCGATGTCATGTTCATGCAGCGCATGGTTTATCCGCAGATGCGCAAGCGCCATGAGGAAGCCAAGGTAACGGGCACGCAAGGCAGGGATCCCGCCCTGTTCATGAACGGCATAAGGTTCTTCAGCCTTATTGTGCTGCCTGTGGTAGGCTACATGATGGGCGGCACTTTTGAGGCAATGTTTGGGTGAATGACTGATGAAACTTGAACAAGCCGCACGCGCCCTTTTCCTGAGGGAATTTGTTTCAGCCACCTGGCTGGCGCTGAAATATTTTGTGAGCCCCAAGGCGACCCTGAACTATCCCCATGAGAAGGGACCGCTCAGCCCGCGATTCCGGGGCGAACATGCGCTCCGCCGCTATCCCAATGGCGAAGAACGCTGCATTGCCTGCAAGCTTTGCGAAGCCATCTGCCCAGCCCAGGCCATCACCATTGAAGCGGGCCCGCGCCGCAATGACGGCACCCGCCGCACCACCCGCTATGACATCGACATGGTGAAATGCATCTATTGCGGCTTCTGCCAGGAAGCCTGCCCGGTGGACGCCATCGTCGAAGGCCCGAATTTCGAATACGCCACCGAAACCCGAGAGGAGCTCCTGTTCAACAAGGAAAAGCTTTTGGCAAATGGTGACCGCTGGGAACGCGAAATTGCCCAGAACCTGGCGCTCGACGCGCCTTACCGGTGAGGGAGAGATAGTAACATGATAGCAGCCCTCTTCTTTTATCTCTTCGCCAGCGTGGCCATAGCCTCCGCCGTGATGGTCATATCCTCGCGCAACCCGGTGCATTCCGTACTGTTTCTCATTCTCTGCTTCTTCAATGCGGCGGGCCTGTTCATTCTTCTGGGAGCCGAATTCCTGGCCATGATCCTGGTCGTGGTCTATGTCGGCGCCGTGGCCGTGCTGTTCCTCTTCGTGGTCATGATGCTCGACGTCGATTTCGTCCAGCTTCGTCAGGGCATGCTGAACTATCTGCCGGTGGGCGGAACCATCGGGCTCATTGTTCTGGTTGAACTGGCGCTTGTTGTCGGCACCTGGGCGATCTCCTCCGAGGCCTTGACCGCTGCGGGTGCCCCCTCGGCGGCAAATGTCACCAACACGGAAGCCCTGGGCCAGATTCTCTACACCAAGTATGTCTATTTCTTCGAGGCCGCAGGCCTTGTGCTTCTTGTGGCCATGATCGGCGCCATCGTGCTGACGCTCCGCCACAAACAGGGCGTCAAGCGCCAGGACATTTCCGTCCAGGTGGCGCGCAACCCGGCAACCGCCATGGAAGTCGTCAAAGTCAAACCGGGGCAGGGGATTTGATGCAATGAAACTCACCGAGAAAGTGTTAAAATACCTCAAGAGTTCAGTTATTTGGTCAAAAGACGTAAATGGCTCCTCGGGCTCGCGAATACAGTTGGCTATCTATGAGAAGGCAAAGGGGCGTTTCTTGGTTCTTCATTGCAACGAAGGCAATGAAAACGGTGGGATCGCATCCATACCCTTGGGAGTAGGGGAAGCTGAAAATTTAATAGCTTATCTGAAACAGGCGTTGAATGAACTTAAGCCAAGCCCAATTTCAGTGAGTAGCGCGACATGACAATCGGTCTTTCACACTACCTCACCGTTGCCGCCATTCTCTTCACCATTGGTATTTTCGGCATATTCCTGAACCGCAAGAACGTCATCATCATCATGATGTCGATTGAGCTCATGCTGCTCGCAGTGAACATCAATCTCGTGGCCTTCTCGGCCGCCCTCCATGATCTTGTGGGGCAGGTATTCGCCCTTCTGGTTCTCACCGTTGCTGCCGGCGAAGCGGCCATCGGCCTGGCCATTCTCGTCACCTACTTCCGCAACCGCGGCTCCATCGCGGTGGAAGATATCAATCTCATGAAGGGCTGAAGCGAAAAGCAATGTATCAGGCCATCGTATTCCTTCCCCTCATCGGCGCCCTCATCGCAGGGCTCGCCGGCACCAAGCTGTTTCACAACCTTGGCCGCGATGCGGATGTCTATGGCGACCACACGGCTCATGCGGCCCATGCCGATCACGCCCATGATGACCACCACGGCCATTATGATGGCCCTGCCTGGCCCATGTATCTCACCACAGGCCTGCTCTGCGTTTCCGCGGTTCTGTCATGGATCGTGTTCCTTGGCTTCCTCCATGAGGGCCATGACGCGAAAGTCGAAGTCCTGCGTTGGGTAAACTCCGGCGCCTTCACAGCCAATTGGGCGCTCCGCATCGATACGCTGACCGCCGTCATGCTTGTGGTGGTAAACACCATCTCGGCCCTCGTGCATGTCTATTCCCTAGGCTACATGAGCCATGACGAACATCAGCCGCGCTTCTTCGCCTATCTCTCGCTCTTCACCTTTGCCATGCTCATGCTGGTCACCTCCTACAACCTCGTGCAAATGTTCTTTGGCTGGGAAGGCGTGGGGCTCATGTCCTATCTGCTCATCGGCTTCTGGTACACCCGCGAAAGCGCCAATGCCGCCGCCATCAAGGCCTTCGTGGTGAACCGCGTCGGCGATTTCGGCTTTGCCCTCGGTATCTTCGGCTGCTTCTATGTGTTCCAATCCGTTGAATTCGATACGATCTTCAGGGAAGCCAGCGCGCAAACCGGCAAGACCATTCATTTCCTGAGCTGGGACCTTGATACGCTGACTACCCTCTGCCTGCTGCTTTTCATGGGCGCTATGGGCAAGTCGGCGCAATTCCTCCTGCACACCTGGCTGCCGGACGCCATGGAAGGCCCAACCCCGGTGTCCGCCCTCATCCACGCCGCGACCATGGTGACCGCCGGCGTATTCCTCGTGGCCCGTCTGTCACCGCTCTACGAACTCGCCCCCCACGCCAAGGAGGTTGTTGTTATCGTTGGCGCGATTACCGCTTTCTTCGCCGCAACCGTGGGCCTTGTGCAAAACGATATCAAGCGCGTCATCGCCTATTCCACCTGTTCGCAGCTCGGCTACATGTTCGTGGCCTTGGGGTTGGGCGCCTATGGCGTCGCCATATTCCATCTGTTTACCCACGCTTTCTTCAAGGCGCTGCTGTTCTTGGGTTCGGGCTCGGTCATTCACGCCATGTCCGGCGAGCAGGACATGCGCAAGATGGGCGGCCTTGCGCCCCATATCCGCAAGACCTGGATATTGATGGTGATCGGCAATCTGGCGCTCACCGGCTTTCCGCTCACCGCTGGCTACTATTCCAAGGACGCCATCATCGAAAGCGCCTTTGCCGGCCATAGCTCCTTTGCCTTCACGCTGCTGGTCATCGCTGCCTTCTGCACCTCGTTCTATTCCTGGCGCCTGGCCTTCATGACCTTCAACGGCAAGTCCCGCGCCGATGCGCACACCCTGGAGCACGTTCACGAAAGCCCGAATGTGATGCTGGTGCCGCTCTACATACTGGCGGCTGGCGCCTTGCTGGCCGGCATTCTGTTCGCCCCGTATTTCATCGGGCATGAGCAGCAGTTGTTCTGGGGCTCGGCCATTCAGCCGCAGGATCACGTTCTGGAAGAAATGCACCATGTGCCAGAATGGGTGAAGCTCTCACCTTTCATTGCCATGGTGCTCGGATTTGCCCTGGCTTTCCTCTTCTATATCCGCGACACCTCGCTGCCGCAGAAACTCGCCGCCATGAACTGGCCGCTCTACCAGTTCCTGCTCAACAAGTGGTACTTCGACGAGCTCTATGATCTGATTTTCGTCCGTCCCGCCATGTGGCTGGGCCGCTTCCTGTGGAAGAAGGGCGATGGCTTTGTCATCGACGGCATGGGGCCGGACGGCGTTTCGGCCCGCGTCATTGACGTCACGCGCGGCGTGGTGCGCTTGCAGACCGGCTATGTCTATCACTATGCCTTCGCCATGCTCATTGGCGTGGCGGCCCTCGTGTCCTGGTTTACCTTCGGAGGGACACACTGATGTCTGGCTGGATCCTGTCCTTTGTAACTTTTGCGCCGCTGGTTGGCGTTGCCTTCATCCTGATTGCCCGCGGCGAGGATGCCGTTGCCAAGCGGACCATTCGCTGGACGGCCCTGTGGACCACCATTGTCACCTTCGTCGTGTCGCTGCTGATCTGGCTCAATTTCAACCCGAATGAGACGGGCTTCCAGCTGGTCGAGCGCCATGAATGGCTGGGCGGCATTGCCTCCTACCAGATGGGCGTGGATGGCATTTCCATGCTGTTCGTGATGCTCACAACGTTCCTCATGCCGATCTGCATTCTGGCAAGCTGGCATGTGGAAAAGCGCGTGCGCGAATACATGATTGCCTTCCTCGTTCTGGAAACCCTGATGATCGGCGTGTTCACCGCCCTCGATCTGGTGCTCTTCTACGTCTTCTTCGAGGCTGGACTGATCCCCATGTTCCTGATCATCGGCGTGTGGGGCGGCCCGCGCCGCGTCTATGCCAGCTTCAAGTTCTTCCTCTATACCTTGCTGGGCTCTGTGCTGATGCTCATTGCGATTATCGCCATGTATTGGCAGTCCGGCACCACGGATATCGTGGCGCTGCTCTCGCGCAGCCCCGGCTTCCCGCCCGAAATGCAAACCTGGCTGTGGCTTGCCTTCTTCGCCTCCTTCGCCGTGAAAATGCCCATGTGGCCGGTCCACACCTGGTTGCCTGATGCCCACGTCGAAGCGCCCACCGCTGGCTCGGTCATCCTGGCCGCGATCCTGCTGAAGATGGGCGGCTACGGCTTCCTGCGTTTCTCGCTGCCGATGTTCCCGGATGCGAGCCTCTATTTCCAGCCCTTCGTCTACACGCTCTCGGTCGTCGCCATCATCTACACCTCGCTCGTGGCCCTGATGCAGGAGGACATGAAAAAGCTCATCGCTTATTCATCGGTGGCCCACATGGGCTTTGTCACCATGGGCATTTTCGCCATGACACGGCAGAGCATAGACGGCGCCCTGTTCCAGATGATTTCCCACGGCCTTGTCTCCGGCGCGCTCTTCCTTTGCGTCGGTGTCGTATACGACCGGATGCACACCCGTGAAATCGCCGCCTATGGCGGGCTGGTCAGCCGCATGCCGCTCTATGCCTTCACCTTCATGCTCTTTACCATGGCGAATGTGGGCCTTCCCGGCACCTCGGGATTCGTCGGTGAATTCCTGGTCCTGCTGGGCACCTTCCAGAACAACACCTGGGTCGCCTTCTTTGCCACGACCGGGGTCATCCTCTCGGCCTGCTACGCGCTGTGGCTCTATCGCCGTGTAGTGTTCGGCAAGCTGGAGAAATCGTCGCTGGCCCACATCGCGGACATGACGCCACGGGAACTGGCCACGCTTGCTCCACTCGTCGTGCTGACAATCCTGTTTGGCGTTTACCCTGCGCCGATCCTAGATGTGTTCGGCGCCTCCGTTGAAAATCTCATGAAGACGGTGCAAACCGCTGCGGCTGCGGCCCAGGCGCTTTCAACCGCTTCACTGCAATAAAGGCCCGCTGATGAATTTCCTGCAAAATTATGATGCCGTGGCAAGCCTGCCGGAAATAGTGCTGGCATGCCTCGCCATGCTCTTGCTGATGTACGGGGTATTCAAGAAAGGCGACGCAAACGATAACGTAACCCTTGGAGCCGTTGTTTCCTTGGCCCTCGTTGCCGCACTGGTGATTTTCACGAGCGAAGGCAAGGTAACGGCCTTCGGCGGCGCCTTCGTGGTCGATACCTTTGCCCGCGTGATGAAGGTCATGGCGCTCTTCGGTTCAGCCGTGGCAATTGTTCTTTCAAGCCATTTCATGAAGCGCGTGAAAATGGCGCGCTTTGAATATCCCATCCTTGTCATGCTGGCGAGCGTTTGCATGATGATGATGATTTCCGCCAACGATCTTATCTCGCTTTACGTGGGTCTCGAATTGCAATCGCTTTCGCTTTACGTGGTGGCCGCAATCGACAGGGACAGCGCCAGGTCTTCCGAAGCGGGCCTCAAGTATTTTGTGCTGGGAGCGCTTTCCTCGGGCATGCTCCTCTACGGAGCTTCCCTTGTCTATGGCTTCACCGGCACAACCACCTTCCCGCAAATCGCCGCAGCACTCAGTGCAAGCGGTTCAAGCCTTGGACTTGTCTTTGGGCTCGTGTTTATCATTGCCGGCCTTGCCTTCAAGGTGTCCGCCGTGCCGTTCCATATGTGGACACCCGATGTCTATGAAGGCGCACCAACACCCGTGACGGCCTTCTTCGCCGCCGCGCCGAAGATTGCCGCCATGGCGCTGTTTACCCGGGTGATGATCTCGCCGTTTGCCGCCGTGGTTCAGGACTGGCAGCAAATCCTCGTCTTTGTGTCCATTGCCTCCATGGTGCTCGGTGCCTTTGCGGCTATCGGACAGAACAATATCAAGCGCCTGCTGGCCTATTCCTCCATCGGCCATATGGGCTTTGCCCTCGTTGGGCTCGCCTCGGGAAGCCAGGAGGGGGTCCTGGGCGTGATCATCTACATGATGATCTATCTCATCTCCACGCTTGGCGTGTTTGCCTGCGTCCTGGCCATGCGCCGCAAGGGCCAGCATCTTGAGCAGGTTTCCGATCTCGCTGGCCTCGCCCATAACAATAAGGCATTGGCCTTCGTGCTTGCCATGCTGATGTTTTCGCTGGCCGGCATTCCGCCGCTCGCTGGTTTCTTCGGCAAGTATTTCGTTTTCCTCGCGGCGGTGAAGTCGGGGCTTTATGCCCTCGCCATCATCGGTGTTGTCGCCAGCGTGGTGGGCGCCTATTATTACTTGCGCATCGTGAAGATCATCTATTTCGATGAGCCCGCCGAAAAATTCGACGCGTTGGACGGCGAAGTGAAATGGGTGGCCTATGCCAGCGGCGCCTTCGCCCTGCTGTTCGTGGGCTTTGCCAATTATCTGGTGAATCTCGCGGAAGCCGCCGCCAAGTCGCTCTATTGAAACTGCCGGCCGGCCATTGCCTTATCCATTTTGAACGCATTGATTCAACCAATGCGGAAGCCCGCCGTCTGGCGGAAGGCGGTGAGCGCGGGCCTTTGTGGATTTGGTCCGACGAGCAAACCTGTGGCCGTGGGCGGCTGGGGCGCACCTGGGTTTCAGAGCCGGGAAATCTCTATGTCACCTGCCTGTTTCAAACCGCGGCACCGGTGGCGGCAGTGGCGCAGATCAGTTTTGTGGCGGCAATCGCCGTGCATGAACTGGCTTCAAATCTTTTGCCGGAGGAAAATGTCTTCCTGAAATGGCCCAATGACGTGCTGATGAACGGCGCGAAATTTTGCGGAATTCTGGCTGAGGTCGTGGGCACAAATCCAACCCGGGTTGCTCTGGGCTGTGGCATCAACCTAGCCCATGCGCCAAAAGGAACACCATACCCGGTTGCAGCACTGGGGGGCAAATATGCTCCTGACTCAATTCTGCCAAACCTTGCGCTAAGCTTTTGGAATTGGCTGGAAATATGGGATGAGGGCAGGGGCTTCCCGGCGATCCGGAAGGCCTGGTTGGAAAGAGCCGCCGGTGTCGGTAAGGAAGTCTCGGTAGATGGAACCACAGGGCGTTTTGAAGGCTTGGGCACCGATGGTGCCTTGCTGATGACGCTCAGGGACGGCACCCGGAAACACATTCACGCCGGCGAAGTTTGTTTCGCCCAAATTGAAGAAATGCGATTAGGAAAAATATGAACGTGAAGAAGAAAAATCCACATGCCAAGGATCTGGTGCTGCTGCCCCTGGGCGGCACCGGCGAAATTGGCATGAACTGCTATTGCTATGGTGCGGGGTCAAACGATGACCGCGAATGGCTGATGGTCGATCTCGGCGTGAAATTCGGCGATGATGCCGATCCCGGCATCGATGTGGTTCTCCCCGACGTTTCCTTCATTGCCAAAAACCGCAAGAAACTGGCAGGCCTTGTGCTCACCCACGGTCATGAGGATCACATAGGCGCCGTGCCCTGGCTCTGGCCGCAGCTCAAATGCCCCGTCTACTGCACGCCATTCGCCGCGGCACTGTTGAACAACAAGTTGAAGGAACACGGGCTGGATGAGGATGTGAAGGTCCATATCATTCCGCTCGGCGGAAAATTCAAGGTCGGTTCGTTTGATCTGGAATTTGTGAACGTCACCCACTCCATTCCGGAGCCCTGTGCTCTCCTGATCAAAACAAGCCATGGCACCGTGTTTCATTCCGGTGACTGGAAAATTGACCGCACCCCCACCTTCGGCGCCGGGATGGACGAAAAGCGTCTCGCCGAAATCGGCAGTGAAGGCGTCGATGCGCTGGTCTGCGACTCCACCAATGTCCTGCGCGAAGGATTTTCGCCATCCGAAAGCGATGTCGCCGCGAACATTGCGGAAATAGTCAGACATGCCAAGGGCCGTGTCGCCATCACGACATTTGCTTCCCATGTGGAGCGCGTCGCTTCCGCCGTGCGCGCCGCCCGGGCCAATGGCCGTGAAGTGGTGCTCGCGGGCAGGGCCATGCGCAATACCATTGAAGCGGCCCGCGCCTGCGGCTATTTGCGCGACGCTGGCGAATTCCTCGATGAAGAATCCTTCGGCTATTTGCCGGTGAACAAGATCATGCTGCTGTGCACCGGAAGTCAGGGTGAGCCCCGTGCGGCAATCGCGCGGATTGGCGAAGACCAGCACCCCCATGTGGCGCTCGAAAAAGGCGATCTCGTCATTTTCTCGTCGCGCACCATTCCAGGAAATGAAAAGGATGTTTCCCTGGTTCATAATAATCTGGCGAAGCTCGACGTTGATGTGATCACCGCCGATGAAGCCATGGTCCACACCTCGGGCCATCCGCGCCAGGGCGAACTCAAAACCATGTATGAGTGGTTGAAGCCCAAGGCCTTGATCCCCATGCATGGCGAAGCCCGCCATCTCCGGGCTCATGCGAAGTTCGCCAAGGCCTGCGGCGTTCCCCAGACGCTGGTTCCGCTCGACGGCCATATGATGCGGCTGTGCCCCGGACCATTGGAAAATGTTGATGAAGCAACATTCGGCCGCCTGCATGTCGATGGTAAACTGATCGTTCCCGCCGAAGATGGCCCCGCCAAACACCGCCGCAAACTTTCGGCGGTCGGCGCTGTCTTTGTTTCCATTGTGCTGGATGAGAAGCTGCAACTCGCCGATGATATCCAGTTGCTCGGTGATGGCCTGCCTGCGGGTCTTGAGGATGATTTGCTGGATGCGGCCGAGGATGCCTTTGCGTCCATGCCAAGGCCCCGGCGCAAGGATGATGCCGTCGTGGCGGAAACACTCCGCATAGCGGTGCGTCGCGCCGCCGATCAAATCTGGGGCAAAAAGCCCGTTTGCAAGGTGCTCGTGCAGCGCGCGTGATATACTGCTGCGAATCATGAAGAAACCCGTCAATCCGCCCCAGGACCCCAATAATATCGAGCCTATCCAGCTCCGCGAGGCGCTGGAGGAGCGTTATCTCGCCTATGCGCTGTCCACCATCATGCACCGCGCCTTGCCCGACGTGCGCGATGGCCTGAAGCCGGTGCATCGCCGCCTTCTACACGTCATGCGCATCTTGCGGTTGGACCCTGGCACCGCCTTCAAGAAGTCAGCCAAAATCGTGGGCGACGTCATGGGCGGCTACCATCCCCACGGCGACCAGTCGATTTACGATGCGCTGGTGCGCCTGGCCCAGGATTTTTCCTCGCGCTATCCCCTGATTGATGGCCAAGGCAACTTTGGCAACATCGATGGCGATAGTGCTGCGGCCTATCGCTACACCGAAGCCCGCATGACCGAGGTGGCAAGGCTGTTGCTTGAAAATCTCGATGAAGATACGGTTGATTTCCGCCCCAATTACGATGGCACGGTGCAGGAGCCGATCGTCTTGCCCGGCGCTTTCCCGAACCTCTTGGCCAATGGCGCAACCGGCATCGCCGTCGGCATGGCGACATCCATTCCCCCGCACAACGCCGCCGAACTTTGCGATGCCGCCCTCCACCTGATCAAATTTCCCAATGCCGGGGTGGAAAAGCTCACCCAATTTGTGGTCGGCCCGGATTTCCCGACCGGCGGCATTGTCATCGATGACCGCGCCTCGATCATTGAAGCCTATAAGACGGGCAGGGGTGGTTTCCGGGTCAGGGCCCGCTGGACCACGGAAGATTTGGGCCGTGGCGGCTGGCAAATCGTCATCACCGAAATTCCCTATCTCGTGCAGAAAAGCCGCCTCATCGAAAAATGCGCTGAACTCCTGACCGCAAAGAAGCTGCCGCTTCTGGCCGACATCAGGGATGAGTCCGCCGAGGATATCCGCATTGTCCTCGAACCGAAGAGCCGCACCATTGATCCCGCCCTGATGATGGAGCAGATGTTCCGAAACACGGAACTAGAGGCGCGCATTCCGCTGAACATGAATGTGCTCTCCGGCGGCAAGGTTCCGGTTGTCATGTCGCTGGCCGATGTGCTGCGCGAATGGCTTCAGCACCGCAAAACCGTGCTGGTCCGCCGCACCAACTTCCGCCTCGCAGAAATTGCCAGGCGTCTTGAAATTCTCGGCGGCTATCTCATCGCATATCTCAACCTTGACGAAGTCATCCGGATCATCCGCGAGGAAGATGAACCAAAGCCCGCGTTGATGAAGCGCTTCAAGCTCACCGACAATCAGGCCGAAGCAATTCTGAACATGCGGCTGCGGGCCTTGCGCAAGCTTGAAGAAATGGAAATCCGCACGGAGAACGCAAATCTGATTAAGGAGCAGAAGGGATTGAACGCCCTCCTCAAATCAGACGATCAGCAATGGGAGCAGATCGCCGAGGAGATCAAGGCCGTCAAGGAAAAATTCAGCAAGAAGACCCCGCTTGGCAAACGGCGCACCGATTTTGCCGAGGCCCCTGAAATTGATCTCGATCTCGAACAATCCATGATCGAGAAGGAACCGGTCACCATTGTCTGCAGCGAAAAGAGCTGGATCAGGGCCATGAAGGGCCATATCGAGGACGCCTCGACGCTTTCCTACAAGGATGGCGACCAGGGAAAATTCGTTTTGAACGCCCAGTCCACCGACAAGATCATGCTGTTTTCCTCATCCGGCAAGTTCTTCACCCTGGAGGCGGGAAAACTCCCCGGTGGCCGGGGTCACGGGGAGCCCGTGCGCCTCATGGCCGATCTCGACTCAACCGATTCAATCGTCGCCTTGTTCGTGCATGTGGCAGGGACAAAGCGCCTCCTGGCGTCAACCGATGGCGACGGCTTTGTAGTCCTGGAAGATGAATGCGTGGCCACCACCCGCAAGGGCAAGCAGGTATTGAATGTCAAGGCGCCATCCGAGGCGTTGGTATGCGTGCCCGTGGCAGCGTCTGACAATCACGTTGCAACCGTTGGCGATAATCGGAAACTGCTGATCTTCAAACTTTCCGAGCTTTCGGAAATGACCCGCGGCAAGGGCGTTCGCATGCAGAAGTTCAAGGACGGTGGTTTGTCGGATGCGCGAACCTTCAACCTGAAGGAAGGCCTGTCGTGGATTGATTCTTCAGGGAGGAACTTTACCGTGACTGAGTTGAAGGACTGGCTGGGCGAACGGGCCCAGGCAGGCCGCCTGCCGCCAAAAGGCTTCCCGAAAAATAACCGTTTTGGTTAACAGGACAAGCTTTCGAAGCGCGTTTTCTCATTCAGCCGGGCCGCATCGCTTCAACTGATATTAAATAACGTCATGAATCTTAACACAAAATTATCCGGGCCGCCCACATGATATCGATAGAAAACGGTTACAGTTTGCAGATGTAATTTACGGAAGGACTGTAAGGATTATTGGAGCCGCGCCAGCGGATAAGGTCATGCACGGCCAGAGATTTTGGATAGCTGGGGGAAGAAAGCTTCCCGATTCCTCCTTCGAAAATGTTCTCGATGAAGTTGAAACTGAGCGTTTCAATCATGACGGAGCCGTAAGGGTTACAACGGGCCCGCTGGGCACGGAAATCAAATGGTCGGTTTTTTCACCCTGCTTTGGTTCGCTTTACTATGCCATTGAATGGCTGCCCCTGGCCAGCCTGCCCATTGTCCTGCGCTTTTATCTTTCCGGATGGTTTGAAGAGACCTGTTTCACCGCCGCGCAAGCGATCAACCGGATCGAACAAATTCTCGCCAAGAGCGAACTGCACCTGACCAGGCGGACTTTCGTTGAGGAATTTGACCCTAACGGAAAGATCTTGTCGCCCATGCTGCAAAAGATCTGGCATGACCACACGATTTCGCCGGAGAATTCCGTTGATTGTGTCTATGAGGAACAGTCGCGCAAATTTCGCGTTGACAGGATAGGCGCGCAATCGACGATTGCCAAACTCTATGGAATGTCGCCCGTGTCTTATGCCTGCAAAAGCGGCAATTCATACGATGAAGTTGTAAGCGAAGCCTACACCCACGTCTTGCGCTCCGGCAAACCGCGCTATGATCATGTGCTTGCGGCGCTGCGGATGCCCGACAATGTTGTCCGTTGGGTACCCTATCAAAGAATAGTCGTGCCACGCCCAAACAGCGACAAGGCAATGAGCGTAAGTGTCGTGGCCGAAATTGCCAAAATAGACATCAATCTGATTTAGCCGGGAACTCTGGTTTATAGTTCTAGGCCGGGCTCGTGATCATTTCATTGACCATCTGTTCGAGGGCGTGGCGCTCCGCAATGTTCAGCCATTCCGTGAGATCAATTCCATCCGTTGCCCACTGCCAGCGCAGAAAGCCCTTCTCGATGTAGTTATACCCCATGCGGTTGAGGTGGCCATGTGTTGCCATGCGGCCGCTGCTCAACGACCATATGGCGTCCGGGTTCCATTTGATCAGGCTGAGGATCAGGCCGAGGCGCGAAAACTTCTCCGCCAGCTTGCGGTTGCGCACGTTTGGGTCAATCCAAAACTCACCATGGTAGACCAGCTTTCCACGAATGCGCTCGGCAATGCTATTGCGTGGTGGCGCGGCGTTGGTTGGCACCATCAGCTCCTGCCGGCGCATGGCCAGGCCAATCGTGAGATTGGGCCCCCAATCCGCAAGGCTCGTGTCGGTATAGTCATATCTGAAAGCCTGGAGGGCCACAGTCGCCCCGCCTTCTGAAACCACATTCATCCAGAAAAACCGGTCCGGCGTGAAATTGCAGACATCCGGGTCAAAGAACGGCGATACCGGCTTGTGGAGTGTGTCAATCTTGGTGGCGTTGAACTTCCGGGCATCGGCTCCGATGCTAACCGCAAAGCCCATTTGCTCCACCTCGGCAGCAAGTGCGGTGCATACCTTGGCCGTGCCCAGAGGATCTTCAACGCAGAGTTGCGACATCGAGGCTCCCATGAATCGACCTAATTATCTTTGCACTGAATAGCGTTTCAATGAAAAAAGATGAACAGGACCAAGCAAATATGGTGAATGGCTATTTCCTCACGAAAAGCGTCCATCCGTCGGGCGTTAGTCTCTCCTGGGGAAGGAACCGTGACTTGTATTCCATCTTGGCGGAGCCTTTGACCCAATACCCAAGATACAAATAATCCAGGCCCATGCGCTGTGCCCGCGAAATGCTGTCGAGGATTATGAAAGTTCCAAGGCTGCGCTTTTCGAAATGCGGTTCATAAAAACTGTAGATGAGTGACAGCCCGTCATCCAGCATGTCAACGAGGACCGCGCCCAGAAGTTCTCCCGGTTCCCCGCTCTCAGTCCTGCGCCGGTACTCCACCAGATGGCTGTCCACAAAAGTCTCGTCAATCATCGCGGCAAAATCAAGCACGCTCATTTCCACCATGCCGCCATCGCCATGGCGGGAATCAATGTAATCCCTGAACACGCCATAATGTTCGCTTGTGGCTTTTGCCCTTACTGGTGTTCCCACGAGGTCCTTGTTGCGGGAAAGCACGCGAAGCGAGGATTTGCTCCAGGTGAACTGCTTGACTGGCGTGCGCACCGAGACGCAGGCGCTGCATCCATCACAGGCGGGGCGATACGCTATATTTTGGCTGCGCCGGAATCCGCCCCTTGAAAGCTGCGTGTTCAGGGTGCGTGCCTCTTGGCCCACAAGATGGGTAAATACCTTCCGCTCAAGCCGCCCGGCAAGGTAGGGGCAGGGCGCTGGTGCCGTGATAAAAAACTGCGGAAAATTCCGGCGCTCGATGCTCAACCTTGCTATCCTTCAACGGCTTGTCCGAAGCCCAAGGTTAATGCCCCTTGCCTGCTTCGTGCAAGTGACATTCAAACGCTGGTGGAATTTGGGCCGCTGGCGGTTTAAGAGGGGAAAAACCGGAGTGTTGGAATGACAATCAAAGCAAGCTGGATTGGCCTTGGCGTGATGGGTTTCCCCATGGCGGGTCATCTCTCGACAAATACGGATGTCGAGGTGACGGTCTATAACCGCTCCTCCGAAAAAGCGGGTAAATGGCTCCAGAAATACAAGGGCAAATCAGCAGCAACGCCGGCAGCTAGCGCCGCAACCGCGGATTTTGTTTTTGCCTGCGTTGGCAATGACGAAGATTTGCGCAGCGTAACCCTCGGGCCCGAGGGCGCCTTTCAAACCATGCGGGCAGGCAGCATTTTTGTTGATCACACCACGGCGTCAGCCGACGTCGCCCGTGAGCTTTTCGCCGAAGCCGCAAAGCGCGGCATTGGTTTTGTCGATGCTCCCGTTTCGGGCGGCCAGGCAGGAGCCGAGAACGGCGCGCTCACCGTCATGTGCGGCGGTGAAGAGAGCGCCTATGCCAAAGCCGAACCACTGATCAAACACTATTCAAAAATGCGAAAGCTGTTGGGCCCCGCCGGATCCGGCCAAACTGCAAAGATGTGCAACCAGATTGCCATCGCAGGCCTGGTTCAGGGCCTTGCCGAGTGTGTGCAATTTGGCATGAAGGCAGGCCTTAACATGGAAGATGTCATTGAGGTGATCTCAAAGGGCGCTGCCGGGTCCTGGCAAATGGAAAACCGCCACAAGACCATGATCGCCGGAAAGTTCGATTTCGGCTTTGCCGTGGACTGGATGCGGAAAGACCTGGGCATCTGCCTTGAAGCAGCCCGCAAGAATGGCGCGCATCTGCCGGTCACCGCCCTTGTCGATCAATTCTATTCCGAAGTGCAGAAAATGGGCGGCAAGCGCTGGGATACCTCGAGCTTGATTGCCCGGTTAAATCGCTAGGCCTTCAGGCTCCGCGCCATATCAAGTGCAAAATAGGTGAGAATGCCGTCGGCTCCCGCCCGTTTGAAGGCCATCAGGCTTTCGGGAATGACTTTCTTGGGATCGAGCCAGCCCCGTTCGACGGCCGCCATCAGCATCGCATATTCGCCGGACACCTGATAGGCGAAGGTGGGAACGCCGAAAGTCTGCTTAACCCGCGCCAGCACATCGAGATAGGGCATGCCGGGCTTGATCATGACCATATCAGCCCCTTCGCTGATATCGAGCCCGACTTCGCGCAGGGCCTCATCCGTATTGGCGGGGTCCATTTGGTAGCTGCGCTTGTCGCCGGTCAAGGTGCCGGAGGAGCCCACCGCATCGCGGAATGGCCCGTAAAATCCCGAAGCATATTTGGCGCTATAAGCCATGATCTGAACATTGCTGTGGCCGTTGGTCTCCAGGGCCTGCCGTATCGCGCCAATGCGGCCGTCCATCATGTCCGAGGGAGCCACCACATCGCATCCAGCCTCAGCCTGCAGCAGGGCTTGCTTCACAAGAATTGCAACGGAGGGATCATTGACGATCTCGCCATTTTCCAGAAGCCCGTCATGGCCGTGGCTGGTATAGGGATCAAGCGCCACGTCGCACATGATGCCGATTTCCGGCACTGCCGCCTTGATGGCGCGAACCGCCCGGCAAACCAGATTGTCCTTGTTAAGGGCCTCGCGGGCGTCGGCGGTCCTTAACGCCTGGCTGGTATTTGGGAACAGGGCGATAAGGGGAATGCCGAGGGCGGCGGCCTCCTCAGCCTTCCGTACGGCCAGATCAATGCTATAGCGCTCAACGCCCGGCATGGAAGCCACGGGATCGGTGGTTTTATGGCCATCAATGACGAACATCGGCCAGATCAGATCCGAGGCCCGCAGGGTGTTTTCAGCAGTTAAGGCCCGGGACCACGCCGCTTTGCGGTTGCGCCGCAGGCGTGTGGCCGGAAAGCCCTTTGGTGGCGATTTTAAGTGGTCCATCGGGGCCTTGTATCAAGTCTGAACCAAGAACTGAATAGGACCGTGGTCGCAGGGTTCGTCCGCCCCCAGCGGGCGGCAAGAGAGTGTTAACCAAACCATCAGGATTCAATTCATCTTTGAATCGAATTAACGCGCTTCGATTATCCATGTTCGCTGTCGAATGAAGTCAATTGGTCCGGTGGTCTGATGCTCAAATTCTCGCAATTCCTCATTACGCTTCCCATTCTTGCCCTGCCGCTTGCCACCCTCGGCGCGAAGCCAGCGCTTGCCGAAACCGTAGGTCTTGAACGCGCCCTGGAACTCCTGGCGAAATCTGTCGTCGTGGACAAGAGATGCAATGTTCTGACAGGGTCCGAACGGGACGAACTTTCAAACTATGTTGCCAAGGCAGAAGTTGCTGCTGCGGAAAAGACCACCGTTGCGGTGACCCGTTCCGCCCTTTCGGCCGGACAAAGCCAGGGCCGGGCTGAGACCTGCGGGGAGGAGGCAAGCCAGGAAGTGAAAGCAACCTTGACGGCGGCCCGCGATGCAATCCATGCGGCAGAACAGGATGATGGTTCAGCTTCTGAACCTGCTCGGACTGTTGCCACGACGGTGCCCAGGGGCGGTCTTTCTGTCTATGGCAGGATAATTGAAACCTATTATCTGGAACGGCGCTGCGCCTTTCTTTCGCGACGCAAGATGAACTCCTTTTACAAGGCTGTCGTGAGGAGCCACCGGGCCGCGATTTCGGAATTTGGCAAACCGGCTGTGGCGAAGGTCATGAAAGCCGCCGAAGCCCGCTCGAATTATCAGCGCTGCAACGGCCAGGGGGAAGCGCGCGTGAAAGCGGGCTTCGCCGAGGTTGCCAGTCGCTAGCAGTTGTTAACCATGATCGGTCAGGCGCGGCGCCATTTCCGCGCCATTTTTTTAACCAGACAAGGTTGCATTTGATTAACATAGGAAAAAAAGACTCCATAAACTGTCTTCGAAGAAGCAGCAAAGTATCGAAAATATAAGGATAAATTTACCCAACCTGTTCAGGCCGCCTTAAATCCACCGGCGTATTCTCGGGGCATCAGAGGAACGGGCAGAAGACCCGGCCTCACAAACCAAGGGATAGGTGGATAACATGAATACGCAAGTTGCCGGGGGAGTCCGCGCCGTGGAAGTTGCACCGCAGCGGAAGGAAATCAAGTTTCGTTATATGGAGGCCTTGACGCTGATTGAGCGGCTGCACCGCCGCTTGCTTGACGTCATCAAGGATGATTTCGAGCGTTCCGGCGAACCGGAGGTAAATCCGGTGCAGGCGCTTCTTCTGTTTAACATCGCCGATTCGGAGCTCACCGCGGGCGAACTCAAGACCCGCGGCCACTACCAGGGTTCAAACGTTTCTTACAATCTCAAGAAGCTGGTTGAATCGGGTTATGTGAACCACGAGCGTTCGAGTGCCGACAAGCGCTCGGTGCGGGTGAAGTTGACGCCGAAGGGCCAGGCCATCCGTGACCGCATCGACATGCTTTACAACCGCCAGCTTCAGGCCGTTGAAGAGGTTGTCGGCCTCTCGATTGATGAATTTGACCGTTTGAACAAGGCGCTGACGCGGCTTGAGCGGTTCTGGACCGACCAGATCCTCTACCGTCTGTAACAAGGATTTGAAGAGTAGAAGCCCTGTGGCCGAAAAGCCTCAGGGCTTTTTTTGTTCAAAATCAACATTCCTGCGGCCAGTAAGTGTAAGTTTTTGCTCAATTTAGCCCGCTAGCGCAATGTCGGGAGATCAGTGCTAGCTTTTGACGAGTCGCACCAAGGCTGGTACAGGTTAGCAAATCGGGAATAATACTTGCCAATGGCCCATCAGAGGCCCGGCGCAGGGTGGCAAAGAGGCAATGATGTTTTTAAAATTTGGTTCTGTAGGCAGATTGTTGTTTTCCAAGACCATCGGCGTTTCGCTCGCCGTAATGTTGGGCATGGCGGTTGCCGGCGCGCCGCTTGTGAAAGCCGAGCCATCGGATGAAATGCGGGAACTGGTTAAAAAGCAGAAGCTGAAAAGCAAGGGGCTTCTTGGCAGTTATACGCCCGCAGCCCTGAAAGTTGACCCGACTCCTTCCGGCAAAGCCGTGACTGAAACGGAGATATTCTCAAATCAGGTCGTGGAACCGATGTTGTCCTTGGATGGCGCGGCTGAGATGCAGGCGGCCGAAAGCAAGTATGCCGCAATCGCAAGTAATGGCGGCTGGCCCAAAGTGCCAAAAGGCGCTTTGAAAAAAGGTTCGGAAGGCAACGGCGTGATGGCTCTGAATCAGCGCCTCTTCATTGAGGGCTACGTCCGCCCGGAAGCGGCTGAAGGAGAGTTTGCTTCCATTTTCACGACCGCAACGCAAGACGGCTTGATGCGCTTTCAGCGCAACAATGGCCTGGCTGCAACTGGCCAGATGGATGGCGCCACGTTGCAGGCACTCAATGTGTCTGCTGCCGAAAGACTGTCGACAATCAGGGCAAATATTCCCCGCATAGCCGAATACTCCAAAGACCTTGGGGATCGCTACATTGTTGTGAACGTTCCTGCCCAGCAAATCGAAACGGTGAATGGCAACCGGGTGTTTTCGCGGCACAACGCCATTGTGGGGCGGCCGTCACGGCCAACCCCCGTGGTGATGACGGCGCTTTCGGACATCAACTTCAACCCCTACTGGAACGCCCCGCCGTCCATCGTGGAACGCGACATCCTTCCAAAAATGTCGAGCGGCATTCTGGAAAAGATGAACATGAAGGTGTTTGACGGTGTTGGCGGGCCAGAAGTTAATCCGAAACGCATCAACTGGCGCCGCGCCGTGGTGGATGATTACCATTTCCGCCAGGAACCCGGCGGCAGCAACGCCATGGCCACGGCCAAGATCAATTTCTCCAGCCCCTTCGGCATTTACCTGCATGACACGCCTGAGCAGCACATGTTTGAGAGCAGCGGCCGTTTTTTCAGCTCTGGCTGTGTGCGTGTTCAAAAAGTTGCGGTTCTCCTGAACTGGATTCTCAATGGTCAGGATGGAATTGATTCCAGCCAGATTGAGTACCTTGCCCAGTCGCTTGAGCGCAAGGACGTGAAGCTCGTCGCACCGCCCCAACTGCGCGTTGCCTATCTCACCGCCTGGCCCACCTCAGACGGCACAGTTGCTTTCCGTGGCGACGTTTACGGCCTGGATGGGACCGGATTTATTGTTGGCCAGCCGTTGCCGGTTGGCGAAAAAAGTGCATCAGGTGAGCGCTTTGTCTTGAAACCGGTGCCCCGCCAGCTTGCCCAGATTGACGAAGCAGAGGCCGATGGCTTTTTCTGGTTTGGCAAGCGGTCGAGAAAAGATGAAAGCGCTGCGGATTCCCGCGCGACAAATTCCATTGTCAAAAAGTCGAAATCTGCGAGTTTTTTCAGCCGTGATGACGACTCCAAGGATGCCAAGAAGTAAATCGTAAAGAAAAAACTCGCTTCAACGTCGAAGAAGAAAGCAACGGTTGCGGATGCCAAGAAAAAGCCAGAAAAGGCCACCACAAAGGTCGCTTCGGCAACCACGAAAAAGGCCGTGAAGCCGGCTGCTCCTGCTGCCAAGAAGGGCAACGATCTGTGCAAGCCTGACAAGGATGGCAAATTGCCAAAGGACTGCAAGGTAGAGGCAGCCGCGAAGCCCAAGGCAAAACCGGCGGAAACGGCTTCTGCGACCAACTGACCCTGCGCATTTTTGCGCCATAACTTAGCCCATTCGAACGGCTAGGATTTTGCCATGACACCGCAAGATTATGATTTCATCCTTGGGCAGGCAATCGGTAAGTTGAAGGCGGAGGGCCGCTACCGCGAATTCGCCGACATTTGCCGCGTCAGGGGCAGGTTCCCCCGTGCCCTTTACCGGAGGGACGGCGAAGAACGTGAAGTCACCGTCTGGTGCTCCAATGATTATCTCGGCATGGGGCAGCATCCAGCTGTTCTCGCTGCCATGCATGCAGCCATCGATGACGTCGGTGCCGGGTCTGGCGGCACCCGCAACATTTCCGGCACCACGCATTATCATGTCGAACTCGAGCAGGAATTGGCTGACTTGCACGGCAAGGACGCGGCACTCCTGTTCAACTCCGGCTACATGGCCAATGAAGCCACGCTGTCTTCACTTGTCAGGGCCTTGCCCAAATGCATCGTGTTGTCCGATGAATTGAATCACGCCTCCATGATTGAGGGGATCCGCCACGGCGGTGGTGAAAAACTGATCTGGCGTCACAACGACTTGGCTGATCTCGAAGCGAAGTTGAAAACGCTGGCAACGGATCGTCCCAAGCTGATCGCATTTGAGTCCGTTTATTCCATGGATGGCGACATTGCCCCGCTCGGCGAAATCTGCGGGCTTGCCCGGCGTTATGGCGCTCTCACCTATCTCGACGAGGTTCATGCCGTTGGCATGTATGGCGCGAGGGGTGGCGGCATAGCCGAGCGCGATGGCGTGCTCGGCGAAATCGATATCATCGAAGGCACCCTCGCCAAGGCCTTTGGCCTGATGGGGGGTACATCGCAGCCAACGCCACGATCATTGACGCCATAAGGTCCTTTGCCCCAGGCTTTATCTTTACCACCTCAATTGCGCCGGCGATTGCCGCAGGGGCAACCGCCGCCATCTGCCACCTCAAGGCAAGCAGTCTCGAGCGGCAGTTGCAGGGCAGGCACGCGAAATTGCTGACAGCTTTGTTGAAGGCGCGGGGCCTTCCGGTCACCGAAACCGATAGCCACATCGTACCCCTGATCGTCGGCGATCCCGTTAAATGCAAGGCGCTCACGGACCGGCTGCTCAGAGATTTTTCAATCTATGTCCAGCCCATCAATTATCCGACAGTTCCAAAGGGCACCGAGCGCCTGCGCCTGACCCCGGGGCCGCTCCACGGCGAACTCGAAATTTGCAGGCTGGTGGCAGCCCTTGACCAGCTCTGGACCGAAATGATGCTGCGCCGCGCCGCTTAGCTCCTATCGCTTTGCTTTCTTGTATTCCTTTGGAATTTCATCGCCCGCTTCAGGAGGTTGGCCGCCCGCACGCGCCATGAGCTTATCGAACTTTGCAAGATCCGCATTCGATGCGCGGGTTGAGAAATACTCCGCAGTCTTCAATACGGAAAGCTTTTCCGCTACTGCACTGACAATGAACTGGTTTAGTGTGGTTCCATCATCTGCCACTACTTTTTCGACTTCTTTTTTCAGTGATGCCGGAAGTCTCAGTGCATAATTGCTATTGGTTCTCATTCTAAAATCTCCTCAAAACATCCGCAGGCAGTAGGGCCGGAATTCCAAATTCCGAATCTACACCGGAAAAGTCTCGCACGTTGAACGTCACAATGGCGTCTGCGTTGCCGTTGACCGCGACTTCCAGAACCATATCATCATCCGCATCTCGCAGTTTCGGACGCCACAGAAAGAAAACATCTATTGGCTCCGCGAGAGCGGCAAGAGCATCGAGAATTGCATCGAAACCCGAATTGGACAGGCCTGCTGCATTCATATGCTCTGATCGTTTGAGAACTGCTTTATATTCCACAAATAATCCAACGCTCACCAGCATAACCAGTTTTCGTTTGCGGACGAGGCGTAAAATCTCAGCGGAAGCACCTTTTGGACTGCGAAGTGCCGCAACGATGGTGCTTGTGTTGATAACAAGTCTCATATCGCCAGTAATATGCCATACTATGTTAAAAACTGCAAGCGAGCCGCAATTTTGACCATTCACGCCGCTTCTCCCGTGCTTATTTTACTGCGGCCATATATTACTGGACCCTAACCCGCCTTTCGCTATTTTGCAGCCGAAACGCGGAATCAGGGCAGGTGACCATCATGGCCAAGAAGGCAAGCAAGAAAACCGTCAAGAAACCGGCCGTTAAAGCCACGGCAAGGAAAGCTCCCTTGTTCCCCGGCTTTTTCAAGGAAAAGCTCGCCAAAACCGATCCAAAGATCGCCCAGGCGATCGCCCGGGAACTCCACCGCCAGCAGAACGAAATCGAATTGATCGCCTCGGAAAACATCGTCTCGCGCGCCGTGCTTGAAGCACAGGGCTCGATCATGACCAACAAATACGCCGAGGGCTATCCTGGCCGCCGCTATTACGGCGGTTGCCAATATGTGGACGTTTCCGAAACCCTTGCCATTGAACGGGCCTGCAAGCTGTTTGACTGTTCCTTTGCCAACGTCCAGCCCCATTCCGGCGCCCAGGCCAACCAGGCGGTGTTTTTCGCGCTCCTCCAGCCCGGCGACACTTACATGGGCCTTGACCTCGCTTGCGGCGGGCATTTGACCCACGGCTCACCCGTGAACCAGTCTGGCAAGTGGTTCCACGTGGCGCCTTACAAGGTGCGCGAGGACAACCACCAGATTGATTACGATGCGCTGGCCGCCCAGGCCCTTCAGGTGAAGCCGAAGCTCATCATTGCCGGTGGTTCGGGCTATCCGCGCTTTCTTGATTTCGCCCGCTTCCGCCAGATCGCTGACAGTGTTGGCGCCTATTTGATGGTGGACATGGCCCATATCGCTGGCCTCGTGGCAGGCGGCGTACATCCCAATCCGCTTGAACACGCCCATATTGTGACCACCACCACCCACAAGACTTTGCGCGGACCCCGTGGCGGCATGATCCTCACGCGCGATGAGGTCATCGGCAAGAAGATCAATTCGTCGGTGTTCCCCGGCCTTCAGGGCGGGCCGTTGGAGCATGTGATTGCCGCCAAGGCTGTGGCCTTCGGCGAAGCGCTGCGCCCCGCCTTCAAAAAATACGCGGCCCAGGTTGTGGCTAATGCCAAGGCGCTGGCCGATGCCATGGTTGCAGGGGGTTGTGATCTCGTCTCCGGCGGCACTGACACTCATTTGATGCTGGTGGACCTCCGCAAGAAGGGATTGACTGGCAAGGCCTCTGAGGCCGCCCTTGGGCGTGCCTATATCACCTGCAACAAGAACGGCATTCCCTTTGACCCAGCACCCTTCACCATTACCTCCGGCATCCGTTTGGGAACGCCAGCGGGAACCACACGCGGCTTTGGAGTAGTGGAGTTCAGGGAAGTGGGGGCTTTGATCATCGAGGTTCTCGATGGCCTTGCGAAGCACGGCGAAGAGGGCAATGCTAAGGTGGAAGCGGCGGTCAAGCGCAAGGTCTTGGCTCTCACCAAACGCTTCCCTATCTATTAAGCAAAGGAAGCCATGCGCTGCCCATTCTGCAGTAACGAAGAAACCCAGGTGAAGGATTCGCGCTCCACGGAAGATGGAGCCGCGATCCGCCGCAGGCGCTATTGCCCGGATTGCGCCGGACGGTTTACCACCTTCGAGCGTGTGCAGTTGCGTGAGCTCATGGTGATCAAGAAAACCGGCAGGCGCGTTCCCTTTGACCGCGACAAGCTTATGCGCTCGGTCCAGATTGCGCTCCGCAAACGCCCGGTTGAGCCGGAGCGGATTGAGCGCATGGTGTCGGGCATCGTCCGGCGGCTGGAAAGCCTGGGCGAAAGCGAGATCAAGTCGGAAACCGTGGGCAAGCTCATCATGGAGGCCCTCAAGGCGCTGGATGACGTGGCCTATGTCCGTTTTGCCTCGGTCTACAAGAATTTCCGCGAAGCCAAGGATTTTGAAGAACTGATCGGCGAACTCGCCAGCGACGAGGGCGAAAGCGAGGCCTCTTGAACGCCGACCGGCGCTGGATGGACTATGCCCTGCGCCTGGGCCGCCGCGCCCTTGGCACCACCGCTGAAAACCCGCCCGTTGGCTGCGTTGTCGTCAGGGATGGCAGGGTTTTGGGCGTCGGTTGGACCCAGCCCGGAGGCAGGCCCCATGCCGAAACGGAAGCTCTTAAAATGGCCGGTGAGCAGGCCCGCGGGGCCACCGCCTATGTCACCCTTGAACCCTGCGCCCACCATGGCCGCACCGGACCCTGCGCCGAAGCCTTGGCCAAGGCTGGCATAGCCCGGGTTGTGACGGCCATTGAAGATCCGGACCCCCGCGTTTCAGGCCAGGGACATGCCATCCTGCGCGGCGCTGGTGTCGCCGTGGAGGTAGGCGTGGGCGCAGAAGACGCACGCCATGACCTCGCAGGCTTCCTCACGCGAATAGCCAGGAAACGCCCCTATGTGACTCTAAAGATTGGGGTTTCCGCCGATGGCAAGATCGCCGCGGGGCCCCGCCAGCGCAGCGCCATAACCGGGCCCGAGGTCAAGGCCCGGGTCCATCTCTTGCGGGCCCAAAGCGACGCCATCCTGGTGGGGCTCAGCACGGTCCTGATTGATGACCCCGACCTGACCTGCCGCTTGCCGGGAATGGAAACCCGTTCGCCCATCCGCATCGTGGCCGATACGCGCCTTTCCATTCCTTCCAAGGCAAAGCTGGTCAAAACCGCCGAACAGGTGCCAGTCTGGATATTGTCCACCCGCAAGGGGAGCGTAAGCGCCGGCATTACCGTGATTGATTGCCGGCAAACACCCAACGGTTGGGTGGATTTTGCCGATGCGCTTGAACAGCTCGCGTTGAGGGGCATCAATCGCCTGCTGGTTGAAGGCGGCTCGCATATATCGCAAAGCCTTCTGGATGCCGATTTGGTGGATGAAGTGCAGCTCTTCCAAAACCCGGCCGTCATCGGCCCGCAAGGAATTGATGCCATTGCGGAAATGCCCCTTGCAAATCTCGCTAACCAGTTTCGCCTAACCGGCAAGGAAGTTCTTGGAACCGATACTTTGACCGTCTATGAACGGCCCCATGTTCACCGGAATAGTCACTGATATTGGCGAAGTCATGCGCGTTGAAAAACGCGGCGATACCCGTTTCACCATCGCCACGGCCTACACCCCCGAAAGCATCTCCATAGGGGCCTCCATTGCCTGTTCCGGCTGCTGCCTCACCGCTATTGAAATGGGCCGCCTGCCGGACGGACGCGGTACATTCGTGATCGAAGCCTCTGTTGAAACACTTTCAAAAACCACCTTGCGCAACTGGAGAACGGGCACCCGCATCAATCTCGAACGTTCCCTGAAAATGGGTGATGAACTGGGTGGCCATATCGTCTCAGGCCATGTTGATGGCTTGGGAGAAATTATTTCCATCACCCCCGAAGGCGACTCCAAGCGCTTTAAATTCAGGGGCCCAAACGACATTGCCCGCTTCATTGCGCAAAAAGGCTCCGTCACGCTCGATGGAACTTCGCTCACCGTGAATGAAGTGGATGGCAATGTCTTCGGCGTGAACATGATTCCGCACACCCAAGCAGTTACCACATGGGGCCATGCGCGCGTCGGCGACGCTGTGAACATTGAAATAGATATGCTGGCGCGCTATGTGGCGCGTCTTGCAGAGTTCGGAAAATCATGAAGGTCGAAAAGAAAAAAACAGAATCCGCCAAGATCAAGGCGAGGCTTCTTATTGTTGAGGCGCGCTTTTATGCGGACATGTGCGATGAACTCGCCAAGGGCGCAATCGCTGCCCTTGAGCGCAGTGGTGCGACCTGGGATCGTTTAGCCGTGCCAGGCGCCCTGGAAGTGCCGGGAGCCATCGCCATGGCTGAGACATCGAAGCGTTACGATGGTTATGTGGCGCTGGGATGCGTGCTGCGTGGTGAAACCACCCATTATGAAATCGTCTCCGGTGAAAGCGCCCGTGGACTCATGGACTTGACGTTGAAAGGCCTTTGCATCGGCAACGGCATTCTCACCTGCGAAAACCAGGCGCAAGCCTGGGCCCGGGCAAAAACCTCTGAAGGCGACAAGGGTGGGGGTGCTGCCGATACCGCACTTGCCATGATCAGCTTCAAGCGCGCCATGAAGAAGAAAGCGGCACGATGACCGGCAAACGAGCCAAACCGGTTGAACGCGCCGCCGCCCGCCTGGGCGCCGTGCAGGCGCTTTACCAAATGGATCTGGCGGGCACCGATGTGGGTGAAACCCTCGCGCAATTTTCCGCCCGCGCTTCCGGCGAAAACTTTGACGATGGCCAATGCGGCGAGGCCGACTACAAATTTCTCAAGGAAGTTGTCGATGGCGCGGTGCGCGAGCAGGCGACCATTGATCCCGCCGTCGATGCCATTCTTGACAAGGCCTGGCCCATGCACCGGCTGGACGCCACCGTGCGCGCCATTCTCCGCGCCGCCGCCTTTGAAATCATGTTCATGGAAAAAGTTCCGACCCGCGTTTCCATCAGCGAATATCTCGATGTGGCCGGGGCTTTCTTTGGCGAAGAGGAGCCGCGCTTTATCAACGGCGTGCTGAATACCCTGGCGCGCAGCCGCCGCCCCAACGAGTTCGCCGCGTGACGGACCTCGCTCTCGCCAAGCGCAACATCCTGTTGCTGGCGATTTCCCAGGCCCTCTATTCCTGCTGCGTGATTATCGTTTTTGCAACTGCCGGACTGGTTGGCCTCATGCTGGCGCCAAGCCCAGGCTGGGCCACCACGCCCATCACCACATTCGTTTTGGGATCAGCCATCACCACGATCCCGGCTTCACTGTTGATGCAACGTTTTGGCCGCGTGCCCGTTTTCGTCTTCGGCGCCTTTGCCTGTGCAATCGGCGCGGCAATCGCGGTCTACGCAATTTTCACGGGCAATTTCGCCTTGTTCTGCCTGGCCACCGCCTTGCAGGGCATCTTCCAGGCCACCAGTGGTTTCTATCGCTTTGCCGCGGTGGAGGGCGCCACGCCCAGTCTGAAGCCTATTGCGATTTCCTGGGTGCTGGCCGGAGGCGTAGTCGCTGCCGTTGCCGGCACCTTGATTTCCAGCGGCACCGCCGACCTGTTCGCGCCCTTTACCTTCGCGGGATCCTACCTCGCTTCCACGGTGATAGCCCTCATCGCAATTTTTGTTCTGTTTCTGCTGAATTTGCCCAAGCCAACGGCGGAAGAAATCAGCGGCGAACGCAGGCCCTGGAGCGAACTGCTGCGCCAGCCACGGCTGATCGTGGCCATGGTAACCGCCATCATTTCCTACGCCATGATGAACTTCATGATGACCGCGGCCCCCGTTGCCATGATTGGCTGCGGCTTCACCAAGTTTGATGCCTCATGGGTTTTGCAATGGCACGTGCTGGCCATGTTCGTGCCCAGCTTCTTCACCGGTCACCTGATCAAGGCCTGGGGCGTTGAACGGGTCATCGCCATTGGCATGGTTTTGCTGTTTGCCGCCGGCGTGGTTGGCATCCTCGACATCAAGTTCGGGAATTTTGCCGTCTCCCTCATTCTCTTAGGGCTTGGCTGGAACTTCGGCTTCATCGGCGGCACCACTATGCTGACCACAACTTATACACCTGCCGAGCGCGGCAAGGTGCAAGCCGCGAATGACTTCGGCATTTCGGCGCTCATGGTCGTGGCGTCCTTCAGCTCCGGCAAGGTATTGGATAGCCTGGGTTGGGGCGCCGTAGGCTTTGCCATGTTCCCCGCTGCTTTGTTGACTTTGCTGTTGCTCGGCTGGCTCGTGGTAAATCGCGCTAAAGCGGCCTGACACCACACTCGATTCGGTTGGGCCGGCCTATGCAATACTGCCCATTGCTTCTTTTTGCCCGATTTGGCATATCCCAGCCATCAATCCGGGGCAGGGGACGGGCAGGCGGGATTCGCCTGTCTGGATTGCACCGGGGCAACACAAACAAAAGGGTTGATTCATGACCTCCACTCTCTGGCTGATCGTGCTCGCGGGCGCGCTGTCCATCGTCTACGGAATTGTCACCACGCGCGGCCTTCTCGCCGCCGATGCGGGCTCGGCCCGCATGCAGGAAATTTCCGCCGCCGTGCGCGAAGGTGCCGCCGCCTATCTCAAACGCCAGTATCAAACCATTGCCATGGTCGGCGTGGTTATTTTCGTCATCGCCTGGCTCTTGCTCGGCGCCTATTCGGCCATCGGCTTCCTGATTGGCGCCGTGCTGTCGGGTGCTGCAGGCTTTATCGGCATGAACGTCTCGGTGCGCGCCAACGTGCGCGTGGCGCAGGCTGCAACAAAGTCGCTTGCTGGCGGTTTGGACCTCGCGTTCAAATCCGGCGCGGTGACTGGCCTACTTGTTGCGGGCCTCGGCCTTCTCGGCGTTACACTTTATTTCGGCTTCCTCACCGGCTCCATGGGTTTTGAACCCACCAGCCGCACCGTGATCGATTCACTGGTAGCCCTTTCCTTTGGTGCTTCGCTGATTTCCATTTTCGCCCGTCTCGGCGGCGGCATTTTCACAAAGGGTGCGGACGTCGGCGGCGACATGGTTGGCAAGGTTGAAGCCGGCATTCCGGAAGATGATCCACGCAACCCAGCAACAATCGCCGATAACGTCGGCGACAACGTGGGCGATTGCGCCGGCATGGCCGCCGACCTGTTCGAAACCTATGTGGTGACGACGGTTGCGACTATGGTTCTCGCGGCAATCGTGCTGCCCGATGCCATGAAGCTCGCCGGCATGGTCCTGCCACTGGCAATCGGCGGCGCCTGTGTCATCACCTCGATCATCGGTTCCTACTTCGTCAAGCTCGGCGCCAACAACAACATCATGGGCGCCCTCTATAAGGGCATCATCGCAACCGGCGTTCTTTCGCTCGCCGTTCTCTACCCCGTGATCTCCTACGTGTTCGGCGGCATGGATGTGGCTCTCGGCAAAGCCGACAAGGCCTTCACGCCCTTGAGCCTGTTCTATTGCGGCATCGCCGGCCTCGTGATCACCGGTCTCATCATCTGGATCACTGAATACTACACCGCCACCGGCAAGCGCCCGGTGAACTCCATCGCTGAAGCTTCCATCACCGGTCACGGCACCAACGTGATCCAGGGCCTGGCGGTTTCCATGGAAGCAACCGCCGTTCCAGCGATCATCATCATCGCGGGCATCATCGTCACCTTCAACCTCGCAGGCCTGTTCGGCATCGCCGTTGCGGTGACAACGATGCTGGCGCTGGCCGGCATGGTTGTGGCTCTCGACGCTTTCGGCCCGGTCACCGACAACGCCGGCGGCATCGCCGAAATGGCGGGCCTGCCCAAGGAAGTGCGCCACAACACCGATGCGCTGGATGCCGTGGGCAACACCACCAAGGCCGTAACCAAGGGCTATGCCATTGGCTCGGCTGGCCTTGGCGCGCTCGTACTCTTTGCCGCCTACACGCAGGATTTGAAGTTCTTCGCCGCCAACGCGGCCCCGGGAACTTTCTTTGAAGGCGTGAACGTCACCTTCGATCTCTCCAACCCCTACGTGGTTGTGGGGCTCATCTTCGGCGGCCTGCTGCCTTACCTGTTTGGCGGCATGTCGATGACGGCGGTTGGCCGCGCCGCGCAATCCGTGGTGGTTGAAGTGCGCCGCCAGTTCAAGGAACGCCCCGGCATCATGAAGGGCACCGAAAAGCCCGACTATGCCCGCGCCGTGGACCTGCTCACCAAGGCGGCCATCAAGGAAATGATCATTCCTTCGATGCTGCCCGTGTTCTCGCCCATCGTGGTGTTCTATGTGATCTACGCAATTGCCGGCAAGGAAGCAGGCTTTGCGGCGCTCGGCGCCATGCTCATGGGCGTGATCGTCACCGGCCTCTTCGTGGCCATTTCCATGACCGCCGGCGGCGGCGCCTGGGATAATGCCAAGAAGAGCTTTGAAGACGGCTTCGTCGACTCAAAGGGCGTGAAGCATTTGAAGGGCTCCGAAGCCCACAAGGCCTCAGTCACCGGTGACACCGTAGGCGACCCCTACAAGGACACCGCAGGCCCCGCCGTAAACCCCATGATCAAGATCACCAACATCGTGGCCTTGCTCCTGCTGGCGGTTCTGGCGCACTAACGACTTCTGGGTTGCACTTATCAGACCCCGCGAGGAGCAATCTTCGCGGGGTTTTCTATGAGTTGGCTTTCGACAGGTTTGAAACCAGTTCACCGTTAAACCGCGCATAACCATCCGCCGTCGTCTTCAAATGCTCGTGCACCGCTTCATGCAACTCCGGGAGCTTGTGAAAGGGAACTGTCGGCAGCGCATGATGCTCCGCATGAAAGGGCATGTTCCACGACACCAGCCGCACCAGCCTCGTCGTGAAGGTCGTGCGCGTGTTTTCAAACATGTTCTCCACATGCGGGCAGTTCGTGTGCTCGGCCAGGAGAAAGAGGCGCAGAAAGGGCTGGCCGAGGAGGGCAGGGACGATCCACGTCCAAATCACCAGCGACGATTCCCAATAAACTGACGCGGCGGCGATCAAAACATAGATGGCCAGCATCACCCGTGCCTCGAAAGTTACGCGCGCCTTGGCCTTTTCCGGCACAAAGTCATCGGCGCTGCGTCCCGTCGCATTGCTCACCAAAGTGCGAATCGCAGCAAACCACAGGGGGAGCCCTGATACATGCTTAACATAGCCACTCAGCGTGGAGGGTTTGGGGAATTGGAGTTCCGGGTCGCGGGCCGGGTCATGCGTGTGGCGGTGGTGGGCGAAATGAAAAAAGCGGAACCAGGCTGGCGGGATGAGGATCAGGAAACTGCTTAAGCTTGAGACCGCCGTATTGAGGAATGAACTCTTGAATGCCGTTTCATGGGTGCACTCATGAAGCGCCGTGAAAAGAAAGACGATCAGGATGCCTTGAACCGGCAGCAGCACAAACCAGAAGGGCACGCGTAGGGCAATCAGGGTTCCCAGAACAAGAATCGCCCCCAGATGAAAGCCGAACCTCAGCAGTCCCGGCCTGTCGCTCCGTTCAATGAGCGACCGGCGCCGGGCTGGCTCCAGGTTTGTGATGGCAATCCGATGATCGATAACGTCCATGAAGGGCAATTTAACACGGCGGAAAACAGGGGGCTAGTTAACGCCTGTCGGTTTTAGAAACCCGGCTTCGAACCCAGTATTCCCTTGAAAATGTCCTGCAGTATTGACAGTTCACCGCCAACAATGGGCGTTTCACGCGAATTGATGTTGATGATGCGCCCATCTTCCAGGCCATACTGGGCAAAGCTTGTCACCTGGTCGCCTTTGTCAAAGCGCACCGCAATAACCTCGCGGCTCAGTTCCTTGGCCTTAAGGAAAGACCGGCTCTCCGTCACGCTGGTGATGTAATAATTGCTGTCGCCCTGAAAATTGATGCTGGCGGTCGTGGAAGGCGAACCCAGAATGCCCTCGACCTCGGTTCTTGACATGCCTTCCGAAATCTGGCCGAAGGCACCCGGTTTTGCAAGATAACCATGATGGTTTATAGTGGGCGAGCACGCCGCAATCAGGGTTGCGAAGGTGGCCGCAAGCAGCCACATGGAAGCGCGCGTAAGGTGTTTTCTGGTCATGAAAAGCAAACTAAATCCGTCACTTCAAGGTTTTCATCAAAGGTCTTTTGCCCGAGCCGGGCTATGACGGCAAGTGCATGATACTAGGTCGGTTATTCAAGGCCCGCGAAAAACGCGAGAAACGCCTTTACGAGGCAATTGTGGCTGCCGCGCGGCACGTCCGGCTTTATGAAGACATGGGCGTTGCCGATACAATTGACGGGCGTTTCGAGATGATTGTGCTGCACCTTTTTCTCGTCCTCAATCGCCTGAAGGGTGAGGGCGTTGAAGACCTCCGGCAAAACCTGACCGATGAATTTTTCGCCGATATGGATCGTTCGTTGCGTGAGCTTGGTGTGAGCGATGTGGCGGTGGGCAAGAAAGTGCGGAAGATTGCCGAATCCTATTATGGCCGCGTGACCGCCTACGATAGGGCGTTATCGGCTGGTCCCGCAGTGCTGGTGGAAGCCATAATCCGGAACATCTATCCCGATGGCGCGTCGCAAAAATCAATCCGGGCGATGGCTGACTACTTTAGTGAAGCCGTGAAGTATCTTGGCGCGACTCCGTTGGAGCAAATACTTCTGAGTGAATTGAGGTTCCCGTGAAACACCCTGTTTATGAATTTTCCCGCCCGCTTCTGGTTGATCGCGTTCCAAATCTGGGCTGCCACGAACGCCTGTCGGCTGACGAAAAGGAATGTGCTGCTTTGGCGAAGCGCTTTGGCCTTCCCCGAATTCATTCTTTGGGCGGGCTG
>JBBQNU010000007.1:0-42627 GCA_038330285.1 Hyphomicrobiales bacterium | reverse complement strand
GTGCTCGACCTCTGTGCGGCACCGGGTGGAAAAACCGCACAGCTTGCCGCCGCCGGAGCGGTTGTGACCGCTGTTGATGATTCCGTGGCGCGCCTGAACCGGCTGCGGGAAAATCTTGCGCGATTGAAGTTGCCGGCCACGACACTTCTTGCCGACGTCTTGTCCCTGCCGACGGACACGCTCTACGACAATGTGCTGTTGGATGCGCCCTGTTCGGCCACCGGAACCATCCGGCGTCATCCGGATCTCGTCTATTTGAAATCCCCCCAGCAGCTTGCGGGGCTGGTGAGCCTCCAGCAGAAAATGCTTACCCATGCGGCACGTCTGGTAAAGCCCGGCGGGAAGCTGGTCTATTGCACCTGCTCCCTGTCCGTCCTCGAAGGCGAGCGCCAAGTGTTCAATTTCCTGCGGGCCCATGAAGATTTTGTGCTTTCGCCCATCGTTCCCGAAGATCTTGCCCTGCAAACGCAATTTATTACGCCTGCGGGCCTCATGCGCTGCCTGCCATCCATGATAATCGGAAAGGATACCGGCCTTGACGGCTTCTTTGCGGCCCGCCTGGAGCGGCGTTAGTAATTCGTTAACCATCTCGGCACCAGTGTAGGCCTTTGCACCATCACCGGAACCGGTTTTAACGCGGCAGAACATGCGCGATCATTGGGCTACGCAGCAATTCGACGCTCCCACCTATTTTCAGGTGCTGTCGGGCCATGGCGCAATGCTCAAACACTGGGCCGCCCATGGCTTTGGCCTCGGATCGCCGGAGCGCATAAGCATTTCCGGCCTTGGCACAAGGCTTTTGGCCCTGAAACCCGGTGATCCGTCCATGGCCCAGGACATGGCGCGCGGAAAATTCAGTTTCGCCGGAGCTGTTGTTACAGGAAGACCTGTCGACGTGTTTGACGCCACCCCGCCTAATCCCCAATGGGCCACAGCACTCCATAATCTGTCCTGGCTGCAGCATTTCGTAACGGGTGGCCATGAGCTCCACCGGATCGTTGCCCGCTCGCTGGTTTTGAAATGGGCTGAACAGCGCAGTGGCTTCCGCACCCCCATGGTCTGTTTCCAGGCCCTCATCTCACTCGCAAGTGCCGCGCATTTTCTGCTGGGGCCAGCACCTTGCAGCTTTGAAAAGTCATTCCATGCGCTTGTCGAAAAACTCATCCATCGGGTTCTGGCAATGCGCCCGTCCACACGGGGCGACAATTTTTGGCAGGCCGTGGCATTACAGTATGCGAGCCTCGCCTTTCGCGGCTCAGAAACACTCCGTGATCAAGCCAACAGCAAATTCTGCGCCATCATGGATCAAGTCATTTTGCCTGACGGCGGGCACGTTTCGCGCAATCCCCAGGCGCTGCTTGAGGTCCTCCTCGCTGTCCTCCCCATCAGGGATGCGATGATGGCAAAGCGTGAGGCAGTTCCGCAGGCCTTGAGTGCGGCCATTGAAAGAATGTTCCCCATGCTCCGCATGCTGAGCCACGGCGACCGGGGCCTCGGCAATTTTCAGGGTGCGGGGGGAACCGAGATGGCCGGCATCAGAACCATTCTGGAACACGATACCATTGCCGGCCGGCCGCTGCTCTCGGCCCCCCACTCCGGCTATTGCCGGCTCTCGCACCGCTCTGGCCTCCTGATCATGGACACGGGCGTTCCAGGTACATGCAACAGCCCGCTGGCCATCGAATTTTCTGACGGGCCGCACCGCATTTTCAACAATTGCGGCATGCCCAGCTCCGCCACGGAAGATTGGCGAAGGGCCGCGGCGGATATCGCCGCCCATAATACGGCTGAAATTGCGTCCTTCGAAAGCGGGGTAAAAAACTGTCCCGCCGCCCAAGTGATAACTTCGCTGCAGGGCTCCCTGATCAACGGCACCAACGAGATTTCCGGAAAGCCGGGCAAAGCCAGCCACCATCGAAACATCTTCCTGTCGCAGACGGGCAATGATCTCCGGGGCGAGGATCTGATTTCATCCGCAGGGTTTCCAGGACCGTTGGATTATACCATCCGGTTTCATCTCCATCCCGGCGTGAAGGCAACCCTTACCCGCAAGGAAACGCGGATTGTTATCATGCTGCCCAATAAAACCGCCTGGCAGTTTAATGCCCGCGGAGGAACCATGTCCCTTGAGGACAGCGTGTTTCTCGGCGATGCCCTTGGCCCCCGGAAAACCCATCAAATCGTCATCCGGGGTTCGACGGAAACGGACGGCCCGGTAAACTGGGCCCTGCGCCGCGTGGAAAAATCGGCCACCGCCGCAAACGACCGGGTGGAAATGCCGCAACTTCCTTTCTAGTGGCCTAATGATCCCGGCATGCTATGTGCCTGATCAGCATCTAATTCCGGGATACGCCCCATGACCCTTCCGATCCGCCGCGCCCTCATTTCCGTTTCCGACAAGGCTGGCCTCATCGAATTTGCCCGTGCCCTTGTGGCCCTCAATATCGAAATCATTTCAACTGGCGGCACGGCAAAGAGCCTGCACGCCGCCGGCATTCCGGCCATTGATGTGGCGTCCGTCACCGGTTTTCCCGAAATCATGGATGGCCGCGTGAAAACCCTGCATCCCAAAATCCACGGCGGGCTTCTGGCCGTGAGAAACGAAACGGACCACGACAGCGCCAAGCAGGCCCACGCCATCACTGATATCGATCTTCTCGTGGTCAATCTCTATCCGTTTGAAGAGACTGTCGCCAAGCAGGCCGACTGGAACACCACCATAGAGAACATCGATGTGGGTGGCCCCGCAATGATCCGGGCTGCTGCGAAAAATCATGACCGGGTAACAGTTGTTGTAAGTCCTGAAGACTACGCAACTGTAGAGTCGGAGCTCAAATCCCATGGCGGAAACACCACCGAGGCAACCCGCCGCTTGCTGGCGGCCAAGGCCTTCGCCCGGACCGCCGCCTATGATGCCGCAATCGCCCAGTGGTTTTCAGGAGAACTTGGCGACACTACACCAGGTTATTTTGCCATTGGCGGCAGGCGCATGCAAACCCTGCGTTACGGCGAAAACCCCCATCAGACTGCCGCCCTCTACAGCAGCCCCGATCAGCGGAAAGGTGTGGCAAGCGCCAAACAGGTCCAGGGCAAGGAACTTTCCTACAACAACATCAATGACACAGACGCGGCCCTCGATTGCCTTTCGGAATTCCGCAAGGAACCGGAGGCTGCCTGCGTGATTGTAAAACACGCCAACCCTTGCGGTGTTGCCATCGGCCATTCGCTTTTCGAGGCCTATGGCAAGGCCCTGGCCTGCGATCCGGTCAGCGCTTTTGGCGGCATTGTGGCATTCAACCGCAACCTCGACGAAGAGACCGCCTTCGAAATTTCAAAACTGTTCACCGAAGTTATTATTGCGCCCGGCGCAGACGACGCTGCGCGGGCGATTATTGCCGCCAAGAAAAATCTGCGCCTCCTGCTTCTGGGTGAACTTCCCAATTCAAATGCCCCGGCGATTTCAGTGAAATCCATCATTGGCGGCCTTCTCGTGCAAACCCGCGATGGCTATTCCGTCGACGAGATGAATTTGCGGGTCGTGACCAAGCGCGAACCCACAAAATCCGAACTCAAGGACCTGAAGTTCGCATTCCGGGTTGCCAAGCATGTGAAATCCAACGCCATCATCTATGCCAAGAATGGCGCAACCGTCGGCATTGGCGCAGGCCAAATGTCACGCGTCGATGCCGCCCGCATCGCCGTCCGGAAGAGCGAGGATGCGGCCAGGGCGGCGGGACACACGGTGGCGCTTGTGCATGGCTCCGTTGTGGCTTCCGATGCTTTCTTCCCCTTTGCCGATGGCCTGCTGCAGGCCGCAGAAGCCGGCGCCACCGCCATCATCCAGCCCGGCGGGTCCATCAAGGACGATGAAATCATCCGTGCCGCCGATGAAGCGGGGCTTGCCATGATTTTCACTGGCATTCGGCATTTCCGCCATTAGATTGGGACTGAAAAGAGGAGAGCTTCATGCTGGTCACCACCACCCACAACGTCGAAGGCAAACGCATCCTGGAGTACAAAGGACTCGTTGCGGGCGAAGCCATTCTCGGTGCCAACCTGTTCCGCGATCTTTTTGCCTCGATCCGCGATATTGTGGGCGGCCGTGCCGGCTCCTATGAAAAGGTCTTGAACGACGCGCGCAAGACCGCGGTCAGTGAAATGACCGACAAGGCCGAACAGATGGGCGCCAATGCGGTGATCGGCGTTGACATCGATTATGAAACGGTCGGCACCAATGGCAGCATGCTGATGGTGACGGCTGCCGGAACCGCTGTCAGAATAGAGTAAGCTGGGTTCAGTTTTCCGGGTTCACCTGATAGCCAGGCCCGACAACCAGTGCCTCGGTTGGCAAGGTGGACTGGTCAACATCCGATTTGAAAACCTGCTCGACAAGGCCAAGTTCCTTGCCTGTGTTCGCCTCGAGAAGCTTGAGCTGAACTTTGTACGGCGTGTCTTTCTTCACGCCACGCAACGGCTCGGTTTCAAAACTGTATTGCAGCTGTCCGGCTTTCGCCGGTTTCGTGATGACAAATTTGCGGTCTGTATCAGGCAGGTCAAAGCTCGCCTCCAAGATGCTCCCTTCAGGCAGGGGCTTGAGCTGGCGCGCCACAAAGCCATAAGACATTTTGGAATAGCGGTAATTGAACATGAAGCTGCCGCCGACAATTTTCAGGAACGGCGTTGGCGCCTCTTCCTTGCAGGCCGACAGCACAAGGCCAAGGCAGCAGCAAACGGCAAATACAAACCTCATCTAATCCTCGCTTTCCCGCCTGGTGGTTGAACTGTAAAGACCTTCCGGTTTTAACATGAGTATCAAAATAATGAAACCAAACACCGCCACGTCGCGGTAAGCCAAGGGGAAGGCGGCGGTCCACAGGGTTTCGATAAAGGCCAGAAATATGCCGCCGGCGATGGCCCCGCTCACCGTTCCAAAACCGCCGATGACCGAGGCGAACATCGCCTTGAACCCCAGCATGAGGCCCATCGAAAAGGTGACCCCACCATAGGAAACGGCGATGATCCAGCCCGAGACGCTGGCCAGTGCCGCCGAGCCAACGCAGGACCAGCGCAGCACCGTAAGCGTATTGACGCCGCTCAGCTTCGCCAGGCGTTCCGATTGCGAGCACGCCTTCCAATTGCGCCCGGCGGCGGTGAACTGCATGATGAAAAACACGGTGCCAATCGCCAAGGCGGCCGTGATCATTGCAATGAGCTGCATGATGCCGATTTGCACCGGAAAGCTGCCGTCGAAAATCCGGAGCGCCGCACCGTCAAACAGCGGCATCATCCACAGGTCGCGGGCTCCGCCCTGAAGCCGCATGATTTCCTGAAGGGCAATGGAAACCCCGATGGAGCCGATCATGAAGGCCTGCGAGGTGTGGCCGATGAGCGGAGCAAAGACATGATTGGCGGCAAATTGCCCGAGTGCGGCGGAGGACAACACTGCGAGGGTGAGGGATATGGCGAGTATGGTAGCCGTGTTGTTTCCAGCCAGAAGGCTGGCAAGCCCGGCATAAATGGCGGCGAAAGCCGCATACATGGCGAAGTCGCCAAACGACAGGAAGATTTTGTTGGTCAAGCCCTGCACCAAGGCAAAGGCCACGGCCAGCGGCACATAAAAGCTTGCCAGCGTGCAGGCATTGAGGAACTGCTGCAGCCAATAGCCAAATTCGTGGGAAAGCATGGACGCTCCGAAACCGTGCCTGACAGGAATAGCAAAACTCTCTAGAGAATACGCCAATGGTAGCAGACAAACCAAGGCTCACAACAGTTGGACTGGATGCCGACGACACCCTTTGGCAGAGCGAGCAGTTTTTCAAGCTCACCGAGGCCCGTTTTGTCGAACTTCTCAGCGGATACGCGGAAGGGGCCGACCTGAGCGCCCGCCTGCTGCAAGCCGAAATTCGAAACCTGCAATTCTACGGCTTCGGCACCAAGAGCTTTGTCCTCTCGATGATCGAAACGGCCATCGATGTCACCCATGGCCAGGTTCCGGCGCCAATCATTCAGGAAATTCTGAGCGCCGGACGTGAAATGCTGTCTCATCCCATCCTGCCCCTGCCGCACGTACGGGAAACCCTGGAAAAACTGGGCAACGAATTCCGGCTGGTGCTGATCACCAAGGGTGACCTTTTCGACCAGGAACGCAAACTTGCTCAGTCCGGCCTGGGTGAACTCTTCGATGGCATCGAAATTGTCAGCGACAAGACGCCTCAAACCTACAAGCGCATCTTTGACCGGCACGGGGAAGGGCCGGAGCGGGCCATGATGGTGGGGAATTCCCTGAAATCTGACATTGTGCCGGCCATTGCCGCCGGCTGCTGGGGCGTTTTCATTCCCCATGAATTGACCTGGACGCTGGAGCACGTCGAGGCGCCGACCCAGCACCCGCACTTCAAGCAATTAAACGGCTTCAATGAACTCCATGAATTCATTGCCAAAATTTCCTGATACGAAGATGTCAGGAAAATTGGAGCGGGCGAAGGGATTCGAACCCTCGACCCCGACCTTGGCAAGGTCGTGCTCTACCCCTGAGCTACGCCCGCTGAGCGTATAACGAGGCCGGAAAAATCCGGCGAGGTGGCGCGTCTTAGTGCCCAAGCCGAGCGTAAATGCAATAGCAAGCTCAACCTTCTTGTTTCCGGGGACGATTGACCGCCATGCCAGCCAGCCGCGATGAGCTTTTCCAGCGCTTTGCCGATCTTGGAATCAAAACAACGACAAAAAGCCATGCGCCCGTATTCACCGTGGAAGAAGCCCGGCTGGTCCACCCCGATATCCCCGGCGGCCACTGCAAAAACCTCTTTTGCAAGGACGAAAAGGGCGTCCTTTGGCTGATCGTCTGCCTTGAGGACTCCCGCGTCGATTTGAAAGCGGCACCCGCAAAAATCGGTTCAAGGCGGCTTTCCTTTGGCAAGCCCGAACTGCTGATGGAAGTTCTGGGCCTTGAGCCCGGCTCGGTCACGCCCTTTGGCCTCATCAATGATAAGAGTGCACGGACCAACGTGATTCTCGACGCCCGCATGATGGAGCTGGAAATCCTGAACTATCATCCGCTGAAAAATGACGCGACAACGACGATTCATGCCGCCGATCTGTTAACCTTCATCAGGTCCTGCGGCCACGAACCACGGGTTGTCGCAGTGGCCGATCCCGCATTGTAATTTGCCGCCAGAAGCGCCATTTTTGAGGCTAAACACCAAACAGGCATAACATGAACGATATGATCATAGGACAAAACGGCGCTTCAGGGGTTCCCGCCGCCGAGCTCATCAAGGACACTGACACCAAGGGCTTCATGGCCGATGTCATCGAGGTCTCCAAGAAGGTCCCTGTTCTCGTGGATTTCTGGGCCCCCTGGTGCGGCCCCTGCAAGCAGTTGACGCCGCTTCTCGAGAAGGTCGTGAAGCAGGCAAACGGAAAAGTGCGCCTTGTCAAAATCAATGTGGACGAGAACCAGCAGATAGCCGCACAGATGCGCGTGCAATCCATTCCCGCCGTATTTGCCTTTGTGAACGGCCAGCCCATCGACGGCTTCATGGGCGCCCTGCCCGAGGGGCAGATCAGGCAGTTCATTGACAAGCTTTCGAGCAAAGGTTCGCTGGCCGAAGAGATTGCCGCCGCCATGAAGGTGGCCGAGGAGGCCATGCAGCGCAATGCCTTTGACGAAGCCCAGAACATTCTGGGGCAAATTCTCGGCGTCGATCCCACACATGTCGCGGCCCTCGCCAATTTTGCAAAATGCCAGATTGAACTGGGCGACCTTGAAGGCGCAGCCGCAACCCTGGCGCAGGTTCCCCCTGACAAGGCGAATAATCCCGATGTTGTCAGCGCTGCGGCGGCCCTTGATCTCGCCCTTCACCCCGTTGACACCAGTCTCCTCGATCAATTGCAAAAAACTGTTGCGGCCACCCCCGATGACTTTGCAAAACGCCTTGAGCTTGCCGTGGCTTTGAACGGCGCTGGCCAGAGGCCCGAGGCGACTGACCAGTTGCTTTACGTCATCCGCAAGAAGCGCGATTGGAATGAAGATGCGGCCCGCAAGCAGCTCGTGCAATTCTTTGAGGCGTGGGGGCCAAAAGATGAGGCCACCCTGCAAGGCCGCCGCAAACTCTCTGCAACTCTCTTTTCGTGAGGACTGATGAAATTCTTGAAGGACTATAACAAGCCCGCCGACTTGCCCCAGAAGCTTCCGGTCTTTCCGCTTCCCGGCGCCTTGCTTCTGCCGCGCGCCGACTTGCCATTGAACATCTTTGAACCGCGCTATCTCGAGATGATTTCGGATGCCCTGTCGGGCGAACGCATGATCGGAATTATTCAGCCCAGGGATGATAGCGATACAGCGGAGCGTCCGGACCTGATGAAGGTGGGTTGTGCGGGGAGAATTACCTCCTATGCGGAAACCCCCGATGGCAGGATGCTGGTGACGCTGACCGGCGTCAGCCGCTTTTCCATCAAGAGCGAACTGACCGTCGATACGGCCTATCGCCAGGTCGTGGCCAACTTCAAGCCCTTCGCGATTGACCTCGTCATGGATTTGGGTGCCGCTGAAGTCAACCGGCCGGCCCTGCTCACGGCCTTCAAGGATTACCTGACAGCCAACAACATGAGCGCCGATTGGAGTGAAATCAACGCGGCCTCGACCGAGGTTCTGGTCAATACGCTGTCACTTCTCGCGCCTTACCCCGCCAGCGAAAAGCAGGCGCTTCTGGAAGCCCCGGATTTGAAAACGCGGGCCGATGTGCTGGTGGCGCTCACTGAAATGGCGCTGTCAAGATCCTTCTCCGGCAAGCGCCACAAGCTGCAGTAGGAATAGCCATGCCCGAAGCCCGCAAAGTGGATCCGAAGTTGCTTGAGATCCTGGTTTGCCCGGTCACCAAAACCCGCCTCGACTATGATGCGGAAAAGCAGGAACTCATTTCAAAGGCTGCAGGTCTTGCCTATCCCATCCGGGATGGCATTCCCATCATGCTTCCCGATGAAGCCCGCGAACTCAAGGATGGCTGATCCCTGGCCCCTCGAACTCCTGTCGAAACAGCAGGGCCGCATTCTCAACATCCGCTTTGATACGGGCGAGTCCTTTGATCTTGAGGCGGAATACCTCCGCGTCGAAAGTCCCAGCGCTGAAGTGAAGGGCCACGGGCCGGGACAGGAACAGCTCGTGTTCGGCAAGCGGACTGTTTCGATGACCAAGCTTGAGCCCATCGGCACCTATGCGGTGCGGATTGTTTTCAGCGATGGCCATTCGACGGGCCTGTTCACCTGGAACTATCTGGCCAAGCTGGGCCGCGAACGCGATACGATCTGGCCCGCCTATCTGGAAAAACTCGCCAAGGCAGGACAGGGCCGGGGCTAAACCGTCTCGCCGCGCAGCAGTCTGGGCAGCGAACCCGTTTGTCCCGCCGCTTCCCGCGAAAACATCTGCTTCACGCCCGCCATCTGATTGGTCGCGCGCAAGCCAAGATCACGCAGAATGCGCAGGAAAGAATTGTCGTTTGAAAAAAGCCGGTTGAGCCCGTCCATGCCAGCGGCCGTTGCCACCGTATCAAAGCGCCGCCAGGTGGAATATCTTTCAAGCACAGCCAGGCCGCCAATGTCCTGGCCCAGCGCGTGCGCTTCTGCCACACATTCAGCCAGGGCCGCCGCATCACGCAGGCCAAGATTAAGCCCAAGCCCCGCCAGGGGATGAATGACATGCGCCGCATCGCCAACCAATGCCAGGCGCGTTGCATGAAATTCCTTGGCAAAAGACATCGACAGCGGATAGCCCTGCGGCTTGCCAAGCAAGGCGATCTTGCCAAGGTGGGAACCAATCTCGTTTTGCAATTCGGTTTCAAAATCCTGCGGCGGCAAACCGAGAAGCCTTTTTGCTTCGGCAGTGCCCTTGGTCCAGACAATGGACGAGCGGTTTCCCGGCAAGGGCAATATCGCAAAGGGTCCGGCAGGCGTGAAATGTTCTTCCGCCCGGCCCCCATGCGGAAGCGCGTGATCAAACGAGGCGACAATTCCCATCTGCTCATAGGCCCAGCCAACAAGCTCAATCCCTGCAGCTTGGCGAAGCGGAGACTTCCCGCCATCAGCGGCAATGACCAGGCTGCATGAGAGTTGCTCGCCATCCGCAAGTGTGAGTTTGGCAAGCCCCGGCGCAAAACTCTGCTGGGCCACCGCATGTCCTGTCACCAGCGTGATGTTGGGTGATTTTTCAACGGCACCAAGAAGGCCACCGACCAAATGGTGGTTCTCCACCATGTAGGCCGATGAGGCCTGCCCCGCACCTGTTTCGCCGAATTGCAACAGCACCGGTCTGGCCTCAGGGCCACGGCCGTCCGTTACAATAATTTCGTCCATCGCCTGCATGTGCTGGGCAACATGCTCCCACACCCCCAGGGCCTCGAACATGCGTTTCGAGCTGGCCGTAATCGCCGAGGCGCGGGCATCATTTTCGTTTGAAAGGTTCTGCCGCGGATCCTTGCGGTCAATGATGGCAACCGACAGCGGGCGTCTGGCCCGGTGCCCGCCAAGGGCGAGGCCGGCGCTCAATCCATTAAGCGCCGCACCGACGACAATGACATCAAAGGTCTTGGTCATGACACCATCAAAAACGCTCATAACCCAAGCCAGTCAAGACAATCATTATTGGTGATAAAAATTTGAGCAGATTCCAATATTTGCTTAAATAATAAGCAAAATCTGAGTCGCTGATTCCTGTCAAAATTGAAAACTCAAACAATAACAAAGGGTTAAAATTAGCTCCTGATTGGCACGTTTCTTGAGAATCATCTTCCGGTTATCGGAGGGAATGTATCCATGAAATATATTATAGCGATCATAAAGCCGTTCAAGCTCGACGAGGTCCGCGAAGCGCTGGGCGCTATCGGGGTCCAGGGCATTACTGTTACCGAAGTCAAAGGCCATGGCCGTCAGAAGGGCCATACGGAGTTCTATCGCGGCGCTGAATATGCCGTGAGCTTCATCCCCAAGGTCAAAATCGAAATTGCGGTCGAAAAAGCCATGGCTGACCGGGTTGTGGAAACAATCCAGGCGGCGGGCCAGACCGGCCAAATCGGTGACGGCAAGATTTTCGTCTTGCCCCTTGAGTCCGCCGTCCGCGTCCGCACCGGCGAAACCGGCTCTGCGGCCCTCTAAAACGATCAACAAAGGACACTGATATGACAGTTCGACCAAAATTGCGCCAACTCCTTGTCGGTTTGCCGGCCGGTCTTGCGCTGACGACTTTTCTGACCGCAACCCCGGCACTTGCCGCGGCAACCGTCAACAAGGGTGATACGACGTGGGTGATGATTGCCGCCATCCTGGTGATCCTCATGACCATTCCAGGCCTCGCACTTTTCTACGGTGGCCTCGTGCGCTCCAAGAACATGCTTTCCGTGCTCATGCAGGTCTTCATCTGCTTTTGCATGATCTCAGTCCTGTGGTTCATTTACGGCTATTCACTGGCCTTCACCAACGGCAACGGCTTCATCGGCGGCTTCTCCAAGTTCATGCTCGCTGGCGTGGACTACAATACGCTGGCCGCAACCTTCTCCAAGGAAACCTACATTCCGGAATTCACCTATATCGTGTTCCAGCTGACCTTCGCTGCGATCACCCCGGCCCTCATCGTCGGTGCCTTTGCCGAACGCATGAAATTCTCGGCCATTTTGCTGTTCCTTGCGATTTGGTTCACCTTTGCCTACCTGCCAATGGCCCACATGGTTTGGTGGTGGGCAGGCCCCGATGCCTACACCTTGAGTGCCGACAACCTCGACGCCGTCAAGGCCGCGGTGGGTGAAGCAGCAGCCACTGACTTCCTTGCCAAGCTGGCTGCGGCAACCGACGACGCGGCAAAAGCCCTGGTCCTTGGCGACTATGCCACGGCCGTCAATGCTTCCAACGGCTGGCTCTTCAACAAGGGCGCCATCGACTTTGCCGGTGGTTCCGTTGTGCACATCAACGCCGGTATTGCAGGCCTTGTCTGCGCCATCGTCCTCGGCAAGCGCCTTGGCCTTGGCAAAGAGGTTCTGGCGCCCCACAACCTTCCCTTCGCGATGATCGGCGCATGCCTCCTCTGGGTCGGCTGGTTCGGCTTCAACGCCGGTTCCAACCTCGAGGCCAACGGACTCACTGCCCAGGTGATTTTTAACACCATCCTGGCAGCGGCTGCGGCGGCTGTTGCATGGACCGCCGGCGAATGGGTGACCCGTGGCCATCCCAGCCTCCTCGGAGCCTTTACCGGAGCGGTTGCGGGCCTTGTGGCCATCACCCCTGCCTGCGGCTGGGTAAGCCCTACAGCCGCTTTGATCATTGGTCTGATTTCCGGCGTCGTTTGCCTCTGGGCCGTAGTATGGCTCATGGCCAAGCTTGGCTACGATGATTCCCTGGACGTCTTTGGCGTCCACGGTATCGGCGGTATCCTTGGCGCCCTCCTCACCGGCTACTTCGTCAATCCGGGAATTGGCGGCGTGGGCGTGACCGATTACCTCGCCACCGACACCTCCGTGAAGGCGCTGGAGTATTCCTTCTCAGGCCAAATGACGGCTCAGATCTATGGCGTGCTGACGGCGATCATTCTTTCCGCTGTTGTGAGCTATGTGGCGCTCATGATCTGCAAGTTCACCACAGGCCTGCGCGTTCCCGAGCAGGAAGAGCGTGAGGGCCTCGATATCGGCACCCACGGCGAGCGTGCCTACTCCTAGGTTCGGCCATTCAAAACACGACGGAAAAGCGCCCCTCGCGGGGCGCTTTTTCATGTGCGGTTTAACCCTGCTTTAACCATGACCCTTCAGACTGCCATTAACCATTTGTTATGGGCCTGTGGGATGATCTCCGGGCTGGCGGAGTAGTCCATGGCTTACAATCGTTCCTATGATACCGATGACGGCGCAATTCCCGCAGCATTGCGCCGCTTCATCCGCCATCGCCTCTTCGAAATTTCCGGGGCAGCACTGCTGGCATCCTTGGTCGCAATAGGCGTGGCCTTGGCCACCTGGTCGGCGGACGATCCATCCTTCAATCATGCAACTGACCAGATTGCCAAAAATTATCTGGGCTACCCCGGCGCTGTCATTGCCGACGAACTCATGCAGCTCTTGGGCCTGGGTGTTCTGCCATTAATCGGCATTCCCATGGCCTGGGTCGTAAACCTGCTGAGCCATGAAAGGCCCGGGCGGCCATTCATGGCAATGCTGGCCTGGCTTGCCGCAACCTTTCTGGCCTGCGGCGCCTTCGCAACTTTGCCGGCGCCATCAAGCTGGTCGCTCGCCGCCGGGCTTGGCGGCAATTCAGGGGACATCATCAGTGGCGGCATGCTTTCAATCCTTGCCTTGGCCCTCAAAGGCGCTTTCGCCGAGGTCTTCACCGGAGCTTTATGTGCCGGCGCAGCCATCTGGGCAGCGCTGCGCGCCACCGGACTGACCAAATCCGAAACCACTGGCACCCTTGGAAACCTCGGCCGTGCCGCGGGAGTTTTATTGATTCGACTTCTCCGTTTCCTGCAGGCCAGCTTTATGCACTGGCGGGCCTACAGGGCCCAGGAAAAATCCGCCCGGGCGCTCCGTGCGGCAGAGGCAAATTCATCCCGCGATATTATTTCAAGATTGGCGCCCGCCAAAAAACTGCGCATCGAGCCCTCATTGGGCCGAAACAGCAACGCGCAGGAACCTCGTCTCGCCATACCGGAAATGGAAGAGGAATCAGAGGAAGATGAGGCCTCAGAAGATGAGCCGGACGAGGCAGATGACGCGGTTGAAACTCCTGCCGTGCGGGTGACGCGCGAAGCCAAGGAAATCAAACTGGGCAAGAAAATCAAAAAGGATTCCCAGCTCAACCTGCGCTTTACCAAATCCAGCGAATTTGAATTTCCACCGCTCACCCTGCTGGCCGAACCCAAGCGCAGCAGCAAGCAATCAATCGATCTTTCCGACGAGGTGCTTGAGCAAAACGCCCGCATGCTCGAAGGCGTGCTGGAGGATTTCGGCGTGCGCGGCCAGATCATCAATGTGAAGCCGGGGCCGGTTGTCACACTTTACGAATTGGAACCTGCACCCGGGATCAAATCCTCGCGTGTTATCAGCCTCGCCGATGATATCGCCCGCTCAATGAGCGCCGTGTCAGCCCGCGTGGCCGTTGTCCAGGGCCGCAACGTCATCGGCATCGAGCTTCCCAACAGCAAACGCGAGACGGTTTACCTCCGCGAAATGCTGGCCTCCGAAGCCTTTGAAAAAACCGGCCAGAACCTGGCCTTTGCCCTTGGCAAGAACATTGGCGGCGAACCCATCTTCGCCGACCTCGCCCGCATGCCCCATTTGCTGATTGCCGGTACAACGGGCTCCGGCAAATCCGTCGGCATCAACACCATGATCCTCTCCCTGCTCTACAGGCTGTCGCCAGAACGCTGCAAATTGATCATGATCGATCCCAAGATGCTGGAGCTGTCGGTTTACGAAGGCATTCCGCACCTTCTGTCACCCGTCGTGACTGATCCCCGCAAGGCTGTTGTCGCCTTGAAATGGGCGGTGCGCGAAATGGAAGACCGCTATCGCAAGATGTCAAAGCTCGGCGTGCGCAATATCGATGGTTACAACGCCAGGCTCAAGCAGACGCTGGCCAAGGGCGAGAAAATGTCGCGCACCGTGCAGACCGGCTTCAACGCCGAATCGGGCGAACCCATTTTCGAGCAGGAGCAGATGGACATGACGTCCATGCCCTATATCGTCGTCATCATCGACGAAATGGCCGACCTCATGATGGTGGCGGGCAAGGACATTGAAGGCACGGTGCAGCGTCTGGCCCAGATGGCCCGTGCTGCCGGCATCCATGTGGTCATGGCCACCCAGCGGCCTTCGGTCGACGTCATCACCGGCACCATCAAGGCCAATTTCCCTACGCGCATTTCCTTCCAGGTCACCTCGAAAATTGACAGCCGCACCATTTTGGGAGAGCAGGGGGCTGAACAGCTCCTGGGCCAGGGCGACATGCTTTACATGGCCGGAGGCGGGCGCATTTCCCGCCTGCACGGACCCTTCGTAGCTGACGACGAGGTTGAAAAAATCGTAAGCTTCCTGAAGGCGCAAGGCGCGCCTGAATATGTGGATGCGGTAACCGAGGAAGTCGAGGATGAGGCCTATGGCGAAGCCGGCGCCATGGCTGGCGCTGAGGGCGGGGGATCGGGTGACGACCTCTATGACCAGGCGGTGGCTGTTGTGCTGCGTGACAAGAAGGTTTCCACCAGCTATGTGCAGCGGCGCCTGCAAGTGGGCTATAACAAGGCCGCAAGCCTGATTGAGCGCATGGAAAAAGAAGGCCTTATTTCATCGGCAAATGGCACGGGAAAGCGGGAAATCCTGGTTCCCGGCGACAGCGCCCGGGTGTGATGGGTTGCCCCAAAATGGTCGGCTTTACAACGCATATGACGTATAGATAGAAGCATTGAAAATCTAAGGTTTGGAACATAAAATGATGCGGTCCCTTAAAGTTGCGGCACTGGCCCTCTCGGTCTTTTTTGCCTCCGTTGCCGGCACAAGCGCCATCGCCGCAGCGGCCAAGCCCATTTCACTCAGCCCGGAACAGGCGGAATCAATCAACAAGATTTCCGCCTATATGAATAGTTTCAAAACCCTTCAAGGCGAATTTACCCAGATCAGCCCCAAGGGCAACATTTCAAAGGGCGTGATGTTCATCAGCAAGCCGGGAAAACTGCGCTTTGAATATTCCCCTCCGAACCCTTTTCTTCTCGTTTCTGATGGAAAATGGGTGACCCTCAAGAACCGCGCCAAGGAAAAAGGCGATCAATTTCCGCTTGCAGCCACGCCCTTGCGGCTGGTTGTTTCGCCCAAGGTCGATCTTTTGCAGGAAGCCAACATTCTGGGTTTTGAGCAGGCCGACGGCATTACCTCGGTTGTTCTCGAAGACCGCAAGGGAACCATTGGCGGTCAGCTCGTCCTGATTTTCGACGAAACACAAAATCAACTGCAGCAATGGATTATTGTCGACGGCAAAGGCCGCCGCACCACCGTGTCGCTTGCCAACCTTGAATCGGGCATGAACATCGATCCCAAGCTCTTTGTGGTGAAGATCGATCGCAAAGACAAAGATAGCCGCTGACGGGACTTGCGCTGGCACCGGAACCTATGCTCATTCTGGAGCCATGACACTCAAGATTGCTACCTGGAATATCAATTCGGTCCGCCTGCGCATTGGCCTGGTTGAGCGGGTTCTGAACCAGCTCAAGCCCGACGTGCTTTGCCTGCAGGAGACAAAATGCCCGCAAGGGCAGTTTCCAGCAAGTCCCTTGCATGATCTGGGCTACACCCACATCGCCGAATTTGGCCAGAAGGGCTATCACGGCGTTGCCATTGTTTCGCGCCTGCCTTTCACGACCCAAAACAACAAGGCTTTTTGCGGCAAGGAGGATTGCCGCCATGTTTCAATAAGCCTGACGGCCCCCAAGCCCATCACCATCCACAATCTCTATGTGCCTTCCGGGGGTGACGAGCCTGATCCCAAGATCAATGAAAAATTTGCCCATAAGCTGCAGTTCATCGATGAGCTGGAAAGCTGGTTTGCGAAGGGTTCGGTGCCCAAAGGCCAGGAGGGCATCGTCGTCGGCGACCTCAATGTTGCTCCCCTCGAACATGATGTCTGGTCTCACAAGGATCTGCTCAAGGTCGTCAGCCACACGCCCGTTGAAACAGAGGGCCTCCTGCGCGTGATGAAGGCAGGAAAATGGGTTGACCTGATGCGCCAGCACACGCCGGCAAGCGAGAAACTATATACCTGGTGGAGTTACCGGGCCAAGGATTGGGCACTTGCCAACCGCGGCCGCAGGCTTGACCACATCTGGGCAACGCCGGGACTTTCGCTGGCCTGCAACGACATTACGATCCTGCGCGAGACAAGGGGCTGGACCCAAACCTCCGACCATGTCCCGGTCATGGCGACTTTCGCTCTATAGGGCGAGAAAAGGCTTGGCACGGCTGAATTTCCCGCGCACGGCTTCAAAGTCCTGCATGGAATTTTCAAGCCGCCGTGCCAGCACCCGGAACACGCTTTGGCCGAATTCCGGATATTCAATGGCAACGCGCAGGAATAGCTCGTGATCTATTCTTGCGGTGGAAACCGAACCCAGGGCCAGGGCAGTGATGGCGTAGGCCGTTTTTCCGATCATCGCGACTTCGCCAAGAAAGGCCCCGGGTTCCGCTGTGGCAATCGAGTGGCTTCGCGAACCTGTCATTTGCTGGATGTCGGCATTGCCGCTCAGCAGGAGAAAAGCCGATTTGGCTTTTTTCCCCTCTGAGATAATCGCCTCACCGGAAACAAAGTGCTGGCGTTCCGAGGCAAAGGCCAAGAGCTGCAAATGCACGGGTTCGCATTCCGCGAAAATCGGAATTTGCTGCAAAGTCTCGGCGTCTGCCCTGACACTCATCTCACAAGCCCGATTTCCCCGGATTTCCCATCGCCATCCGCATACAACGATGGATAGGCCATAAGATCAAGGGACGAGCTTGTAGCCGCCACCCTCGGTGACCAGTATTTCCGCCTGGCTCGGATCGCGCTCTATTTTTTGCCGCAGGCGGTAGATGTGGGTTTCGAGCGTATGGGTCGTGACACCGGCATTGTAGCCCCACACATCATGCAGCAGCACATCACGGCCGACGATCTGTTCGCCTGAACGGTAGAGGAACTTGATGATCGCCGTTTCCTTTTCAGTGAGGCGCACTTTTTTATTGTCGTCCCTCACGAGGGTTTTGGAGGCGGGCTTGAACGTATAGGGTCCAACCTTGAACGTGGCGTCTTCGCTATGTTCGTGCTGCCGCAGATGGGCCCTGATGCGCGCAAGCAGCACGCCAAAGCGGAACGGCTTGGTGATATAGTCATTGGCCCCTGAATCAAGGCCCAGGATCGTATCGGAATCAGAGCTCTGGCCAGTGAGCATGATGACAGGGCCTTTGTAACCGTTGCGCCGCATGAGCTTGCAGGCTTCCCGGCCATCCATGTCAGGCAGGTTCACATCGAGGATAACCATGTCCGCATGATCGGCCTTGACCGCCTTGACACCGGCCGTTGCGGTGGCAACATCGGTGACCGAGTATTCTTCATGAAGGGAAAACTGGTCCTTCAGCGTATCCCGCAAGGTATCATCGTCGTCAACGATGAGAATTTTCTTGGTGTTTGTCATTGCCGTTCTTTCATAAATTCAGGACATGGGACAATTCTAGAATGATCAATGGCCATTTGATAGTCCGGGAGCAAGACAACTGACCGTGAGGAAAACCGTCACATATCTTCACATTCGCGCGATCAGCGCGCGGGCTACCCGTGGCATAATAACCTGCGGCACGTTCAAGGTGCCCTGCGCGCTTGGCAGATCCGGCAGGAATTTCCTCAAAAAGGAGGGCGATGGCGCAAGCCCCGTTGGCGTCTGGTCCCTGCGCCGTATCTATTACCGCGATGACCGCCTCTTTCGGCCCCAGTCGAAACTGCCTGCTTCACCGATCCGGGGCGGCTGGGGTTGGTGTGAAACAGTGGGCGACAGGAATTACAATCGTCGGGTGAATTTGCCCTATGCCGCGGCCCACGAGGATCTGAAACGTCCCGACCATCTCTATGATATCGTGGTGGAGACCAGCCACAACCAGCGGCCCCGCATCCAGGGCCGGGGCAGTGCTATTTTCTTTCATCTTGCCCGGGAAAATTTCACCCCAACCGCAGGCTGCATCGCTGTAACCCTGAAAGACATGCAAAAAGTGCTGCGCTGCTGTTCCACCAGAACACGCCTGGTGATCTGGCCGCCTAGTGGGGCTGCCCCTCGCGCGTTCCGAAAATAGCCGAGCCAACCCTCACATGGGTTGCGCCATGTTTGATCGCTGTCTCGAAGTCTCCGCTCATGCCCATGCTCAGGTTTGCAAGGTCGTTGCGCCTGGCAATTTTGGCCAAAAGCGCAAAGTGCCTGTCTGGCGGCTCATTCACCGGTGGAATGCACATAAGGCCGGAAATGTGCAGTCCGTATTTGCCTCGGCATTCCGCGATAAAGCTATCGGCGCCGGCCACGCTGACACCTGCCTTCTGCTTTTCATCACCGGTGTTAACCTGAACAAAGAGCTGCAACTGCCGCGCCTGCTTTGCCATTTCTGCAGCGACGGCCTGGACAATGCGTGGCCGGTCTATCGTGTGAATGGCATCAAAGAGGCGGACCGCGTCTGCGGCCTTGTTGCTTTGCAGGGGACCGATCAAATGCAGCTCCAGCCGGGATGCGGATGACCTGAGGGCAGGCCATTTGCCCGCCGCCTCCTGGACCCGGTTTTCACCAAAAGCCTCTTGCCCGGCTTGCAGGACCGGCAGGATGTCTTCCGCCCCGAAGGTCTTGCTCACTGCGATCAGCGTGATCTCGCTGGCCTTGCGGCCGGCAGCTTGCGCGGCCGTTTCGATCCGTGCGCGAACGTCCTGAAGGGCCCGATGATGCGGTAAATTCATGCTGTGCTTATGGCCAAGCTTGCAGGCCATTTCAAGGACTGGTAGTCCCTTGCCCCATGATTGAAGTTTGTTAGGAACCAGGCGCTGTGACATCTGAAAGATATAATTCCCGCGAGGCAGAACCCCGCTGGCAAAAATTCTGGTCCGAGAAACGTTGCTTCGAAGCGAAGGAAGATACGTCCAGGCCCAAGTATTATGTTCTGGAAATGTTTCCCTACCCCTCCGGACGCATCCACATGGGCCATGTGCGCAACTACACGATGGGTGACGTCATCGCGCGCTTCAAGCGGGCCTCCGGCTTCAACGTGCTTCACCCCATGGGCTGGGACGCCTTCGGCATGCCGGCGGAAAACGCCGCCATCGAGCGCGGCGTGCATCCAAAAACCTGGACCTATGAAAATATCGCAGCCATGCGCGGCCAGCTCAAATCCATGGGCCTGTCGCTGGACTGGAGCCGTGAGATTGCCACCTGCGATCCCTCCTACTATCGCCACGAACAGGCCATGTTCATTGACTTCATGCAAGCCGGCTTGGTGGAGCGCAAGGTCTCCCTCGTCAATTGGGACCCCGTTGATCAAACAGTGCTGGCCAACGAACAGGTGATCGACGGACGCGGCTGGCGCTCCGGCGCCATGGTCGAAAAGCGCGAACTCGCCCAGTGGTTTTTGAAGATCACCGATTTTTCCGAAGAGCTTTTGGAAGCCCTGAACCATCTCGAAAAATGGCCCGAGAAAGTCCGCCTCATGCAGCGCAACTGGATTGGCCGCTCGGAAGGCATGCGCTTTTCCTTTGTGCTGGAAGACGCGAAGGGCAACGAGCTGCCGGATAAATTGACGGTCTATACCACCCGCCACGACACGATTTTTGGCGCCAGCTTCTGCGCGATTTCGGCCGACCATGAGCTTGCAAGAAAATATTCCGCCAAGGACGCAGGGTTAGCCGAATTCCGCCGCGAAGTTTCCGCCCTCGGCACCAGCGAGGAAACCATCGAGCGCGCCGAGAAGAAGGGCTACGCGCTGGGCATCTATGCCCGCCATCCCTTTCTGCCCAAGCTGAAACTGCCGGTCTACGCCGCGAACTTTGTGCTCATGGGCTATGGCGAGGGAGCGATTTTCGGCTGCCCCGCCCATGACCAGCGCGACCTGGACTTCGCCCGAAAGTATGGCCTGCCGGTCATACCGGTGGTGGCACCCAAGGGCATTGATCCGGCATCTGTTGTCATTGGTACGGAAGCCTATCTGGAGAAGGATGGCGCCGAAAGCCAGCTGATCAATTCCGGATTCCTCGATGGCTTGTCGGTGCCCGAAGCCAAGGAAGAAGTCGCACGGCGTTTTGAAATCTCGGGGATCGGCGAGCGGAAAGTAAATTTCCGTCTCCGCGACTGGGGCGTTTCGCGGCAAAGATATTGGGGCTGTCCGGTTCCGGTCATCCATTGCCCTGCCTGCAAAATTGTTCCCGTGCCCAAAGCCGACCTGCCCGTGACGCTGCCGGAAGACGTGACTTTCGACAAGCCGGGCAATCCTCTGGTTCATCATCCCACCTGGAAGCATGTGACCTGCCCGAAGTGCGGCGGTAGTGCCACGCGTGAAACCGACACCTTTGACACCTTCATCGATTCCTCCTGGTACTACGCGCGTTTTTGTTCGCCCAACGCCGACGTGCCAGTCGAGGCGGATGCAGCGCGCTATTGGATGCCCGTGGACCAATATATCGGCGGCGTCGAGCATGCCATTTTGCATCTCCTCTATTCGCGCTTTTTTGCCCGCGCCATGGGCAAAACCCATCACCTCGATTGGGATGAACCCTTCGCCAGCCTGTTTACCCAGGGCATGGTGGTTCATGAAACCTTCAAGACCGGAAGTGGCGAGTGGGTGTTTCCCGTTGATGCTACCCTGCGTGATGGCAAATGGTTTCACGCCAAGACGGGCGAGGAACTGACCATCGGCGGCATTGAGAAAATGTCGAAATCCAAACGCAATGTGGTTGATCCCGAATCAATCATCGAAAGCTATGGGGCCGATACGGCGCGCTGGTTCATGCTGTCTGATTCGCCGCCCGAGCGCGATATTGAATGGACCGAGGCCGGCGCCGAGGGAGCCTGGAAATTCACCCAGAGGCTCTGGCGCATCATTGGGGATGTAAGCTCCCGCGACGCAGCCCCGTTCAACGACGAATTTGGCCCGGCGGCTTTGGAACTGCGCCGCATTGCCCACCGGACGCTGGCCGCCGTAACCGATGACCTGTCGTCGCTCCGTTTCAACCGGGCAATAGCGCGGATTTACGAGCTTTCAAATGCCCTGGGCACGGCCTTGGCAATCGCCAATCCCTCGCCTGATTTGGCCTTTGCGATTCGCGAAGCCGGTAATTTTCTCGTCCTGATGTTTGCGCCCATGATGCCGCATTTGGCCGAGGAATGCTGGACGCTGATGGGCCATAAGCAGCCCGTTGTCGAAACTCCGTGGCCTACCCCCATTTCCGCCCTCATTGTGGATGATGAAGTTACAATCGCGGTGCAGGTCAATGGCAAGCGCAGGGATGAAATAAAGCTGCAAAAGGGCATGGCGAAGGATCAGGTGGAGGCTGCCGTCATGAGGCTGGAAGGCGTGAAACGCGCCCTGGACGGCAAGCCTGTTGTGAAGTTTATTGTCGTTCCGGACCGTATTGTGAATATCGTCGTAAGCGGATAAGAGTTTGCGGGTGAAAAAAGTCATCTATTGCCTGGTCGTTTTGCTCAGCCTCACCGGCTGTGGCTTCAAGCCGCTTTATTCGTCCGACAGTGATGGCCGCGGCGTTGTCGCTTCGTTGTCTTCGATTGCCATTCAGGAGACCAATACCAGGGCCGGCCAGCTTGTAAGAAATAGCCTGCTGTCCTCCATTCGGCCCGCCGGCACAGCTGGCGATAATCTCTATAAGCTTGTTTTGAATCCGGAAGTGACCCAGTCGACATTGGTTGACCAGTCGATTCCCGGCATCAAGCGCATAAGGCTTCGCCTGGCCGTCACCTATCAGTTGATTGAGACGGCGTCCGGCACGGAAGTGAATTCCGGAAAAACTTTTTCGGCCGTATCCTACGACATCATTCGCGAGCCCGTGGCCGACTTGCAGGCCGAATCGAATGCCACAAGCCGGGCCGCCAAGGAAGTTGCCTCGGATATCCACACCCGCCTAGCGGCCTATATGGCAAGCCACGGAACCTAGCAGGGCAAACCACATGGCGGTCGTAAAGGCAACGGAGCTGATCAGCCACCTTTCAAACCCAAAGAAGGCGCCGCGCGCCATTCTGGTTCATGGCGCGGACCGCAGCGCCGTCTATGAACTCTGCCAGCGCGTCACCAAAAAAGTTATCGAATCAGGCGATGAGACATTGAATGTGTCCCGTTTGACCGAGGCTCAAGTCACCGGTTCTCCCGGACGCCTCTTTGAGGAATTTTCATCCATTTCCATGTTCGGCGGAGACCGCGTCATTTGGGTTTCTGCCGCCGGCGACAACCTGGCAAAATCACTTGATCCCATTCTGGCCAACGAGGCCGGGGGAAACCTGATTTTGATTGATGCCGAAGCGCTGACAAAAAGTTCGCGCCTGCGCAAGCTTTTTGAAACGCATCCGCTCGCCGCCAGCGTGGCGATTTATGAAGAATCGCAGCAGGAACTGCGGCTCCGGCTGGAGCGTTTGATCAGGTCATCCGGCCTGGCAATTGACGAGGAAGCCATGCTCCGGCTTCTGGAATTCATGTCCTTTGAGCGCGCCGTGGCCGAAAGCGAAACCCTGAAGCTCATCACCTATTGCCAGGGCCAGAGCACAATTTCGGTTGAGGATGTCCAGGCAATCTGCGGCGATACGTCTGATGCCTCCATGGATGATTTGCTGGATGCGGTTTTTGAAGGCAAGTTGAGCGACGTGGACCGCTATGTGATGTCGGTCGGCGCTTCGGCAAGCGCCGGGCGGGGAACCCTCAGCGCCGTGCTTCAGCACGTCGTAAAACTTCAGGGAATGGCTGCTCAAATTGGCCAGGGCTCAACCATCGACAGTGTGGTGCAGGCGCCCCGCTTCGGCATTTTTTTCAAACGGCGCGCCTCGATTTCCATGCAATTGCGAACCTGGGATATTGACGCTCTCCTGAATGCCGAAGAAAAAATCTGCGCCGCAATCCTGCAGACGCGCCAGCATCCCGATCTCGATGAAGCGCTTGTAAGCCGTGCCCTTTTGGCCTTGGGCCGCAGCGCCCGCTTGCGCGATGCGCGAAGTAACTAATCAGTTCACTTCTTGCTCATCAGCCGGTGCGTTATTCCGTCAAGCTGATCGAGTGTCTTGTATTTGATCGAGAGCGTTCCGCCCTCGCGCCCCTGCGCCTTGATTTCAATCCGCAGGCCCATGGCATCCGCCAATTGTTTTTCCAGCGCCCGCGTATCGGCATCCTTTGCAGCCTTGACCTTGCGCGTCGACGTCGCCGGATTGTTCCGCGTGAGCGTTTCTGCCTCACGGACTGAAAGGCCCAGGCTGATGATCTTGTTGGCGAGGTCGGCTGGCGAATCAGTGGCGACCAGTGTGCGCGCATGGCCCGCCGTCAGTTTTCCATCTTCGATATAGGCCCGGACCGAATCGGGCAGGGTGAGCAGACGCAGGGTATTTGCGATGTGGCTGCGGCTCTTGCCCACCGAATCGGCGAGTTGCTGCTGGGTGTACGAGAACTGCTCGAGCAATTGCCCGTATGCCCGCGCTTCCTCGAGTGGATTTAAATCCGAGCGCTGGATATTTTCAATGAGGGCTATTTCAAGCGTTTCGCCATCGCTGAGTTCGCGGATGAGAACCGGCAGTTCATGCAGTCCTGCCCGCTGCGAGGCCCGCCACCGGCGCTCGCCGGCAACGATTTCAAATTCACCGTCGGCGCGCTGGCGCACCACGATCGGTTGCAGCAGGCCCTTTTCCCGGATTGATTTTGAAAGCTCCTCGAGCTCCTCTTCCTTGAATTGCTTGCGCGGATTGTTCGGATTTGAATGCAGCAGCTCGATGGGAAGATGGCGCAGGCCGCGCGATTCCTCCGGCGAGGCGGCTTCGATGACATCATCGCCGATAAGTGCGGCGAGCCCCCGGCCCAGCCTGCGTTTTTGTGCCTGCATCATGGTTCTTTGCCCTCAAATACTGGTAGGACCACCCTGGCTCAGGGTAGTGCTGATTGTTTCGGAAGTGAATCGATCAGGCTGCCCGCAGTTCGCGCTCACGGCGTATAACCTCCGATGCGAGTTTGATGTAGGCCTGGGAGCCAGAGCAGACATTGTCGTAGAGTAGGACTGGTTTCCCATAAGAGGGGGCCTCAGAGACGCGGACATTGCGCGGAATGACTGTCTGGTAAACCTTGTCGCCAAGCACACTGCGAACGTCCTGTGCCACCTGGTCGGAAAGGCTGTTTCGCCGGTCAAACATCGTAAGAACAACACCCTGAATGGTTAATTTTGGGTTAAGGGTTGTTTTCACGCGCTCAACTGTTTTGAGGAGCTGGCTAAGTCCTTCCAGGGCAAAGAATTCGCATTGCAGGGGCACCAGTATGGCGTCCGCCGCCGAGAGCGAATTGATCGTCAGGAGATTGAGCGATGGCGGGCAATCCACCAGAATATAGCTGTAGCTGCGCGCCCTGTTTTGTGACCGCGAAAGCCGTGCGATAGCGTCGGCCAGCCGGTAGGCCTTGCGGTCAAAATCCGCCAGCTCAAGTTCGGCGCCCAGGAGATCGATGGTGGAGGGCACGCAGTGGAGCCGGGGTATGCCTGAATCGACAATAACCTGATCCAGTTCCGCCTCGCCAATGAGCACATGGTAGGACGACTTCTGCTTGGGTCCGCGCACGATGCCGAGCCCGGTGCTGGCATTTCCCTGCGGGTCAAGATCAACGATAAGCACGGTCTCGCCAACCGCGGCAAGGGCCGTTCCCAGATTGATGGCAGTGGTAGTTTTACCCACCCCACCCTTTTGGTTGGCGATGGCGAGGATCCGGGGACTTTGGGGCAGGTTCTGATTAAACACGGGTAATCTCCTTTACCTCAAGAATAGTACCGTCCGAATCGGTCATACTTGCATGCCTGATGATTGCGCCCATTTTCCAGAATTTGGTAGCCATGTTAACTTCACTGTCCACATCTTGTCCCTTGTGGAAGAGGCCAACAGCCCCCCGCTTCAGCAAGGGCTCCGCCCAAACCAATAGCTTCTCAAGCGGCGCCAGGGCCCGCGCCGTCACATAATCCGGTATGCGTTCCGGCAAATGCTCCTCAAGCGCTTCCAGACGAATTTGATGAACTTGGGCATTGGCCTTAGTCTGCCGTATGGCCTCGCGTAGAAAGGCAACCTTTTTGCCATTGCTCTCGTAGAGATCGGCCCTGAGATTTCCGCCCAGCGCCAGGATCAGGCCCGGAATACCGGCACCAGAGCCCAGGTCAGCAACCGCTTCGGTTTTGGCATGCATCAACGGCAGGAGCTGCAGGGCATCCAGAACATGGCGTCGCCAGACCGTCTCAATCGTCGAAGGCCCTATCAGGTTTATTTTGCTCTGCCAGGTGAGAAGCAGATCGACATAGGCTTCAATTTTGCGGAGTGATTCACGTGAAACATTCAGCCGCGCCAGCTCGTCATCGGAAATATACGGGGCAGGCATCAGGCTGACTTGCGCTGGGTCTGACGCTTGATGTGACCCAACAGGCAGGCGAGCGCTGCGGGGGTCAAACCCTCGATGCGTGAGGCCTGACCCAAGGTGCCGGGCTTGACCCGCATGAGCTTCTGCCGGATCTCAATCGAGAGGCTTGGCAGGGCCATGTAGTCGGTATCATGGGGCAGGCTGACCTGCTCCTCTTTGCGCAGTGCCAGGATGTCCGCCGATTGCCGGGCGCTGTAACCCGCATAAAGCGAATCCGCGAACAACCCGTCCTTGGCAAAGTCAGGCAGCGCCGCGATCTCCGGCCAAATCTCGCAAACCCGTTCGAGCCCTACTTCCGGCATGGCCATCAGATCAAGCGCCGAGCGCCGCTGACCATCCTGATTGACCTTCAGGCCCAGCTTGGCGGCGGCGGCAGAAGTCATACCCAATTGCTCCGCCAAGCCCCGCGCCGCATTCAGCACGTTCATGCGCCCGGCAAAATGACGCTGGCGATGGGAGCCAACAAGGCCCAGGGAAATGCCCTTGGGTGTCAGCCTTTGATCCGCGTTGTCGGCCCGCAGCGAAAGCCGGTATTCGGCCCGTGAGGTGAACATGCGGTAGGGCTCGGTCACGCCGCGAAGCACCAGGTCGTCCACCATCACGCCGAGATAGCCTTCCGCTCGGTCAAAGCTGATCTCCGCCTGGCCGCCCACTTTGCGCGCCGCATTGAGTCCCGCAATCAGGCCCTGGGCGGCGGCTTCTTCATACCCGGTCGTACCGTTGATTTGGCCCGCCAGAAACAGGTTGGGCAAGGCTTTGACTTCCAGTCCGCTGGTCAATTCGCGTGGGTCCACATAGTCATACTCAATGGCATATCCCGGCCGCAGGATCGTGACATTCTCCAGCCCCGGGATTGTCCGGATAAACTGTTTCTGGACGTCTTCCGGCAGCGAGGTTGAAATGCCATTGGGATAAACCGTGTGGTCATCCAGCCCCTCCGGCTCGAGGAATATCTGGTGCGATGACTTGTCCTTGAAGCGGTGAATCTTGTCCTCAATGGAGGGGCAGTAGCGCGGGCCTGTTCCTTCGATCTGCCCGGAATAGAGCGGCGAGCGGTGAATGTTGTTGGCGATCAGCTCGTGAGTCCGGGCCGTCGTTTGGGTAATGAAGCAGGACACCTGCGGCGTTGTGATTGAATCCGTGAGGGTGGAAAATGGCGAAGGAAATTCGTCGCCCTTTTGCTCGTCAAGCACGCTCCAATTGATGCGACGGCCATCGAGCCGGGCTGGCGTGCCGGTTTTCAGACGGCCCAGTTGCAGTCCCGCGGATCGAAGCTGCTGCGAGATGCCATGGGCCGGCGGTTCGCCGACGCGGCCTGCTGGAATCTTTTTTTCGCCGATGTGAATGAGCCCGGCCAGAAATGTTCCTGTCGTGAGAACAACCGCACCAGCCAGTAGTTCTTCTCCAGCCTCGGTCGTAATTCCAATGACGCGATTTTGATCAACAACAAATCCACAAACGGCCGCTTCAACAACGCACAGATTATTCTGGTTGCGAATTTCCTCTTGCATGGCCGTGCGGTAAAGCTTGCGGTCTGCCTGGGTGCGAGGCCCCCGCACCGCAGGGCCTTTGGAACGATTGAGCAAACGGAACTGAATACCGGCACGATCAGCAACCCGGCCCATCAGGCCGTCAAGCGCATCGATCTCGCGCACCAGATGTCCCTTGCCCAAACCGCCAATGGCCGGATTGCACGACATTTCGCCGATGGTTGAAAACTTGTGGGTGACAAGAGCCGTGTTGGCACCTAGCCGCGCCGAAGCGGCGGCCGCTTCAACACCCGCATGGCCGCCGCCGATGACGATGACATCATACTTCCTGCTCATGGCGGTTCTCTAGTCCAAGCCCGATCAATGGTCAAAGCCGAAACAAGTTTCACGTGAAACAGGTTACTTGCCGATGCAGAATTCGCTGAAAATCTTCCCCAGAAGATCCTCCACATCGACGCGACCTGTCACTCGGCCGATGCTGAAACAGGCCCTGCGCAAGCATTCCGCGGCGAGCTCAATATGCCCCGCATCATGCAGAAGTGAATCGTTGAGGAGCCGAATCGATTCTTCAACCGCATCCCTGTGCCGTGTACGGATGACCGAAGCCTGCTCCATGCCGCTAAAGCGTTCCTTCACCAATTTTTCAAGTTCGGCAATCAGGTCCGCGATGCCTTCGCCGGTCTTGGCGGAAACTTTCAAATGTATTCCCTGGGCATCACCCGGTAGGTCCGACTTGTTCAGAACCTTGAGTGCCGGCACTACGGCGTTTTCAGTGTCCTCCGCCACGTCAACCGACGTCACCCATACAACAATATCAGCAGCAGCGGCTTCCGACCTGGCGCGCTGCATGCCGATGACTTCGATCTCGTCACCGGCCTCGGCGCGAAGGCCTGCCGTATCCGTCAGGATGACGGGAATGCCGCCAAGGATGATAGGAACCTCGATGACATCCCGGGTAGTGCCGGGATGCGAAGAGACGATTGCCGCATCACGGGCCGCAACCAAATTCAACAGCGTCGATTTGCCGACATTCGGCGCGCCGGCAAAAACAATTTTTACGCCCGACCGAAGCGCGCCCGCCCGATCTGCTTCCGCCGCGGCCCTACTGAGACGCGCTACCAAGTCAAGAGTCTTGGGCCTGATATCAGCCAGCGCCGCGGCGGCAACGCCTTCCTCTTCAACAAAATCAATTGCTGCTTCAACGCGCGCAAAGAGCGAAATCATTTCCGTTCGCCAGCCCTCATATTGCGAACTGGCATGACCGAGCATGTGGTGCACGGCCATACGCCGCTGCGCCTCGCTGCGGGCCTGCAGCAGGTCGGCAAGTCCCTCCGCCTCAACCAGATCCATCCGGTCATTCACAAAGGCCCTACGGGTAAACTCGCCGGGCTCCGCCAATCTCACCCCAGCAACCGAACGAAAAACTTCAAACATCGCGTCAATGACCGCAGCACTACCATGCACATGGAACTCAGCGACGTCTTCACCAGTTGAACTCAACGGGCCGGGCATCCAAATCACGAGCCCCTGGTCGATGACCTCCCGGGACTTTGGGTGGCGCAGTTGCCGGATGCTGGCCCGCCGGGGTAAGGGTAGGGAACCGGCAACGGACGCAAGCACGCTTCCGGCCTTACTGCCAGACATACGGATGACAGCAATTCCGGCCATACCGGAGCCGCTGGAAACCGCAAAAATTGTCTCAGAATTATTCATTTCGGATTCGAATCGATACCATGTCACATAACCGTCTCAACCTGGAAACCAGCCCCTATCTCCTTCAGCACAAGGATAATCCCGTACACTGGATAGGGTGGAGTGAACAGGCGCTTCAAGAGGCCAGGGACCGCGACCGGCCCATTCTGCTGTCCGTGGGCTATGCCGCCTGCCACTGGTGCCATGTCATGGCCCACGAGAGCTTTGAAGACCCGGTTACCGCCAGTCTTATGAACCAGAACTTCATCAACATAAAGGTCGATCGCGAAGAGCGCCCTGATATTGACCGTATCTACATGGCGGCCCTTCACAGCCTTGGGGAGCAGGGTGGCTGGCCCCTCACGATGTTTCTGACCCCCGATGCCCTTCCTTTCTGGGGCGGCACCTACTTCCCGCCGGAGACCAAATACGGACGGCCGAGTTTCCGCCACGTCCTGACCGAGATATCGCGCATCTGGCAACAGGAGCGAAGCAAGGTCACCCACAACGCCGAAGCGATATCCGCCGCCCTGCAACAGCCGCGATATACGGCAGGCCCGAACCAGCTTTCCCCAACTGAAATCCACCAGGCGGCCGATGTCATCATCAACGCCACTGATCCGCAGTATGGCGGCCTCAAGGGCGCGCCAAAATTTCCGCAAGCCCCCATCTTCACTTTTCTCTGGGAAGTCTATGTGCGCAGCGGAAATGAGAAGGCTCGGGACGCGGTGCTCACCGCACTCACGGAAATCAGCAATGGCGGAATCTACGACCATCTGGCGGGCGGCATCGCCCGCTATTCAACTGACCACAAATGGCTGGCGCCGCATTTCGAAAAAATGCTCTACGACAACGCCCAGTATGTAAGCCTGCTCACCCGCGCCTGGCTCAAAACCGGAAACCCGCTCTACGCTTCGCGCACCGAGCAAACAATTGAATTTGTCTTGCGTGAAATGACAAGCGAGAACGGCTGCTTTACCTCGAGCTATGATGCCGATTCAGAAGGCGAGGAAGGCAAGTATTATGTCTGGAGCCAGGCCGAGATAGAAAAGCTGTTGCCGCCCGACGAATTTGAAATCTTTCAGGCCGCTTACGACATCACATCGACCGGCAATTGGGAAGGGCACACCATTCTCAACCGGACCCATGACACGACTCCTGACACGCCGGAAAACGAAAAAATCCTAGCGCGTGCCCGAACAAAATTATGGGCAGCGCGCAGCAAACGAATCCCGCCCCAGCACGACGACAAGATCCTCGCTGACTGGAACGGCCTTTTCATCACCGCTCTTGCCGAAGCGTCACTGGCATTTGGCAACAAGGCTTGGGCCGTTGCTGCAACCAAGGCATTCTCCGAAGCCCTAAATCTGTTTTGGAAAGAAAGCAGGTTGTTGCACAGCCACCGCGCCGGCAGCACCCGCCATGAAGGCACCGCCGATGACTATGCAAGTCTCATTGCTGCAGCGCTTGCGCTTCATGCCCTGACCGGTGACACCGCATATATCATCAAGGCGCTGGATCTCACCGCGGCGCTCGAAGACAATCACTGGGACAGCGCCGAAGGAGGCTTCTATCACGCCTCGCAAAAACACACGACACTGCCCATCAAAAGCCGCACCATTGAAGACGATGCAACACCCAATGCCAATTCCGTGATGATCAAGAACTACAACAATCTTTATCATCTCACCGGAAATGAAAGTTTCAAAACCAAGGCCGAAACAATAACCGAGGCCTTTGCGGCAGCGGCGGCGTCAAATCCTTTCGCAGCGCCAGGGCTGTTGAAAAACGCGCTCCTGCTTCAGGATACAATCCAGCTCGTGCTCACCAACGATGCAAATCCTGCACAAAACGAAATGTTGTTGCTTGCGCTCAGATACGCTGGGCTGGACGCTACAATCCATGTGACAGGCGCAAATTCGAATCTGCCCACAAATCATCCCGCCTATGGAAAAACCGCAAACAACAGCAAGCCCACGCTCTATATCTGCCGCAGCATGACCTGCGCAAATCCTGCGACAAATGCGGCTGAAATGCTGGCGGCGCTGCGTTTACTTGGAATTTCGGACTAGTTTTAAGCGTTCATCGAATCGAAGAAATCGCTGTTGGATTTCGTCTGGCGCAATTTATCCAGAAGGAATTCGATGGCATCAATCGTTCCCATCGGATTGAGAATGCGGCGCAGAACATAGGTCTTCTTCAGAAGATCCGCCTTGACCAGCAATTCTTCCTTGCGCGTGCCTGAGCGCAGAATGTCGATCGCTGGGAAAACCCGCTTGTCCGCCACCTTGCGGTCGAGAATGATTTCCGAGTTGCCGGTTCCCTTGAACTCTTCGAAAATGACTTCGTCCATGCGGCTGCCCGTATCAATAAGGGCGGTCGCAATAATCGTCAGCGACCCGCCTTCTTCGATGTTGCGCGCCGCGCCAAAAAAGCGCTTAGGCCGCTGCAAGGCGTTGGCGTCCACACCACCGGTGAGAACCTTGCCCGAGGAGGGAACAACCGTGTTGTACGCCCGACCCAGGCGCGTAATCGAATCTAGCAGGATGATGACGTCACGGCCATGTTCGACAAGGCGCTTGGCCTTTTCAATGACCATCTCGGCCACCTGGACGTGCCGCGTTGCCGGCTCGTCGAAAGTTGAACTGACAACCTCGCCCTTGACCGAGCGCTGCATGTCGGTGACTTCTTCCGGCCGCTCGTCGATCAACAATACGATCAAGAAGCATTCTGGATGATTTGTCGCAATCGCATGGGCAATGTTCTGCAGGAGAACTGTTTTGCCGGTGCGCGGCGGCGCCACGATCAGGCCACGTTGGCCCTTGCCGAGGGGAGATACGATATCAATCACCCGTGCTGAAAAATCCTTGCGGGTGGGGTCGGGAATTTCCATTTCCAGGCGCTGGTCCGGATAGAGCGGCGTGAGGTTGTCGAAATGAACCTTGTGCTTGGTTTTCTCCGGGTCCTCAAAATTGATGGTGTTTACTTTCACCAGGGCAAAATAACGTTCGCCATCCTTCGGGCTGCGGATTTGGCCTTCGACCGTATCCCCGGTCCGCAAGGTGAATTTCCTGATCTGGCTCGGGCTCACATAAATATCGTCGGGGCCAGCCAGGTAATTTGCATCCGATGAGCGCAGGAAACCAAAGCCGTCCTGCAGAACCTCAACAACGCCTTCGCCGATGATTTCAATATCGCGCACCGCAAGGTTCTTCAGGATTGCAAACATCAGTTCCTGCTTGCGGAGCGCGCTGGCGTTCTCGACCTCGAGCTCTTCCGCCAGGGTCACCAGCTCAGCAGGCGTCTTCCGCTTAAGGTCCTTAAGCTTGATATCCTTCAATTCGGCTATATTTGTCATGTTTTGAGATCAGTACATTAGGGGTGAGAAATGAACCACGAAGCGCCAGGGCAGATCGGGTAATTGGAGGCGGGGAAAGCAAACGGGACGAATATCCCTTTGTTCGCTGCCTCTATAACAAACTTCAGGGAATGAACCAACAGAAATTATTGGAATGGTTTAATCACGATAAATACAACGATAATAATCAACAGCAGGGTTGGAACTTCATTGAGAATGCGGAAAAACCGGGCGTCCCTCACCCGCTCGTCGCGGGCAAACCGGCGGAGGTAGCCCTCAAGCGCGCCATGGTACACGCAAAGGAGGAGAACCGCTGCCAGCTTGCCAAGAACCCACACCTGCAAGAATTGAAACCCGCCCGCGATGAAAAGCAAAACGCCCGATAACAGGCTCCCTAACGCAGCCGGCCTCATGATGGCTGCCATCAAGCGTCGCTCCATCACTTTGAACAGCTCGCTCGCTTCGCTGCCCGGAGAAACGCCCCGGTGATAAACAAACAGCCGCGGCAGATAAAAAAGCCCTGCCATCCAAGCAACAACCGAAACAATATGGATGACCTTCAGCCACAGAAACCAATCAGCCATGGTCATGGTCCCGGACTGTTTCAATGACAGTCCTCAAGATGTCCGGATTCGTTTGCTGCTTGATGCCATGGCCCAGATTGAAGATATGGCGATCCCTCGGAATGGCGCTCACGAGCTTCAATGTTTCCTTGCGCACCACAGCCTCATCGCAAAGCAATAAGAGCGGATCCAGATTTCCCTGGATGACCGCCTCCAACGGCAAAATCGTTTGTAAAAATTCAAGTGAACATTCGGCTTCAACGCCAATGGCCTCGCATCTGGTTTCTAGATAGATATCGCTATGCCGATGCCCGGCGCCTTTGGCAAAAACGATAATCGGAATGGCCGGAAACCTGGATTTCACCCCGGCGACAATGTCCTTGATGGGTTCGATGCTATATTCTGTGAACAGATTCCCCGGCAGTTCACCAGCCCACGAGTCAAAGATCTGCACAACATCAGCGCCGGCCTCAATCTGAAGGCACAAGTATTCTATTGAGTTTTCAACCAGGCGGGCAATCAGTTCCCTGAACCAATCTTCCCTTTGGTAAGCAAACGTCCTTGCAAGTTCACGGTCCGAACTCCCGCCTTCAACCATGTAACTCGCAACAGTCCAGGGAGCTCCGCAAAATCCTATCAAAGAAATAGAAGAGTCCAGGTCACGGCGAACTCTGCTCACCGATTCAGCGACACTTTCAAATTGCTTCGATTTCAACCCAGGCTTTAGCCGCGTCAAATCAGAACTGTTCCTTACGGTTTCCAACTTGGGTCCTTCGCCTTCCACAAACGACAGGCCATTTCCCATCGCATGTGGAACAACCAATATGTCCGCAAAGATAATCGCGGCATCAAGATCATAACGCCGCAAAGGTTGTAACGTCACCTCTGCGGCAAGTTCTGGCGAATAACATAATTCCAGAAAGGAACCTGCTTGCTCTCTCAGTTTGCGATACTCAGGCAGATAACGGCCGGCTTGCCGCATAAACCAGATCGGTCGACGCTCGGATTTACGGCCTGCTAATACGTTCATGAGCGGTTGTGTGTTCAATACAAGCATTCTTCCCAATAAGACTTTCTATAAATTGAATATGATGTTGTAGGCCTCAGAGCGGGATCAAAAAGCAATCAGGTTCTTATGCTGGATCAGGTGGCCTTGACCAATAAATCTTTGCTGCTAAAAAGAACCGACAGAATTATTCGAATAAATTCAAGTTGTTAGCCTGGAATATCGGGACATAAATGAGGTTATCCATCATTATACACATCACAGACTTATCCCCATAAGCAAGAGTGCATGCAGACTTCAGATTGCCTTGTTGATAACAATCTCACAGTATTAACCAATTGTTAACCATTCTTCGGTTCGCAGAATTATCCACAATCCACCTGTTAAAACTCCACAGCTTTCAACGCGTGAACCACTTGGACATTATTCTCGCTTCAACCAGCAAAATTCGCGGAAAAATCCTGAGCGCTGCCGGGTTAAAATTCTCCATGCTCAATTCAGAACTTGATGAAGATGAGGCAAAAGATTCACTCACGGACCTTTCTCCGCGAAACATTTCACTAGAACTGGCCCAGCTAAAGTCAGAGAAAATATCGAGGCAGCATCCCAAGGCGATGACTATCGGCGCAGATCAGGTGCTTGGATTTGAGAATCAGGTTTTCAATAAACCGGTTTCCCGCGCCGATGCCGAAAAACAGTTATCAATGCTGCGCAACACCACGCACACATTATACTCTGCGATTTCATGTTCATTTGCCGGTACTGAAGTGTGGAACCATTGTTCCGAGGCACGAATGACAATGAGAGACTTTACCCCGGAATTTTTGGTGTCATACCTGGACGGCAGCCCTGCCGACTATTTGTCTTCGGTCGGTGCATACAAGCTGGAGGAAACCGGCATTCAGCTATTTGAAAAAATTGAAGGTGATTATTTCACCATTCTTGGTTTGCCCATGTTGCCGCTTCTCGGTTTCTTAAGGCAGCGCGGGATTATTCCGTCATGAAAAAGGCCTGTGTCATTGGCTGGCCCATCGGCCATTCGCGCTCGCCGCTGATTCATAACTACTGGCTGAAAAAATACGGCATCGACGCGGTCTATGAAAAAAAAGCGGTTGAACCAGAAAACGTAATGCAATTCGTTGCGAATCTGGCCGCGTCGGAATTCGTAGGGTGCAATGTAACAATCCCTCACAAGGAAGCGGCATTTCAGGCCGTGGCAAAGGCGGATGTAATCGCCAGCCGTCTCGGCGCCGTAAACACGGTGTACCTCAGGGATGGCGTGGTCTGCGGGACGAACACCGATGGTGAAGGTTTTATCGCGTCTCTCCGCCATTCCCATCCCCTGTTTAATCTCAAAAACAAAACGGGAATTGTTATTGGAGCCGGAGGTGCCGCAAAGGCAATCATTGGTGCTCTGTTTGATGAGGGCGTGAAGCACATCGGAATCATCAACCGCACGCGCGAGCGCATTCATGATCTCCAGGCGCAGTTTGGTTCCGGTATCTATGAAATCAGCGAGACCACCTCCAATGATGCGCTGACGAGCTGCGGGCTTCTCGTGAACACAACATCAAAGGGCATGGAAGGCCAGCCCCCATTGGAACTGGAAATTCAAAGCCTGAATCCCAACGCACTAGTTGCCGATATTGTTTATACGCCCTTGGAAACGGCTTTCCTCGTAAAAGCAAGGCAGCGGGGGAACCCGGTTTTGAGCGGCCTGGGAATGTTGCTGCATCAGGCCTTAAGAGGTTTCGAACTGTGGTTTGGTGTGAAGCCAGACATAACGGCTGAGCTCTATGAGTTGATAGCTGCAGACGTTCAAAAAGCACATAGACAATGATATCCGTTGGTCTCACCGGCTCCATTGCCACGGGCAAAAGTGAAGTGGCCAAATTGTTTTCTGCCGCCGGCATTCCCGTATTTGACTCCGATGCCGAGGTGCATGGCCTTTATGCTGAAAAGACAACCAGGGATTTGCTTGGTAAAGAATTTCCGGGCGTAACTGTTGACGGCGAAATTGACCGTCAGCTTCTGGGGCAGCAGGTATTGGGCTTTCCGGAAGATTTGCGAAAATTGGAATCCCTGATCCATCCCCTTGTCAGAAAAAGGCGCGAGCACTTCCTAGCCCATTGGCGAAAGCAAGGCTCTGCTCTTGTGGTTATTGATGTTCCGCTTCTCTTTGAAACGGGCCAGGAGGAGGAACTGGATTATGTTATTGTTGTGTCGGCCAATGAAGACGTGCAGCGGCAGCGGGCAATGGCCCGGCCGGGAATGACAGAACAAAAACTGGCCGGAATTCTGGCAAGGCAGATGCCTGATGCGGAAAAGCGCAGCCGCGCCGATTTTGTGATTGAGAATTCCGGCAGCCTGGACCATTTGCGAACCCAGGTCGATGCGCTAAGCAGGCAGCTTGCGGAACTGGCCAGGACTTACAAGCCATGAGAGAAATTGTCCTCGATACGGAAACCACCGGGCTTGATCCGCTGCAGGGTCACCGCCTTGTTGAAATCGGCGCTGTTGAATTGTTCAATCACATTCCGACGGGTAAAACTTACCACAGCTTTATCAATCCCCAGCGCGACGTGCCCCGCGAGGCTGAAGCGGTTCATGGGATAAGCGGCGAATTTCTGAAGGACAAGCCCATATTCGCGAAAATTGCCGATGAGTTTCTTGAGTTTATCGGCGATACGGTTCTGATCATTCACAACGCCAGCTTTGATGTTGGTTTTCTGAATGCCGAACTGGGATTTATCAAGCGTCCGCCCATTCTTTATGAGCGGATCATTGATACCCTGGCCCTTGCCAAGAAGCGGCATCCCATGGGTCCCAACAGTCTTGACGCGCTGTGCAAGCGTTACGGGATTGATATCGCAAAGCGCACAAAGCATGGCGCCCTGCTGGACTCGGAGCTTCTTGCAGGCGTCTATCTTGAGCTTGTCGGCGGCCGCCAGATTACCCTGACATTGCCAAAAACCGATAATGTCCGTCATCTGCAAACCAGCAATGCTCAAGCGCCGGCCAAACGAAGCAATCCGCTTCCCGAACGGCTCACCGCTGAAGAACTGGCGCGTCATGAGGCTCTTGTCAAAAGCCTCGGCGCTTCAGCCCTGTGGAAAGCGACTTGAATTAAGCCTGTGCGGTTGTTTTTTGCTGCTTCATGCGCTTGTGGTACATGCCGGCAAAATCAATAGGGTCCAGCATCAGCGGCGGAAACCCGCCATTGCGCGTTGCGTCCGCAAGGATCTGGCGCGCGAAGGGAAACAGCATGCGCGGGCATTCAATGAGAACTGCCGCATGCAGCATGTTGGCCGGAAAATTTTCCATGCGGAAAACCCCGGCATACAGAAGCTCCGAGGCGAAGATGACCTTGCCTTCGGAGGTCGCTTTTGCATCAAGATGCAGCTCGACCTCAAAATCCGTTGGCGCGATGTTGCGGGCGTTGACGTTGACCGCGATATTGATGTCCGGCTGGTTTTGTTGGGGCGCCAAGGCCTGGGGCGCATTGGGGTTTTCAAAGCTCAGGTCTTTCAAATACTGGCCAAGAATGCGCATGGACGGCTGGGTGCCCGGCTGGGGCGGCGGAACCTGCAGATCGACCGCACCAGCGGCCTTGCCTTCCGAAATGCTCGGAGCCTTTTCTTCCGGATTCTTGCCGCCATTTGCTGCCTTTGCGGCGGGTTTGCGGGGAGTTGGTTTTGCTGCTTTTGCCATCTGGAATGCCTCTCATACGCCGGAATAGTCTGATCAAATCACGAGTTGTGAGTGGCTAACATGAAGGCTGCGGTGCCGCAAGGAGGGTCTTTAATCCTCCAAGGGAGAATTTGGCTTCAGCTTTGGCACGTCTTCGATTTCCACCGCCTCAGCCTCAATGACGAGACCGCGCCGGCGAACCGTAAAATCCCCCGAAATATGGGTTTCGAAAAACCCGGCCACACGCTTGCGGACCCATGGCAGCAGAAGCGCCAAAGCAATGAAATCGCTGACGACCCCCGGAATGATCAGCAGCAGCCCGGCAATGGCCCCGAGCAGGCTTTTGGCTGCCCCGCCTGAAACGGTTTTCCTGTCGCTGGCAGGCGTATTCAGCATGGTGAATATGTTGGTGCCGCTTCGCCGGATAAGGGCGCTGCCTGCAAAGATGTCCAGAATGACCAGCGCCAGGACAGGCAAAACCCCGACAAACCGCCCCAGCCAGATGAGAGATGCAAGGTCGGCAAACAGGAGGACAAGAATGAGGATGGGAAAGTGGCGGCGCAAGCAAGACTCCAGTAGAATGGTCCTTGGACCTATCCCAAAGTCTCCTATATAGGACTCAACATAAGACGAGTACAATGTGTGCCGCTCCGTGTGTAAGCTCAGAAGTGTGAGAATATTGTAATGAACGAGCTCTTTGATCCCCTGAATCTGGTTCTGGCCGCCATTGCGCTTATGGTTGTTTGGCGCCTGCGTTCGGTTCTTGGGCAGCGCACGGGAACTGAGCGCCCACCGATTGATCCCTATGCACCTCCCCGCCGGACAAATGGCAGCGCCCCGGTTGAAACCGGCAGTGGCAAAGTTCTGGAGTTTCCCTCAAGCAGGGACGAGCCAGCGAAAAAGCCTGAGGCTGATGGCGAACCAAAGGCTCCGATTTGGACCGGATTTGCGGCAGCCGCCTCGCCGCTCGCCGCAGGCTTTGAAAAACTGCTAAAGGCCGATCCGGCGTTCCAGCCAAAGGAATTCCTCGAAGGCGCGAAGCTTGCCTATGAGATGATTGTCGAGGCCTTCGCCAAGGGCGACAAGCCGGCTCTCAAAAACCTCCTGTCGAAGGAAGTGTTTGATGGCTTCGCCAAGGCCATCGACAGCCGCGGCCAGGCCGGCGAAAGGCTCGATTTCCAGTTCGTCGGTTTTGAGAAGGTTGATTTCATATCCGTGGCCTTGGCCGGAAAACGCGCCAGCATCATTGTCAAGTTTGCCAGCCAGATGATTTCTGCCACCTTCGACAAGGCAGGCGCCCTCATTGACGGCAATCCCCGGGAAGTCCGGGATATCACCGATATCTGGACCTTTGAAAGAGACGTGGCGCAAAAGGATCCGAACTGGCGTGTTGTGGCCACCGAAACGCAAGCGTGATAGGACGGCGGGGACTTGCCTGTTTATTCGCCATTTCCCTTGCCATGACCGCTGAAGCCAAACCGATTTTCACCGCCGTGCCATTCGCCCAGATTGCAGGCTGGGCTGATGACGACCATGCGGCAGCGCTGGCAACGTTTCAAAGATCATGCACAGAGATTCTGGCGGGTGGCCGCGGCTTCGAACGCAGCGTCCGCTTTGGTGGAAAGCACGCGGATTGGCTGAAGATTTGCGAAAGCGCTGCTCACACGACATCAGCTCGCCAGTTTTTCGAGGAAAAATTCACCGCTCTGAAAGTCACTGATCCCTCCCTCCCCGATGGCTTGTTCACCGGCTATTACGAACCGGAAGCGGAGGGCAGCCGGACGCGTACGCGTGGCTATGATGTCCCCATCTATCGCAAGCCCGATGATCTCGTGAGTTTTGACGCGGCAACGGAAAAGCGGCTCAACCTGAAATATGGCCGCATTCTGCAGGGAAAGCCCGGCGGATATTTGACGCGCCGCGAAATCGAGGAAGGTGCCTTGCAGGGCCGGGGCCTTGAGATCGTCTGGCTCAAAAGCTGGGTCGATGCGTTTTTCATTCATGTCCAGGGTTCAGGCCGCATCCGCTTTGGAGACGGCAGCACCATGCGCCTCGCCTATGGTGCAAAATCCGGCCAGCCCTATACCGGCATCGGCGGCGTTCTGGTTGAGCGCGGCGTGCTCACCAGGGACACCATGTCGATGCAGGCCCTGCGCGCCTGGATGAAGGACAATCCCGGCGAGGCCCGCGAACTCATGTGGGAAAACAAGTCCTTCGTTTTCTTCCGCGAAGTGAAGGTCGACGATCCCGCGCTTGGCGCCCCGGGCGCACAACAGGTTTCACTCACGCCGTTGCGAAGCCTGGCCATTGACCGCAGCCTCTGGATGTTCGGCACACCCATTTGGCTTGATGCGAAAGTGCCGTCCGGCCCTGCCGGAGCACCGCAGGATTTTCGCCACCTGATGGTGGCGCAGGATACGGGAACGGCGATAAGGGGCAATGTGCGCGGCGATGTCTATTGGGGCTGGGGCGAGAAAGCCGCAAGCGTTGCAGGCCAGATGAAAAGCCCCGGCGCCATGATTGTTTTGCTGCCGAAGAAATTGGCCGCCAGACTTTTGAACGGAAAATGAAAAAGAAATCCTTCGAAGTCCCCGATCGCAATCTCTGGGATGAGGTGACCCGCTCCATCAGGCCTTTGGGCAAACGCGCCCTCAAGATGAGCGCCGCATCGGTTTCCCTGCCAAAGCAGGCCATTCAGCTGCTGCCGCAGAAAGCATCGACGCCCAAAATTTCGCTCAACAAATCTCCGCCGCCCATTACCGGCTTCGACCGGCGCACCGAACAGAAGCTGATACGCGGCAATGTCGAGATTGAAAGCCGCCTCGATTTGCATGGCATGAATTTGGAGGAAGCCCGTATCCGCCTTTTGGATTTCATCTCCAGCCGCCGCATGCAGGGGCACCGCCTCGTGCTGGTCATTACCGGCAAGGGCGCTTCTCCATTTTCCGGCCACACGCTCCATGGCCGGGATCATTTTTACGCCCCCGAACGGGAAGGGCGTTTGCGCCGGCAATTGCCCGAATGGTTGCACGAGGCGCAATTTCGTGCCCATGTTTCCGGTTTCCAGCAGGCCCACCCCAAGCATGGCGGCGGCGGCGCTTTCTATGTGAAACTGCGGCGAACCAGGGAAGGTTGACATGACGCCTTTTGGCGAAAAGATGCGGAAGCTCCGCGCCGACCGCGCCATCACGCTGAAACAGATGTCCACCGCGATCGGTGTTTCCAGCGCCTATCTATCGGCTTTGGAGCACGGCAAGCGCGGCAGGCCCGGCTGGCACCTGATCCAGCGCATCATCGCCTATTTCAACATCATCTGGGACGAGGCCGAGGAGGTGACCCGCCTTGCGCGCATTTCCCATCCGCGCATTACCATTGACACCTCAGGCCTCAATCCGCTCGCCACCGAGCTCGCCAACCGGCTGGCCGACGACATCGGAAAACTGGAGCCGCAGGCCTTGAATGAACTGCTAGCGGTGCTGTCGGCGAAGAAACAGGGCCTCAAGGAAGGAAAATCCTGATGGATCTCTGCCCACGCATATCGTTTGTGCCGAGTGACGGCGTCAAGACTGCGCTGGCAAATTTGGGACGCACCGAGGATGTTCAGTTTTCGCCTGATGACCGCCGCCTGGCGATTGCTGGCTATAACGCCAATAAAATCCTCCTGCTGGATATCAAAGTAAAAACCGCAAAAGGCAAAATTCTCGTTAAGTGCGAAGACTGGCTCGAAATAACCTCTGCGAGCTTCAATTATCCGCATGGCCTGTTCTGGATCGACAGCAGCACACTTATTATTGCCAACCGCAGCGGCGAAGCGCCGATCCTGAAAATTCCATCGGAAAAGCTGGACAGCAGGAGTGTCGACATCACGCCCATAGAGACAATCAAGCGTGGACACGACTTGCTGCGTTCTCCAGGGTCTGTTTCAGTTTCGAGGATTGGCCAGGACCTGTATGATGCGGTCATCTGCAACAATTACGCTAACAACGTTTCGCGGCATTTGCTTGATGGAAGAAACAACTTCGCCTCCCAGGGAAGCTGCCGTCTCCTGGCAAAAGGGCTTGATGTGCCTGACGGCATAAGCCACAGCCATTCCGGGGAATGGCTTGCCGTAAGCAATCACCGCAAGAATGCTGTTTTCATATTCAGGAACGACAGTTCACTTGATGAAGAGAGTGAACCTGTGGGCAAGCTGCGGGGAATGTCTTATCCCCACGGATTGCGGTTTTCGCGCGATGACAGCTGTATTTTTGTGGCGGACGCCGGCGCGCCGCTGGTTCATGTTTACAAAATGGATCACCGGCGCTGGTCCGGCAAGCATTTTCCTGCATATGAGCTGCGTGTAATGGATAACGAGGCTTTTACCCGCGGGCATGCAAATCCCCAGGAGGGCGGCCCAAAAGGGCTTGATCTGACGGGCGATGATCGCATTCTCGTCGCAAGCTGCGAGGAAGAGCCAATTGTGTTCTTCGACGTGCGGAAAATACTTGAACCGCCGTCCGTCCAATCAGATTTCGCCGGCAAACCAGCCGGCGCCATTGCGGAGACCGAACGAACACGTCTTTCATTGTTGGGACACGTCAATCTTATGGCAAAGTCGAATGCCAAGGCACGGGCGCAAATTGAGGCGCTCCAGAAAATGGTTGCGGCAGGCACTCAGGAACGGAACGCCCTGCTTCAG